>JAPLSZ010000126.1:0-3203 GCA_026398385.1 Kiritimatiellota bacterium | reverse complement strand
CCGGACGGGGGCTCAACTTCGAAAAGCCGGGCCGGGGTTGGCTTGCCGTGGCTGAGCTTCATCACCTGCCCGACGAGGAATTTGAGCGAGGCTTCCTTTCCGCCCTTGAAGTCGGCGACGACTTCCGCAGCATCGCGTCACCGTCGTGCTACAGGCTTGATTGATGTCGGTGTGCGGGGTTGCAAGCGAACAACCGTTTGCCCGGATGTAGCTTGAAGGGCACGGAGATTGGCACAAAAAGCCCTCAGATCGCCTCCAAACTTGCGGGTATGCTCCATGCGCTGCTTGAGCGTTTCCTGAACAATGGGATCTTTCACAACCCATCCTCAACATGTATTTGGTCAAGCCAGCTTGCGTCGGAGCAGGTCGTTGACCAGGCCGGGGTTGGCTTTGCCCTGGCTGAGCTTCATCACCTGCCCGACGAGGAACTTGAGCGAGGCTTCCTTGCCGCCCTTGAAATCGGCCACCACTTTGGGGTTGGCGGCGATGGCGTCGTCCACCAGCTTCTCGATCGCGCCAGCATCGCTGACCTGGGCCAGGCCGCGGGCTTTGACGATCTCCGCCGCGTCGCCGCCCTGCGCGAACATCAGCTCGAAAACTTCTTTTGCCGTCGGCATGTTGATGGTCTTCGCTTCGACGAGGTTGATTAGCCCGGCAAGCTGCGCGGGCGTGATTTGCACTTCGCCGATGGTCAGATGTTGCCCGGCCAGTTTCGCCAGCACGGTGGTCATGATCCAGTTGGAGGCGGCCTTGGCGCTCTTGCCGTGCTTGGCGGTCGCCTCGAAATAATCGGCCACGGCCCGATCGGCGGCGAGCACGCCGGCGTCATATTCCGGAATGCCGTAGTCGCGAATCATCCGTGCGCGGCGTTGTTCCGGCAATTCCGGCAGTGTCTTGGCCCAATCGTCTATCTGCGCCTGGGACAGCACGATCGGCAGCAGGTCGGGTTCCGGGAAATAGCGGTAGTCGTGCGCCTCCTCCTTGCTGCGCATGGCGAGCGTGATCCCCGCGGCGTCGTCCCAGCGGCGCGTCTCCTGCCGGATGCGGCGGCCCTGTTGCACCTCGGCGATCTGCCGCGCCAGCTCATGAAGCAGCGCGCCATGGACGCCCTTGAAGGTGTTCATGTTCTTCAGTTCGGTCTTCGTGCCCAGCGCCGCCTGGCCGGCGGGGCGGACGGAGCTGTTCACATCGCAGCGCAGGTTGCCCTCTTCGAGGTTGCAGGCGCTGATGCCGCCATAGCGGAGGATTTCCTTGAGCCCCTCGAGGAACGCCAGGGCCTCGTCGGCATTGGCCATGTCGGGCTCCGTGACGATCTCCATCAGCGGCGTGCCGGCGCGGTTGAAATCAATGCCGCTGGACGAGGCAAAGTGCATGTTCTTGCCCACGTCCTCCTCGATGTGGATGCGGGTGAGGCGGATCATTTTCTTGCTGCCATCGGGCCGTGTGATTTCCAGGCCGCCGCCGAGACAGAGCGGCTGGTCATACTGCGAAATCTGATAATTTTTCGGCATATCCGGATAGTAATAATTCTTCCGGTCCATCTTGCTGTACGGATTGATCCGGCAGCCGAGCATCAGGCCGGACAGCACGGTGAGGCGCACGGCCGCGGCGTTCATCGCCGGCATGGCGCCGGGATAGCCGAGGCAGACCGGGCAGACGTGGGTGTTCGGCGGCGCACCGAAAATCGTGGGGCAGCCACAAAAGATTTTCGACTTCGTCTTGAGCTGAACGTGCACTTCCAGCCCGATGTTCGCTTCGTAGTTCATTCTGCTTCCGCTTTGCGCCTTCTGCTTACCTTCCCGTCTTTGCGTTAACATCTTCATCTGTGAAATCTGCGAAAATCTGCGTGCCCCGGCGTAGTCTGACGAAGCCGGGTGGATAAACTCTTTCTTCCCCGCTTATGCCTTTTCTTGATCTCCCTTTAGCGCCGGCTTCTGCCGGTGCCAGTCCGTCGCCTGCTCATAGGCGTGGCCGACGCGCAGGATCACGTCCTCGCGCAGCGCCGGGCCGACGATGTGCAGGCCGACCGGCAGTTTTTCCCCCGTGAAGCCGCACGGTACGCTCAGCGCGCAAATGCCGGCCAGGTTGACCGGGATGGTGAACATGTCGCCCAGATACATCTGCAGCGGATCGGCGAGCTTCTCGCCGAACTTGTAGGCGGCGGTGGGCGCGACGGGTGAGAGGATCGCGTCGCACTGCTGGAACGCGGCGTCGAAGTCGCGGCGGATCAGCGTCCGCACCTTCTGCGCGCGCAAATAATAGGCGTCGTGATAGCCGCTCGAGAGCACATAGGTGCCGAGGATGATCCGCCGTTTGACCTCCTGCCCGAAGCCCGCCGCGCGCGCCCGGCCGTACTGGTCAATCGGGTCGTCGCCGTCCACCCGCAGACCGTAGCGCACGCCGTCGAACCGCGCCAGGTTCGCCGAGGCCTCCGCCGTGGCGACGATGTAATAGACCGCGACGGCATAGCGCGAATGCGGCAGGCTGATCTCGACGATCTCCGCACCCAGGGCGCGGCATTGCGCCACCGCCGCGCGCACCGCCCGTTCAACCTCGGCATCGAGACCCTCGATAAAATATTCCCGGGGCAAGCCTCGAAATCGCGCCGGATCAGCGTCCGCACCTTTTGCGCGCGGAGATAGTAGGCGTCATGATAGCCGCTCGAGAGCACATAGGTGCCAAGAATGATCCGCCGCTTGACCTCCTGGCCGAAGCCCGCCGCGCGTGTCTTGCCGTATTGATCGATCGGATCCTCGCCTTCGACCCGCAGGCCATAGCGCGAGACGCGCCCGTAGGTCGGCTTGAGCCCCACGCAGCCGCAGAACGCCGCCGGCTGGCGGATCGAGCCGCCGGTGTCGGAACCAAGCACGGCGAGGGCCTCGTCCGCCGCCACCGCCGCCGCCGAGCCGCCGCTGGAGCCGCCCGGCACACGTTCCAAATTCCAGGGGTTGCGGGTGACCTGATACGCCGAGTTTTCCGTAGAACCGCCCATGGCGAATTCGTCCATGTTCAGCCGGCCGAGGAAAACGACGCCCGCCGCGCGCAGCCGGGCGATGACCGTGGCATCGTATGGAGCCACATAGCCCTGCAGAATTTTTGAAGCGCAGGTGCAGGGCTGACCGACGACATTGAGCAGGTCCTTGATCCCCAGCGGCACGCCCAGCAGCGGCCGCGCGTCGCCGGCGGCGCGCGCCGCATCCGCC
>JAPLSZ010000023.1 GCA_026398385.1 Kiritimatiellota bacterium | reverse complement strand
GGGCAAGTGGGTCGAGCGGAAACGGGTGTATGCGAATCGGCGGCGGGTGCGAGGGGCACGCAGCAAGCGGCTCCAGAAACTGCGCAGCGAACTGACTGAGCGGACCTTCGCGCACCTATACGAAACCGGCGGCCTGAGACGAGTTCACCTTCGGGGCACGGAGCCGCGTTCAATCTCTCGCTGATCTTGCGCAAGACGCTCGGAGTGGGCAAACCCCGGCTACTGCAGGGGCTCTGCGCACCGTTGTTCGGGCTCTTTTCACGGCTCTTGGCGCAGTTGGGAGCGGCTCTCCGTGTTGTCGGGCGACCCGGGCCACCTTTGTCGCACCAAATGACGCGGGCAGCCCGCGATCGTTTTCAGCCGCACAATTTCGCCGCGGCCTGAAAAGGACTATTACTACCACGCGCCTGCTAGTGGATGCCGGCGTGGCGCTTGAGGATTTGCGGGAGATTCTGCGAGAAGGCCGAGCGGGCCATGACCATGTCGCAACCTGTGTCGTGCGCTTGCTGTTTCAATTCGCCTTCGACGTGCGACAAGTAACCGATCACACTGAGCGGCTTGGTTTCCGCGCAGCCCTTCAACTTACCGATGACCTTCAACGGCTGCACCGCTTCGAAGCTCAAGTCCAGAATGATGAGCATGGGCTTGAGTTTGGCCTGTTCCAGAAGGTCCTTGCCGGATTTCACGAACTCCACATCGAGCCCCATCTTCCTGGCCGTGTCGCGGATCTTGACCGTGAAGAAGAGGTCGCCGATGGCTGCCAAAATTTTCTTGTGCTCTTTGTGCATAAAGTCCGGCAATAAGGAACGGAATTCGTTCGGGTACTTCCAACTCCAGTCTGAGTTTGTGAACTGGCTTTCGGGAGGTAATACCAGTGTATCTCAATTTCCCGAAGAACTGGCGCGCTAGCGCAACTTACCCAAACGATGAGCCAACCCCTCGGCCATCCACTGGAAGCCGAGATCGTTGGGATGGACGGTGTCGACGAATCCGTCCAAACGGTCCGGCCCGATCAGGTCGGTGCCTTCTACAATTTCGATGCGCTTGTCGCCCGCCGCGATGCGTTTACTGGCCACCTGCCGGATGTGCTCTCGCATCAGCTCGAGTTGGCCCAAGCGGTCCGCGAGCATTTCACGGGCGGTGGAAATGGGTGTAATCACGAAGATCTGCGTGGTGGGGTGTTTCTCGCGGAGCGTGTTTAGAAACGGTTCGTAGACCTCGCGCAGGGATTCGACGGTCCTGTTGTTCTGCGCGAAATCCATAACGAAGCAAGCGGCGTCGATTTCGGCCACCATGCGCGCCACCTCGGGTTCGCCCTTGCCGTTGCCGGAGAAGCCCAGGTTCACGAAGTCCAGATTCAGCATGCGTGAGAGGATGGCCTGGTAGCTCATGCCGGGGCGGCTGGCGCAACCGCCCTGCGTGATAGAAGTACCGTAGAAGACCACCGGCTTCGGAAGCGCGTACGGCGGGGCGCGCTTGATAGTCGCCGGTTTGTCCACGCCGATCGAGAGCAGCTTGGCCGCCTTGTATAGCGGCAGGTAGAGCGTCACCACGCGTTCCACCCGGGGCTTCGCGCCCAAGTCGAAATAGACGTATTCGACGGGTACGCCCGCCTTCGAATCCTTCTTCGCGGTGGCCGTGCCGCGATAGACGCCGTCCAGATAAAGATCCACGCCCGTTTGCCCGAAGGCGTGCATGTTGGCCATGTCCGGCGCGGAGTCGTAATCCAGGCGGACGGCGAGCGCGTTGGAATCCGTGCGGAAGCGAACGCGCGCGCCGCTGGGCGATCGCCCCAGGTTCCAGACGGCCTTGGGCAGCGTGTCCCGCAAGCGAACGGGCAGACGGAACCATTCGCCGCCGTTTTCCGCGAACCACGCCAGGCCGTTGACCTCCATGTTCGGGCCGGTGGGCGAGATCCAATTCCATTCGGGAGTTTCCGCCAACAGTGGGCACAGGAACGCAATCAAGATAACCAGGAGCCGCATGGAGCCCATGGTAGCTCAGCGCCGGGCGGCAAGAGTGGCCTCGCCCGGTTCGTAGACGCAGCTCGGGCCGGAAGGCAGGAAGTTGCCTGTGCCACACTTGCCTTCGAGCCGGCCGCCGTCGCGCAGCGCGCGGAACAGATCGGAATGGCGATAGGCGTCGGCGTGCGCCGCGCGCCGGGATTTCCAGAAAGCCGCTGGGGGAAATCTCCCCCGTGTGAGAGACGAAGAGAAATCCTTTGCCGTCGTTAATGCCGGCTTGCCGCGCGATGGCGGTCATCGGCGAGGCGGGGCGGGCGCCGTGCGACGGTGCGGCGGTAGTGTTGCGCTGCGGCGCGCCAACCGCTACTTGATCACGACCGTCACCGGTGCGCCGGATGCGCCGGCCGCGGTCACCACCACCGGCACGCTCGACCCCTCGGTGACGCCGGACGGCACGATCACATTCACCTGATACAGACCTGCAAATCCCGGAGCCAGTCCCGAGAACTGAACCGGCGCATCGATCCCGCCCACGGTCACCGTGACCTTGTTATCGGTATAGTACGCCGGCGGATAGGACGCCGCCGCGCCAGCCACGATGCTCGGCGTAACCGCGCCCAACCCCGTGCAGTAGATCAGCAGGTAGTCGCCCGCGCTGGCGGGATTCGCCGCCGTGTTCAGCGCGGCAACACTTCCGGCGACCGGCTTCTGCCCCAGAATGGCACCCGGTCCGCTGCCGCTCTGATTCTGCGTGAACACTCCCGGCTGCGCGGCGCCCACGGCCACTGGCTGCGGCTGCGAATAAGCCGCCCCGTTTTGCACGATCAGATCGCGTCGATCTGCCCGGTGCTGGTGAAATACAGCGGCAGCGGCCGCCCGCCCAGCAGGACTTGCGTCCCGCCCAGCAGCGCCGGGAACGGATACGCGGAAGCCACGCTGGTGGTGGCGCCGAAGTTCGCTCCGTAGATCGCGATGAATGCACCCGGCGCGATAGTGGACGCTCCGCTGGCCGCGTTCACAATGCCGTTCGAATACGCGATGGGCGTCGCCGTACTGGCCGCCACCACGCCGGAAAGCGACAACATCCCCGCCCCCGTGTCCGACTTCGCCGCGTGCACGGTGACGGTTGCCTGCGTAGCCGCCGTCTGCGGCGTCCATGTCCCGGTCCATTGCCCGCCGCCGAGCGGAGTCAGCGTCACTGCCGGATCGCCCGATGAGAACGTGGCCACCACCGCGCCGCTGTCCATGGCCTGGCCGCAGGAATCCCCCAGGTTCACCTCGATCGGCACCGGCAGCCCGACGGTCGCCTGGAACCCGGATAGAAGGGACGTGAATACGCCATTCAGTTTCGATGGCACGCAACTGGCGTCGGCTTGCGGACTCGCGCCAAGTGCCTTCCCGAATAAGCCGAGGGTCGCCCTAACGTTGTCGACGAAAAGCTGGACCGGAATCGCGGCCGTGTAGCCGATTTCCTTAAACTCGACGTAGATGCCGCCGTTTAGAACCCAGCTCAACCCGCACAGATTGGCCGTGCTGAAACAAGCCGTAGCCACCTGCACCGTCAAGGTAGCGCTGCTGCCGGGCAAGATGGTGTTCGCCGTGGTTGAGAACGTCAGCCAGTCCAGCGGAGCGCCGTTCTTGGGGGAACCCGAACCGCCCGTGACCTTATAGCTCAGCGAGTGCGTTCCGAGGTTAGTCAGCTTCACCGTCTGTAGCGGCAGCGCCACCGAAACGCTGGGCGATGCGTAGAAGACCAGCCCGCCGGGCGAGACATCGGGCAGCGGGCCCGCCAGAATCTTGAGCGCCACCGTCACGCTTTGCGGAGAGTTGGCCGCGCCCGGAAGCGCAAAATCGATCCGGCCATGGTAGATTCCCGCGTTGGCCGGCAACGGGCTCACGCTGACCGCGACGGTGCTGGCCTGCGGGTTGCCGGAAACGGGCGTGATGACGGCCTGCAACCAGTTGGTTCCGGAGCCGGTGACGGAAGTCTTCGCCGTAAGCCCGGTCAGCGAGCCTACGCCGTCGTTCCGCACCTGGATGTGCCGCCCGTATGTGGACGATGCGCCCACATCGGCCTGAAACGTCAGCCCGGTTTCCGAAAGCTCGAGATTGGCGCCCAGTCCGCCGACGATGAGACGCACTTTGGTCGAAACCGAGACCTTCGCCCAACTCACGGTCACTAGTCCTTCGTAGATGCCCGACTTCAAGGCCGTACTGCTTGCCGCGGGATTGGCCGTCACCGTAATGGCGGACGTAGCCGCCACCGCCACCGTGCCGCTGGTGTGAGAGACGCTCAGCCAATTGCCGCCGGACGCGGTGGTCGCGGAAACCTGATAGTCCTCGGCCGTCAAGCCCTGGTTGTCGAGGACCAGGGTCTCCGACGCCGTCGAAGTGGATCCCTCGGCGACGTCGAGCCGCAGCGCGGACGGCAGCACGCTGAGGCCGCCAGGGGCTTTCGGCGCGGTGACGGTCCCCGAGCCCGTGAACGTAGTGGGGATGGAGGTTTCAGTACGGTGTGCGACGTCTTGCGTAATCGTCGCCAAAAAGGACCCACTGGCGCCATCGAAGATGCCGGTGCCGCCGGTGATCGTCCCGTTGACGATCAACTGGGGCCCGCTCGCGGATGGCTGGGCCGTGGCCAACGCCGTGATGGTGGCTCCATTGGCGAACGTAAACATCATCGTATCGGTCGATTCGGGGAAGGTCACCTGGCACGGCCCAAACGGCGCCATAGTGCCAGTGGCCGGCTGCAGGTAATACCTGTACAGGATCCAGCCTCCCTCGCCATCCGAT
>JAPLSZ010000265.1:15142-20435 GCA_026398385.1 Kiritimatiellota bacterium | reverse complement strand
CCTTGTACTGACGGCCATCGTGACACGCCCAAAACACATCGAGTTGCGGAATCCCGAATGTTTGCCAGGAGCGATTGTTGGATTGCTTGGCGCTATCATCCTCGACCTATTCATGCTTGCGACCGTGTTCGGAAACCTTTATTACCGCGAAGGGACGGCAACCCGAGAAAGAGAGGCGCGGTGCAGTATGGAGCAGCGAATGAAACCCGCAGAACAAGGCGCTGCACCAGCCGCCGCTGTCGCGCCGTCTGGTGAGCGCTGACGTTCGGTCTGCAAAATGAAATGAAGAGTATCGGCAAAGCAATTCTTGTTCCCTTGGCAATTGCCATATTTGGAGCTACCATCTATATCTGGAAGATGGTTCATGTTTGGCCGCCAGGAAAAGAAGGTTGGTTAGAGGAAGGGATGTATATGATGGCATTTCATGCCTTCTGCATCGTAGTCCTACTTCCATTCATCATCTGGTCAATCGCGCACATATGGTCAAGAGTTTCCGGAATGCAGAAGTTGACTGCCATTGTCTCAGGCTTGATCTTGCTTGCGTGCACTGTCATTCTTCCGGAATTGATCATTAAGAATGCAGAAAGAATTAGACCGAACCACGCGCAGCAGGGTACTCGATGAACCGCAGCGGTTCATCTCGACTCTGAGCGCAGGCGTTCGGCAAAGAAGATGAAAAGGAAGATCATCATCGGCCTGCTGTTCGTCCTCGTCTTCGCGCTCGGGATCTATGTCGGCAAGTTCGCTCAACATGCGAAGACGGGGTACCACTACCAGTTGCTCAAGGCCGATTCCTTCCCGTTTCTTGATGGTGAAGTTGCCCTCAGCTATGCGTTTGAGTCGATAGGCATGCCTTTCCTCATGACGGAGACATCGATGCTCACGGTCAAGACGAAGCCGGGCCTCACCCCGATTACCATCTACAAAGCCCGCCGGATATTCCAGGAGTCCTCGCCCTACATCGAAGACGTGAAGACGGCGACAAATCAGATTACTTGGCGAGATGGCATTAGTACCTATGCTTTGACGGTGACCCCTATCACGAACAATGCCGAACAAGGCGCGGCACCGCTACCTTCGGCCCCGCGGACGGGGCCTTCGGAGGGTGCGCGCTGACGTTGTGTCCAAGAATGTGAATATGACCTTACGAGAGATTCAAATTGATGGGGCACCTCCACTTCAATGCAGAACCGTGGTCTCATCTCTCACATTTGCCCACATAGCCGGCATACCATTCAAACCAGAAGACGGCGGTAATCACGTGGGCCTGCAGAGACTGGAGACCCGCGTCCCGAGACAGTTTGGCAAAGTGCCATACTGTGTTCTGGATCCCGAATTGATTCCTCAACCATCTGGGACTCTCGCTTTCCCCAAGGTCGAACGCATGGCATTTCTCCTTGCCGAAGATACTGCCGAAGCCTTGGTGATGGTTTGGTTTGGACGAGAAGACACGGTCTTCATGTCTGATGGAAACATGAAACAACTGAATGCAATCCACTGGCAGGATCATGCCAGACGAATTGAAATGAACAGGTAGGAGACACAACCACACCTCCCACTTTACGTCGCTAACGCGCCGAAAGTGAAGGTGAACGTTCGCGGAAGACAATAGATGACACTGATTGAATTACTCTGGTTCATGTTCTGGGTCGGCGGTGGCGCAGTCGCGGGCATGAAGATTGCCCTAGCGATTGGGTTTCACACTCGAACAGCAGGCATCCTGTCGGCCGTCGTTGGGGCAGTTGTCAGTTTCACGGTCATTGGTGTGCTCACGTGGTTGAACGACAGGATCAATGGCCACCGTCCCCCATGCCGGTGCGGATTGACGGGGGAGTTCACGGCGGAGAGGGACCACGGTTTCATGTGGACCGACCGTTGCAGGTGCGGAAAGCGATACATCCAGCGGAAGGGATGGCTCTGGTTTGAGGTTCAGGAAGACAACACCGCACACCTCTATCTGAAACAGGACATCTGGGGACATTGGGTGCCAGCAACGGAGAAAGACATCGCGAACAAGCGCCTCCAACGCTACGCCGGTTCCGCTGCGCTCCACCGGCGAGGTTGAGGCGCGACGTTCGCCGGACGAGAAGAAACAACAGGAGATAGAAATGAAGGACATCGTGAAGTGCATTGAGAATCTCCGGATTCAACTGGAGCGTCACCGCAAGGAGGGCCTCAAGGAGTACCCTACGCGGACGATCTTCATTGACCCATTGCTTGCTGCCCTGGGATGGGACGTGAGGGACCCGGATGAGGTCGAACTTGAACACCCCACGGTAGACAACAAGTCCGTGGACTATGCGATGAAAGTCAACCGAAAGGTTGTTCTTCACTGGGAAGCAAAACAACTCGGCGATCCCCTCGATGACGTGAAAGCAATCACCCAAGTTGTCGGCTACGCCGCCAACGATGGAATCGAATGGTGCGTGTTGACCAACGGGGTGAGATACAAGGTGTACAAGGTATCCGAGAAGGCGAGTGCGCCGGACAAACTCCTGTTTGAGGTGAGTATCGACCCGAAAGACTCGAATGGCCTGCCGGTTGAGGAACTGGCACGCCAATTCAGTCGCCTATCTCGGGAATCCATGGCAAGGGGCCTCCTCGACCAACTCGGGACGGAGATTTTCACGACCGGAAAGGTGCGAAAGGTTCTCGACCGCCTTTTCGCCGAGGCGCCTGCCTCGTTCATCCGCCTGATTCGCAAGACGATGGCCGATTCTTCGGTCACACCATCACAAATCGAACAGGCCCTTGGCCGCATATGGGACCCCGGAAAGTCCCCTGCGCCAATGTCACAGGCACCCGTGATTTTGCAGAGGAAGGCGACGGCTGTTCGATCCGAAGGCCAAGAAGCGGAGTACGCAGAGAGTCACCACACCGACGGCAGACCGAACGAGGTTCTTGAACTGTATCGTGGTCTTGACCGCTTCTGTCAGGAGTTGGCCCCCGGCCGCATCACCCGATCTTACAAGTCGAAAACAGTGAACTGGACTCTCGACAAATCGATCTTCTGCTGCGCCCACCTTCAGCAAGGCGGGCTTCGTGTCTGGGTCAAGACAGACCCGAAGGAACTGGACCCGTCAGCGAACTTTGCCAGAGACGTTTCCAGGATCGGACACTGGGGCGTCGGTGACGTTGAACTTGCCGTCAACAGTCTGGATCGTCTTCGGGATGCAGAAGCATTTGTGCGAAAATCCTTTGAGAACGCGACCCGAAAATGAAGACAGACGGACGGCGAACAAAGCCTTGCTCGGTACGTCGCTACCGCGCCGCCCGAGAAGGCTGACGTTGGATTGACGGATGAAGATAATGAAAACAGTCGGAATCGCAGGCGGGATTGTCGTCGGACTGTTCGTGCTGCTGTTCCTCAGCGGATATCCGGAAGGTTATTGCTACTTCTGGCCAAAGATTGACACCCGATAGGGGTCAGGTAGCATGAAAGGCGGCTAGAGCTCCGTAGATAGATGCGGCATAATGCTCATCAAGCTACAGAGACGCGAATACGGTGGTCCAATGACAAGCAAAATGATAGATAAGGCCCCAACGAATCATTTGAACATACTCGGTGCCCGCGGCGGTCACCTCGATGTTCAATGATGACGTTGGGGTCAGAAGATGGAATGAAACTTGTGAAGAACGCCTCATTGTTCTGTCGGCGCGGAACGCACAGTCAGCTCTCCACAAAGCGAAGTCGCATGGTCGCAAGGCTGAGTTCTCTGCGACGGCAGAGGCGGGGAATGAGATTCATTTCGAGTTTGTCGGCATCATTGACCTTCTGGAGATCGGAATTGAGTGCCTGCCAGACGAGGTGTGGTACGACATCTCGATACGGAAACTCCCAATGGAGCAGAAGAATAAGATCATCCCTCCTGAAGAAAAGTTGAACGCGATCTTTTGGGAGCGCAAATCAAAGGGGAAGACCCCAACACCACCTCGCACTTTACGTCGCGTACCGCGCCGAAAGTGAAGGTGAACGTTGGCTGACGGAAGAAGAGAATGAATATCGCGTTCATAACCGTAATCGTGCTTGTGGGAATAAGTGCCGCAGGAATCTTGATTATCTTCGGGTTGCGCTCACCAAGTGGCTCAGCGAAAGCCCGGATTGCTTTCACCAAGTCGGAACAAAAGCTCTCATTTATTTTGGTTCCTTCGATGTCGGCGGCTGCGGACTCTTGCCGTCGCCGGCTTTTATCGCGGACAACAGGCAATACCTCGATACGCTCCCTTTTGACGGCCTGGTGGTCTATTTAAGAACTCCTCCCCCATACACCAACGTCACGGGGACCGTCATGAGCTATAAGAACAGACCGGTGAGTTATGACACGATCATGGAGGTCATGGCTCCCATGCGCGGCGTCTTCTTCACCAATCTCAAGCAATATTATGCGCAGGTTCTTTTGTCCAAACCGGAGGATGTTTTCGACGATTGGTCGGTGTGCATTACGAATTTCGCCAATCTGGCACGCGCCGCAAAGGACTCTGGTTTCGCAGGAGTCTTCTTTGACAACGAATGCTATGACAAACATCCTTTGTGGAATTATCCCGACAACTGCACCTACAAAAACAAGTCTCTTTCCGAGTATGAAGCGCAGGCCCGGTTGCGTGGCAAGCAACTGATGCAGGCGATGATTGCCCAATTCCCCGACATTGTGGTGATCACCGCGCATGGCCCTTACGTCTCGGTGCCCGGCATCCATTGGAAGAACCTCAACGACGTCTCTTCGCACAATGAACTGGCGGGTCCTTTTTTTGCCGGGTTTCTGGAAGCAACCATCAGCACCCCTGCGGTCAGCGTGGACGGCGGAGAACTGTATGATCGGCGTTCCGTCATGGATTTCCGGGCGTGTTACGATTGGCGAAAAGTCACGATCGCCTCGGAGCCTGTAAACTGCACCTTCATCCCTCCGTCACTCCGCACCAACTGGCCGGCCAAGAGCAGCATTGCCTTCGGAGTCTATGACGTGCCGTTTGGGAGCCAGCCCATGAATGCGGCGGTCATGCAGACCACCGTTGCCAATGCTTTGAAGCGGGCCGACAAGATCGTCTGGCTGTATACCGAAAAGAGATCATTCCTCGCCGCGCCGGGCAAAAGTCCGGCTGCGGCCGGCCAAGAGTGGGTTGATGCCGTCCGACGAGGACGTATGGCTGCCCAGTAGAAACGACGTTCATTATAGAACTTCAGGCGCCATCAAAGCACCAAGGCGATGTGCGGCAGGATAGATCGGTCTGAGACAAGAAATGAATCCAACAAGCGACGGCACACGTACGCGAGTCCCGCGGCGGGCCTCGCGCC
>JAPLSZ010000265.1:0-15122 GCA_026398385.1 Kiritimatiellota bacterium | reverse complement strand
CGCGGCGGGCCTCGCGCCGGTGCGCCGGAAAATTCGATCTCAAGAGAAGACAATAAGGAGAAAATGAAATGAGTTACTCGTTCCTTGACCTGGCATACGATGTCCTGAAGGCGGCGACACAACCCATGATCTATCAGGAAATCTGGAAAGTGGGCCACGACAAGGGCCTCACCGCCAAGTTGGGGACGACCGGAAAGACACCGTGGCAGAGTCTTGGCGCACGGCTCTATGTCGAAGTCCGCGACAACGAGGGTGGTAAGTTTATCAAGGTGGGATCTAGACCCACGCGATTCTTCCTCAAGGAAAGAGCATCCGAACTTCCGGCGGACGCCATTAGCAAACTGGAGAAGGAAGAAGGAAAAAAGACCGAAAAGAAGACGCAATACCACGAGCGCGACCTGCATCCACTCCTTACACACTTCGCGTACGCGAATCCTGCCTTCAACCGTGGTCGAGCCATCTTGACGAAAACCATAATGCACGAGAAATCCACGAAGAGCGGATACAACGAGTGGATTCATCCGGATGTGGTAGGCTTTTATCTCCCCTTGGACGATTGGCGCCCGAACGTAATCGAGTTCAATCGCCTGTCGGACAATAATTCACTCCGACTGTTCTCGTTTGAGATCAAGAAGGGTCTGTCAAAAGGAAACTACAGAGAAGCCTACTTCCAGGCCGTCTCAAATTCATCATGGGCACATGAGGGATATCTTGTTGCCGTAGACATCCTCCAAGACGACGAGTTTCTTGCGGAACTGGAACGACTCGCATCCTCGTTCGGGATTGGCATCATCCAACTCGACCCCGCTGATATCGACGCCTCACGCATTCTCTATCCGGCAAGGATCAGAGAGTCACTCTACTGGGAAACAATCAACAAACTTTGCGAACAGAACAGTGATTTTGAGAAATTCCTGCAAGACGTGAAAATCGACTTCGAGGGAAAGAAGATCCACCGATCCGAGTATGACGCGATTGAGAAAGACATAGTCAAGTACGTCCAAGAGAAGATGAAGATCGAACAAGGCGGTGGAACGCTACGGTGACCCACGGCGGGTCACCGAGGTTCACCGCTGACGTTGGGCTGATGGAGGACTATGAACATTCAATTCAGCGCGGTTCTTCAAGACGCGGCGAATGCCGCCGCTGTGATAACGCTCTTTGCTGCTGCAGGCAGGCTGTTATACGTCGCAGCGAAGCGCAGGGCAAAGCAGAGAGATGCAAGTCCACCCGAGAATCCGGCGCAGGTCCCATTGAGTCCACGCAAAGCGCGGCGGTTCTTGGATGGTCTGATTATTGGTTGCTTCATTCTGTTGCCGTCGCTCCCTCTGATCTCCTCTCCCATCAGATCTCTCGTACCGTGCCTGTTCGCTGTGCTTGGCGCGCTCTGGGTGTGGATCATAATTGATGGATGAGGAAGCCCAACATCGGCGCGCATGATAGCTTCGGCCCTGCGGGCCTCGCATCATGACGCCGGGCGTTCGGCCGCTTCAGCCTCAAACCTTAAGCCTCAGGTCTTAAGCCTTTAGTCTTCGCCCTCAGGCCTTCAGCCGCTGCTCCAGCGCGTCGAGTTCCTCGGCCAGGCCCGGGGGCAGGCGGGCGCCGAACTTGGCGAAGTGCTCGCGCATGGCGGGGATTTCGGCCAGCCATTTGTCCTTGTCCACGCGCAGCAGTTCCTCGACATCGGCGCTCGAAATCTTCAGGCCGCTGACATCGAGCGCGCCCGGCGTGGGCAGCCAGCCGATGGGGGTCGGCACGGCCTGGCCGGCGCCGGCGCAGCGTTCGAAGATCCATTTGAGCACGCGGGCGTTCTCGCCGAAACCCGGCCAGAGCCAGCGGCCGTCGGCCGATTTCCTGAACCAGTTCACGTAGAAAATTTTCGGCAACTGGGCGCCGGGCGTCGCGCCGAGCTTGAGCCAGTGGGCGAAATAGTCGCCCATGTGGTAGCCGCAGAAGGGCAGCATGGCCATCGGGTCGCGCCGCGCCACGCCGACCGCGCCAGCCTGCGCCGCGGTGGTCTCCGACGACTGCTGCGCGCCAAGGAACGTGCCGTGCCGCCAGTTCAGCGCCTCGAAGACCAGCGGGACGGTGGTCGGCCGCCGGCCGCCGAACAGGATCGCGGCGATCGGCACACCCTGCGGGTCCTGCCAGTGTGGGTCAATCACCGGGCACTGCGCGGCGGGCGCGGTGTAGCGGGCGTTCGGGTGCGCGGCCTTCTTGCCGCCGCCGGGCGTCCATTCCTCGCCGAGCCAACTGGTCAGCTTCGCCGGCGGCGGCGAGGTCATGTCTTCCCACCAGACGTCGCCCTGCGCGGTATCGAACGCGACGTTGGTGAAGATGCTGTTCCGGGTCACCGTGTGCATGGCGCTGGGATTGGAATGCAGCGAGGTGCCGGGCGCGACGCCGAAGAAACCGGCCTCGGGATTGATCGCATAAAGACGGCCGTCGGCGCCGAATTTCATCCACGCGATGTCGTCGCCGACGCACTCCGCCTTCCAGCCAGGGATGGTCGGCGTGAGCATAGCGAGGTTGGTGTTGCCGCAGGCGCTGGGGAACGCGGCGGCGAGGTAGAGCTTCCGGCCCTGCGGATTGGTCAGGCCGAGGATGAGCATGTGCTCGGCCAGCCAGCCGCCGTCGCGCGCCATGTTCGAGGCAATGCGCAGGGAGAAACACTTCTTGCCGAGCAGCGCATTGCCGCCGTAGCCGCTGCCGTAGGACCAGATCGCCCGCTCCTCGGGGAAATGCACGATATACTTGTGGTCGGGGTTGCACGGCCAGGCGACGTCCGGCTGGCCGGGCGCCAGCGGCGCGCCGACGGAGTGCAGGCAGGGCACGAACGCGCCGCCGGCGCCCAGCGCGTCGAGCACGGGTTGGCCCATGCGCGTCATGATGCGCATGTTGACCACGACGTAGGGCGAGTCGGTCAGCTCGACGCCGATGTGCGCGATGGGCGAGCCGATCGGGCCCATGCTGAAGGGGATGACGTACAGCGTGCGGCCCTTCATCGAGCCCTGGAACAGGTCGCGCAGCCTGGCCTTCATCTCCGCCGGATCGCACCAGTTATTCGTCGGGCCGGCGTCGTCCTTGCTCCGGGAGCAGATGAACGTGCGGTCTTCGACGCGCGCCACGTCGCCGGGGTTCGAGCGGCACCAGAAGCTGCCCGGGCGCGCCGGGATGGGCGTGAAGGTACCGTTCTGCACCATCAGCGCGCACAGTTCATCGGCTTCGCGCTGTGAGCCATCGCACCACCGGACCCGGTCCGGTTGGCACAACGCCGCGACTTCGTCCACCCATTGCTGCAGTTTTACATTGCTTGTCATCGCTGCTCCTCATTTCCGGCCATTGCGGATGCGGCTAAGCGCGCCCCGTTGGGGGTGGGAGGATAGTGACCGCGGCGGCGGCTGACAAGCAGAAAATAGCGACCGGAGGAATCCTGGCGGAATTACGGCGGGAATATGAACGCGCCGGGCAGTTGGCCCAACAACGTGCCAGCCTCAAAGCCGAACAGGTCCGCCACGGCAGTCAACGACCAGCCGTCCCCTGCCGCGTCGCGTTCCAAGCGAAACCGGCCTTGCCACGACCGGCCGTGCAGCATGAGTTCAAGGTGATCCGGCCGCGGCTCGCGCAGCACGCAGGTGCCGCCGTCCAGGCGTGTGACCTGGCCGCGCCCGTTGCTGACCGGGCCTTCGTAGTCAAGATACAGCCGCCGGTGGTCCGACAGGCGGACGCCGCGCAGTTCCTGGCCGGGCGCGAAGTCGGTCGGCGACGCGTCGAACTGCCAGGTCGCCAGCGCCGTGTCCTGTTCGAGCAGCAGGTCGAAATGCGTCGGCCCGTGGCCAGCATGGCGCAGCAGTGCGAAACGCGGAGCGGCGTGGTGCGCGCGCCATACGATCCAGCCGCCGAGGCGCACACCCAGGTAGATCAGCCAGCGCGTCAGCCAAGGCACGCCGCAGTCGCCCATCGCCGCCCGCAACAACCGGTCCGCCTCCGCCCGCGCGATGTTCCGCCAGCCGCCCGGGGTCGTGGGCGCCTGGGCTTGCCGATAGAGCCAGTCGTGCAGCACCGTGGCGCGGTTGTAGCGGCCCAGCGGCGGCACGAGGGGCCAGAAGATGCGTGGGATGCTGGCGAAGTCGGTGACGAAGCCCGCGGGCACGGTGACGAGTTCGCCGCGCCGTGTCCGATAGCGCAGTTCCTCCAGCAGCCGCCAAGTCCGGCCGTCCGGCCGTTCCTCGACCCGCAGCGGATTCAGAAACTCCCGGAGCACGCCGGGCTGGCGCTCAGGCGCGTCGCTGGGCTTCATGCGGGCTATCCCCAGGGTTTAGCTCAGGGAGCATGCGTTACCTCTTTCGACGGGTGCCGTAGATGGCTCTGGATTCCCGGACATTTGTTCTGCCGGCGTTTTCAATGAATGCTGTCATGGACATAGCCATGCCAGGAAAGCGTTTCTTTAGCCGGCTGTCTTCCGTCACCAGGGCCACACCCAGCAGTTCGGCCAGCACAACGAATTGGGCATCGTACGCCGATACGGCATGTGTCAGGGCCAATTGCAGCACGGTCTTCATCGGCACATCCCGGCTACCGGCGCTGATGCGCGGTTCAATCTGCTCCAAAGCGGAGAGCGACTTTTCATTGGATATCCATCGCTCGCGGACGAGTGTGGACAGGACGTTGGCCGCCTCCGACCGTGCTACGGGCGGAAACACCCACTCCGGGTCCAGCGCATGCACCCGCAAAGCCCGAGCCGTAAATTCCGACTCCACATACAAGTACACGATCAGATTGGTATCGCTGACGATCATCGGATCTGGTCCCGCATCCGGCGGATGATCCCGGTAATCGTTGCGCCGCTGATGGGCCGCAACGTCTTCACCGGCGGCGGCAGGTTCGTAACCGATGGCGTCGCTAAGCGTTCTTCCAGAATCGCCAGCACTTCCCGATTCATGGACCGATGATGCCTTTCGGCTTGCAGTCGCAGGCGTTGATGAATCTCCGGCGGAACACTCTTGATCAGCAAGGCAGCCATGGCGGTTTCTCCCGTAAGCTTATCGCGATACCAACTTAATACCATAATGGTATCCAATCAAGCCGAACGCTGCAGGGCAAACGCACCTAAGAAACCTTACCAAGGGGGTCAATCAGAGATCATTGCGTCTTTTGCCCTGGTGCGTCGCTCCTTGACGCGGCGGTTTTGAACCGGTAGCTTCCTCGCGGGTTGCGAAACGAAATGCCCGTGCCACAAGGGCGTTGCGCGCGGGTTATCGCTTTCAACTGGTGATGTTCAACGGGGTGTAGCGCAGCCTGGTAGCGCGTCAGCCTTGGGCGCTGAAGGTCGCGGGTTCAAATCCCGCCGCCCCGACCACTCGCAGCGGCTCGTTCCCCTCTTGCCGGGCTGGCAGGGCATGATCTCTGACCGGTACTCATCCACCAGCTTACGCTGCGCTTAAGCCTGCGCGCCGAGCCAGCCTGCGCGGCCGGGCTGGCGCAGCGGGACCACGCGGTCGGCCGGCAGAGTGGAGCTGTCGGCGGGCAGCAGTTCGCGCAGCGGCGCCATCCGCCAGGCGCGCGCTTGTGCGGCGGCGAGAAACTGGCGGAACAGCTCGTGGCAGGCGAGGCCCTCGACCTCGGCGTGGATGGTCAGCACGTTGAGCACGTCGGGCTGGAGCAGCCGCAGCAGTCCTTCGTTATACGTTGCGTTGGTGACGCCGTTGCGGCCGGCAACCTCGTCGTAGGTGGGCAGGGTGGTGGGGATCTGCGGCTGCGGCAGCGGCTGGCCGTTGACCACGGGCCGAAAAAGGGTATGGCCGCGCACGTCGCTGTTGTAGCGGAAGGGGAATTGCGCCTTGGCCAGCAGGGCCGCGTCGTTGCACTTCCAGCCGGGGGCCGCGGAGCAGTCGGGCCAGCGGCCCAGGATCTGCGCGAGGGCGTCGCCGCCCTGGCGCAGTTGAGCTTCCAGGAAGGGTTGCCCACCGCGCTCCATCCGCATTTGCCAGGCGTGGTGATCCCAGGCGTGCAGTCCGACTTCGTGGCCGGCGGCGGCGGTCTGGCGCATGACCTCGCCCAGTTGCCGGCCGATCAGCGGGCCGGGCCAGAACGTGCCGCGCAGCAGAATGTCCCAGCCGTAAAGCGATGGCCCGCCGGAGCGGAGCATTTTTTTCAGGAACGCCGGCTTGATCAGCCGCCACAGGTGCCGGCCCATGTTGTCCGGTCCGACGGAAAAGAAAAACGTGCCGCGCACGCCGGCGGTGTCCAGCGCGCGCAGGATGGGCACCACGCCGTCGCGCGTGCCGCGGAACGTGTCTACGTCAATCTTGAGGCCCAGCATCATGGCGTTAGCCGTCATCTTAGCCGAACGGACCATGCCCTCGCCAGCAAACAAAGCTGCAACCCGTTCTTGTCTGCCGGCGGTCTGTCCTTTACAGTAACGCCCTTCACAAGACGGGCTGTGCCTATGAATCGGATGAAGGTCATCGTAATTGGCGGCGGCGGACGGGAACACGCGCTGGCGTGGAAGCTGGCGCGCGACAGCCGGCATCCGGAGCTGTTTTGCGCGCCGGGCAACGCCGGTACGGCGGCGTTGGGCACTAATCTGCCGATCAAGGCGGAAGACCTCGACGGCCTGCTGCAATGGTCTAAAACCAACCGGCCCGACCTCACGGTCGTCGGTCCGGAGGCGCCGCTATGCGCCGGCATTGCGGATCGCTTCCAGGCGGAAGGCCTGCGCGTCTTCGGTCCCTGCCGGGCCGCGGCGCAACTCGAGGGCAGCAAGCAGTTTTCCAAGGATGTCATGGCCGCCGCCGGCGTGCCCACGGCGCGCGCGATGGTGTTCACCGAGGCTGGGGCGGCCAAGGCGTATGTCCGTCAACAGGGCGCGCCGATCGTCGTCAAGGCCGACGGCCTCGCCGCCGGGAAGGGTGTCACCGTGGCCGCGACCGTGGCCGCGGCCGAGGCGGCGATTGACGAAGCGTTGGTGCGGCGCGCGTTCGGCGACGCCGGCAACCGGGTGTTGGTCGAGGAATGCCTGGTCGGCGAGGAGGCCTCGAGCCTGGCGCTGCTCGACGGGCAGCGCGTGGTGCTGCTGGCCGCGGCGCAGGACCACAAGCGCATCGGCGACGGCGACACCGGCCCGAACACCGGCGGCATGGGCGCCTATTCCCCCGCACCGGTGGTCACCGCCGACCTGCTGCCGTTCATCCGGACGCGGGTGTTCGAGCCCATGCTCCGCGAACTCCAGCGTCGTGGCATCACCTACCAAGGCCTGCTCTATGCCGGCCTGATGTTGACGGCGGATGGGCCAAAGGTCCTGGAATTCAACTGCCGCTTCGGCGATCCGGAGACCCAGGCCATCCTGCCGCGCTGGGAGGGCGACCTGCTGCCGGCCCTGGAAGCGTGCATTGACGGAACCTTGGATGAGCGCCTCGTGCGGTGGAAACCCGCGCCGTGCGTCTGCGTGGTGCTGGCGGCGGGCGGTTATCCGGGCCCTTATGCCCAAGGCGACGCGATCAGCGGTCTGGAGGCCGCGGCGCAGGCGCCGGACGCGCTCGTGTTCCATGCCGGGACGGCGTTGCGGGACGGTCGGGCCGTTACCGCCGGCGGGCGCGTGCTGGGCGTCACCGCGCTGGGCGCCGACCTCGGCGCAGCCGTGCGGAACGCCTACGCGGCGGCCGACCGGATCAAGTTTAACAAGATGCAGTACCGCAGGGACATTGCGTGGCGGGCGCTGAAGAGCACATAAGTTTGGCGATAACGGGAGGATATAAGATGAAAGACACGGATGAGAAACCGCTGGTGGGCGTATTGATGGGCAGCGACTCGGACTGGGAGGCCGTGCAACAGACGGTGGCGATGTTGAAACGCTTCGGCGTGCCGTGCGAAACCAGCGTCTGTTCGGCGCACCGCACGCCGGAGGCCGCGGCGGAATATGCGAAAACGGCGGCGTCGCGCGGGGTGGAGGTGCTCATCGCCGCGGCAGGCGGCGCGGCGCACTTGGCCGGCCTGCTGGCGGCGTACACGACGCTGCCGGTGATCGGGGTGCCGATGAAGGGCGGTGCGCTGGACGGGCTGGATGCGCTGCTCTCCGTGGTGCAGATGCCGGCGGGCACACCGGTGGCGACCGTCGCGCTGGGCAAGGCCGGCGCGGTGAACGCGGCGCTGCTGGCGGTGCAGATCCTGGCTCTGGCGCGGCCGGAACTGCGACAAAAACTGGCCGCGCACAAGGCGACGCTGGCCCAGAAGGTGGCCGAAGGCCAGCGGCGGATTCAGGCGGAGTTGGAGAAAAAAACATGAGCCGCGTGTTCCTGGCCGGTTTTCTTTTCATCAGCACGGCGTGTCTGGGGGCGCGCGCCGAAGGGCCGCCCGCGTCTGAGGAGAAGCGACGGCCAAATCCGCCGCGGTCGTCCCGCCGCCGGCGCCGGCGGCGCCGGCGGCAGTGGAGGACACGGTGGGCCCGGCGATCCTGGAGACCATGACGCTGTTGCGGAAACAGGGCCTCACGGTGGAGGGCAAAAAAGCGCAGCGGGCGGCGATCGAGGCGGTGGTCAAGGCCGCCGATCCGCGCGGCCGGGTGCTGTCGGAAAAGGATTGGGCCCGCAGCCAGCAGGAGCAGCAGGGCGTGTTTTATGACGCCGGCGTGCGCGCGGCCTTTAGCAACCACGGCTGGCGGATCACGGCGCTGGTCAAAGGCTCGCCGGCGGAGAGTTCCTTTTTCAAACCCGGCGATCTGATCGAAGCGGTGGATGGCGTTTTGCTGGCGAGCCAGAAGGTGGCCTGCGCCTCCGCCCCGTTGCGCAGCGCCACCAACGCCCCGGTGCGCCTGAAAGTCAAAAGCGCCCTGGACGGCGTCGAGCGCGAGTTGGAGTTGTCGCGCGTGGCCATGCCGGCGGCGGCGATCGAGGCGGCGGAGAACTGGCCGTTCCGCCTCGCGTACCTGCGGTTGAACGGGCTGTATGAAGGCTCGGCCAAGGACATCGCCGCCCGGGTGCAGGAATGGGCTCGGGCGGGTTATTTCGGCCTGGTGCTGGATCTGCGCGGGGCCAACGGCATGAGCCTGCGCGACGCCGCCGACGTGGCCGGTCTGTGGGCCGACTCCGGCGCCACGCTGTTTAAATTCACCGCCGCCAACGGCAAGGAGCTGAATGTGTTCAAGGCGCGGTCCCAGGAGCCGGTGGAGCTGACGGTGATCGCGCTGGTGGACGGCGAAACGAGCGAAGCCAGCGAGGTGCTGGCCGCGACCCTGGCCGGCAGCGTGCGCTGCGCGATGCTGATCGGCCAGCCGACCTGCGGCGATCCGCGCATTCGCGAGCTCCTGCCGCTGCCGTCCGGCGATCGGATTTATGCGGCCACCCGCCGGCTGGTGACCGGCGACGGCCGGCGGTATGACGGCCGCGAGGGGGTGGTGCCGGACATCCGGCTGGGCGGCGCGGAAGCCGCCGCCCCGGACTACGAGCCGGAGCCGCTGGGTGGCCGGAGTGAGACGCTCCCCGCGGAAAGGGACGACCGCCTGCTGCGCGAACGCGTACGCGGCGATGCCGCGCTGCAGCGCGCGGTGGACATCTTGCGCGGGCTGAAAACCCTGAACCAGCGTGCCCTCGTCACCGAAAAAAATTCTGCGCGTTGACCCACGGCAGCCCGACGCGGCGGCGCTCGACCGCGCGGTCGCCGCGCTGCGCAGCGGCGGTCTGGTGGTGGTGCCTACGGAAACGGTCTATGGCCTGGCCGCCGATGACCGCAACCCGGCGGCGATGGAGCGGCTGTACGCGGCCAAGGGTCGGTCGCAGGACAAGCCGGTCGCGCTGCTGGCGGCCGGCCTGGAGGAGCTGGTCCGGCAGGGCGCGGTGTTGGGCCCGGCGGCGCGGCGGCTGGCGGCGCGGCACTGGCCGGGCGCGTTGACCCTGGTGCTGGATTCGCCCGCCGGCTGGACGGGTTATCGCATCCCGGATCATCCGGTGATGCAGGCGCTGCTGCGGCGCTGGGGCGGGGTGCTGGCTGTGACCAGCGCCAACCGCAGCGGCGAGCCGCCCGCGCGCACGGCGGCGGCGGCGCTGGCGGCGCTGGGGCCGGTCGTGACGCTGGCGCTCGACGCCGGCCCGGCGGCTGGCGGCGTGCCCAGCACGGTGGTGAAGGTGGACGGGGCGCGGGTGGAGGTGTTGCGCGCAGGAGCCATCGCGCAGGAAGAGATTATGAAGAGCGCGGCTACAGACACGACGTCCGGCTCCCGGCAGATCCTGTTCGTTTGCACCGGCAACATCTGCCGCAGCCCGATGGCGGAATACATCCTGCGGGCGCGGTTGGGGCCGGATTCCGGCTGGACGGTGCGCTCGGCCGGGTTGGCGGCGAGCCGGGGCTTGCCGGCCAGCCTGGAGGCGGCGCAGGTCTGCGCCGAACTGCAGATGGACCTTGGTCCGCACCGCAGCCAGCCGGTGACGCGCGCGCTGGCGGAACAGTCGCAATGGATAATCGGCATGACAACCGGGCATTGCGACGAGCTGATCCGGCTGTTTCCCGACCTCGCCCCGCGCGTGCGGTTGCTGCAAGCCTTTGGCCTGGCGACGCCCGCCGGGGACATTCCGGACCCGATCGGCAGCCCCATCGGGGTTTACCGCCATGTGCGCGGCCAGATTGAATCCGGGATTTCCGACCTGATCCTGTTGGTCATGCTGGAAAATACAGGCCCGCGCCAAGGCGGGCGGGAGAATACAACATCATGAAGATGGCCCTGGGCGCCGATCAAGGCGGATATGAACTGAAGAAAGCACTGAAGAAGAAGCTGCTGGCGCGCGGCCTCGAGATCGAGGACCTCGGCGCGCACCACCGGGAGGCGGGCGACGATTACCCGGACTACAGCCGGGCGGTGGCCGAGCGGGTGGCGGACGGCCGGGCCGACCAGGGCCTGCTGGTCTGCACCACGGGCATCGGCATGAGCATTGCGGCCAACCGGTATCCGGGCGTCCGCGCCGCGCTGTGCGTTGATCCGCGCGCGGCGGCGACCGCGCGGCGGCATAACAACGCCAACGTGCTTGTGCTGGGCAGCGCGGTGGTGGCCGCCGCGCAGGCGGAGGCCATCCTCGACGTCTGGCTGGCCACCGCCTTCGAGGCGGGCGGCCGGCACGAGCGGCGCGTCGGCCAGATTGACGCCGGCGCCGCGCTGCTGCTAACGGACCCGGAGTTGTCGGCCGCGATCGCCGGCGAAACGCGCCGCCAGCGCGAGAACCTGGAGCTGATCGCCTCCGAGAATTACGTCAGCGCTGCCGTCCGCGCGGCCCAGGGCTCGGTGCTGACCAACAAGTACGCCGAGGGCTATCCCGGCAAACGCTGGTACAACGGCTGCGAGTTCGTGGATGTCGCCGAGCAACTGGCCATTGATCGCGCCCGGAAGATCTTCGGCGCCGAGCATGCCAACGTGCAACCGCATTGCGGCAGCTCGGCCAACATGGCCGTCTATTTCGCCATGCTCCAGCCCGGCGACACGATCCTGGCCATGAGCCTGGCCCACGGCGGCCACCTGACGCACGGGCACAAGGTCAATTTCTCCGGCCGGTTTTTCCAGGTCGTGTCCTATGGCGTGGATCAGACCACCGAGCAGCTTGATTACGACGTCATCGCGCAGTTGGCGCGCCAGCACAAGCCCAAGCTGCTGCTCGCCGGCGCCAGCGCCTACGCGCGCATCTTCGATTTTCCGCGCCTGCGCGCTATCGCCGACGAGGTCGGCGCCCTGCTCATGGTGGACATGGCGCACTTCGCCGGGCTGGTCGCCGGCGGTTGCCATCCCAACCCGGTGCCGTACTGCGATTTTGTCACCTCCACCACGCACAAGACCCTCCGTGGGCCGCGCGGCGGGCTGATCCTCTGTCGTGAAAAGTACGCCGCGGACATCGACCGGCAGGTTTTCCCCGGCATTCAAGGCGGCCCGCTGGAGCACGTCATTGCGGCCAAGGCGGTCTGCTTCCACGAGGCGCTCCAGCCGGCGTTCCAGGACTACGCCCGGCAGATCGTCGCCAATGCCCGGACGCTGGCCGCGGCGCTCGCGGCCGGCGGCCTGCGGATTGTCTCCGGTGGCACGGACAATCATCTGATGCTGGTGGATCTGAATTCGATCGGCATCACCGGCAAGGAGGCCGCCACGGCGCTGGATCAGGCGCACATCACCGTCAACAAAAACGCGATTCCGTTCGACACCAGGAGCCCGTTTGTCACCTCCGGCATCCGCATCGGCACGCCCGCGGTGACCACGCGGGGCCTGCGTGAACCGGAGATGCAGCAGATCGCCGCTTTCATCCGCGAGGTGCTCGGCGCGCCGGGCGACGAGAAGGTGCGCGCCCAGGTGCGCGACGCAGTGGTCGCCCTCACCGCGCGCTTCCCCGTGCCCTGAGGATGAAATGGTATTGATTCGAACATGTTGGCGCCTGGGCGCGATATTCTTGGTGGCGCTGGGATGTTCGTCGCTCATCAGCAGGGTTTTCCATTGACGGACGGAGGGGTTTGGCATAGGGTTTGCACCGCTGGCCCTGCGGGAAGCGAGGTTTTCGGAACGCAGTGTTTAACCAAACCAAAGAAAAGGATGAAGGAACTATGACAATCAAAGTTGGCATTAACGGATTTGGCCGCATCGGACGTTTGGTGTTCCGCGCGGCGGTCGAGAATCCCAGGATCGAGGTTGTGGGCATCAACGATCTCTTCGACTCGAAGCAGCTTGCCTATATGCTGAAGTTCGACACGGTCCACGGCGCGTTCGGCGGCACGGTCGAAGCCGGCGAGGGCTGCCTGGTGGTCAACGGCCGGAAAATCCGCCTGACCGCCGAGAAGGATCCGGCGAACCTCAAGTGGGGCGACGTCGGCGCCGAATACATCTGCGAGTCCACCGGCTTCTTCCTCGAGAAGGCCAAGGCCGAGGGGCACATCAAGGCCGGCGCCAAGCGCGTGGTCATGTCCGCCCCATCGAAGGACGACACCCCCATGTTTGTGATGGGCGTCAACCACAAGAGTTACCAGGGCGAAGCCTACGTCTCCAACGCCTCCTGCACGACCAACTGCCTGGCGCCCGTGGCCAAAGTGCTCAACGACCACTGGGGCATCGCCGAGGGTCTGATGACCACCGTGCATGCAACCACCGCCACGCAGAAGACCGTGGATGGTCCGGGCGGCAAGAAGGACTTCCGCGGCGGCCGCGCGGCGGCGGGCAACATCATCCCGTCCTCCACCGGCGCCGCCAAGGCCGTCGGCAAGGTCATCCCGGCCCTCAAGGGCAAGCTGACCGGCATGTCGTTCCGCGTGCCCACGCTGAACGTGTCGGTGGTGGACCTGACCGTCCGCCTGGACAAGGCGCCGGGCGCCGACGCCGAGAGCGCCTATGCGGCCATCAAGGCGGCGATGAAGGCCGCGTCTCAGGGCGAGCTTAAGGGCATCCTCGGCTACACCGAGGAGGATGTGGTCTCGTCGGACTTCAACCATGACAAGCGCACCTCGATCTTCGACGCGGGCGCGCATCATGCTGAACCCATCCTTCGCCAAGATCGTGTCGTGGTACGACAACGAGTGGGCCTACTCCAACAAGCTCGTGGACCTCATCGTCCACATGGACACGGTGAAATAAGGCCGCGTCGCACAACGGCAAAGCATAACCACAGAGGTTGATGGAGGTTCACCGAGGAATTTCTCCGTGTCCTCCGTTTGCCTCTGTGACCTTTGTGGTTCAATTTTTTCAGGAGGATAGATGCCATGAACAAGCTGACGATTCGCGATGTGAATGTGCAGGGCCGCCGCGTCCTGAGCCGCGTGGACTTCAACGTGCCGATCAAGGACGGGCAGGTGGCCGACGATACACGCATTGCCGCCGCGTTGCCGACCATCAAGTATGTCCTCGACCACGGCGGCGCGCTGGTGCTGATGAGCCATCTCGGCCGCCCGAAGGGCAAAGGCTCCGAGGCCGCCTTCAGCCTCAAGCCCGCCGCCGAGCGCCTGCAGAAGCTACTGGGCCGGCCGGTCAAATTCGGCCCCGACTGTGTCGGCGCCGAAACCATGGCCATGGCCCAGGCCCTCAAGCCGGGCGAGGTCATGGTGGTGGAGAACACCCGCTTCTATGCCGACGAGGGCAAGGCCAAGGTGGCCGACACCGCGACCGAAGAGGAGAAGAAAGCCGCCAAGACGGAGATGAAGAAAAAGCAGGCCGAACTGGCCGCCAAGCTCGCTCCGCTCGGCGATGGCGCCATCTTCGTCAACGACGCCTTCGGCTCCGCGCACCGCGCGCACGCCTCCACCGCGCTGGTCTGCAAGTACTACAAGCAGAACGTCGCCGGCTTTCTGATGGAAAAAGAAATAGACTACCTCGGCCGCGCGCTGTCCAACCCCGAGCGGCCGTTCGTCGCCATCCTCGGCGGCGCCAAGGTCAGCGACAAGGTCAACGTCATCACCAACCTGCTCGACAAGGTCAACGCCCTGATCATCGGCGGCGCGATGGCCTATACGTTCTACCGCGCCAAGGGCCTGCCGACCGGCAAGAGCCTGGTCGAGGAGGACAAGGCCGACCTCGCCAAGGACATCCTGGCCAAGGCCGCCGCCAAGGGCGTCGAACTGCTGCTGCCGGTGGACCACGTCATCGCCGACAAGTTCGACGCGGCGGCCCGGACGGAAGTCGTCGGCGAAGCCGGCATCAAGGATGATTGGATGGCGCTCGACATCGGGCCGCAGAGCACCAAGCTCTTCTGCGACGAGATCCGGAAGGCCAAGACCGTGGTCTGGAACGGTCCGATGGGCTGCTTCGAGATGAAGCCCTTTGCCGGCGGGACGATGGCCCTGGCCCAGGCGATCGCCGAGACCAAGTGCCTGAGCATCATCGGCGGCGGCGACAGCGTCGCCGCGGTCAACCAGAGCGGCCTGGCCGACCAGATGACCCACATCAGCACCGGCGGTGGCGCGAGCCTCGAATTCCTCGAGGGCAAGCAACTCCCCGGCGTCGTCGCGCTGACGGACAAGAAATAAGCGGTCAGAAGTGAATGGCACTAAGATAAGGTGGGGTTGGGACATTATTTAGCTTCGATTTCTGTGGGCTGGAACGACCATGAGGTGTCGGGGTTTATTGAGGAGATGGTAGTTCTTGGGCCGGCGCTTTTTGGCCCTGGGTTCTGATCGTC
>JAPLSZ010000235.1 GCA_026398385.1 Kiritimatiellota bacterium | reverse complement strand
TGGGATCTGCGCCGGACCGTGGCCGACATGATCGCCGAAAACTATGTGGGCGGGTTGCGCGACGTCGCGCACAAGCACGACATGACCATCTGGTTGGAGAACTACGGACACTGGGGTTTCCCGGCCGAGTTCCTTAACTACGGCAGCTATTCCGACGAGATCGGCGGCGAGTTCTGGACCAATAACCCCGCCCTGGGCACCATCGAGTGCCGGGCCGCCAGTTCGTGCGCTCACATCTATGGCAAACGCAAGGTCTATGCCGAGTCCTTCACCAGCGGCCTGGATCTCGGCCACCACCCATACAACATCAAGGCGCGCGGCGATGAGCTTTTCTGCGAGGGCATCAACCAGACGCTCCTCCACGTTTATGCGCATCAACCCAGGGACGGCGTGCCGGGCAAGAATCCCGGATTCGGCACCGCCTTCCATCGCAACACACCTTGGTTCGTACAGTCCCGCGACTGGGTGAAGTACCTGCAGCGCGTCAACTACATGCTGCAGCAGGGCGAACCGGTGGCCGACGCGGCCATCTACATCGGCGATTTCGCCCCGCAGATGACCGGCCCGGCCAATCCAGTGCCGACGGGTTATGACTATGACTACATGAACTCCGACGCGCTGCTGAAAACCGTGCACGTCGTCAATGGCGAGTGGGTGGTCTATGACGAAAAAAATCCGCAGCAGATCCTTGCCCGCTACAAGCTGTTAGCCATGCCCAAGCTTGACTACATCCGGCCCCATGTGCGGAAGCGAATCGATGACCTCCAGAAAGCGGGCGGCAAAATCGTGGACGGCGTGCCGGTCTCCGTTGCCACCATGCAGGCGGCTGGCGTCGCGCCGATTGTCGCGGACACCACCTGCAACATCCGCTGGAAGGCACGCCGACTTGACGACGGCATGATCTTCTTCCTGTCGAATTTCGAAAGGGCCGGACAATTCGAGGCGACCTTGCGGGTCACCGGCAAAGTGCCGGAACTCTTCAATCCGGTCACCGGCGAGGTGCGCACCATGGCACGCTACAAGACGGAAAAAAACGGCACCAGGATTTGCCTCAATGTGAACGACATCGCCGATTCGTTCTTTGTCGTGTTCCGGGATAAACCGTCACAACCGTCGGTTCTAACAGTCCGCTCCGGCGGGAAGGACGTCGCTCCCGCGGATCTGGCCATCTTTCTCGACAACAAGGGCATTCTGACGGCGGAGTCGGCAACACCGGGCGTCTATCAGATTACCATGAGCGATGCCTCTGAGAAAAGCGTCAAGATCGAGCAGGCGGCACAGATCCACGCGATCGCCGGGCCGTGGAAGGATATCCGCACGGAGGCCGGAGGGTTTACGATCGCACAGGAAACCGCGTTCGATCTGCCGGCCGGTTTTGGCAAGAACCAGCGGGTGATTCTCGACCTGGGTCAGGTTCAGGTCATGGCCAAGGTCACGCTCAACGGCCGGTCCTATGATACGTTCTGGATGCCGCCCTTCGAGCTGGACGTCACCGACAACCTCAAACCCGGAAACAACCGGCTCGAGGCTCTGGTCACTTCTACCACCAATGGGAAACCATCACTCGGCAAGGTGCAACTGAAGACCGTTTCAAGGAGTGCGGTGAAATGAACACAGGTGGTCATATATGAAAACCCATATTCAGGCCCAATCATCCAGGTTGTTCCTATTGAGTTCGTTTGCCGCGACAATGGTTCTGTTTCCTCCTTCCGTTATCGCGGCGGCAACCCTGCAAACCGTGAATTTGAAAACCCAGCATGAGGTTGATCCGCTGGGGATTGACATCACCCAAAACGGGCCGCCCGATGGATACACTTGGTGCGCGGCGGAGAATGCCTCCTACACCTTGGACGGCACCTGCGACGTGGCATTCGGCGCGAACGGAAGTTATCGATATCTGCATGGCAAGACAGGTTCCATCACCTTCAATCTCGCCACCTTCGGAGGTGATCCCGCGCCCGGGGTGGTGAAAGCCGGTTATTACAAATCCGGGAAAGCGGGAGACAAGGCCCCGAAACGGGAACCGGTGTTTTCATGGCAATTGTCCACCACCGGCACGAATGTCCTGCAAACCGCCTATCAGGTGGTTGTTTCATTCTCGTCCGGCGACGCGGCATCCGGCCGGGGTGATGTCTGGGACAGCGGCAAGATTTCCTCAGCGCAGTCATTGGATATTGTTTACAACGGGCCGGACCTGGTTTCCATGAAGCGGTATTACTGGTCGGTAAAGGTCTGGGACAACCAGGGAAATGTTTCCGCCTGGGCGCCCGCGGCATGTTGGGAAATGGGCCTGCTGGCACCAGACGATTGGTCCGGGGCGCAATGGATCAACGGCAACAGCACCGTCTCGCCCCTCCTGCGCAAGGAATTCACCGTCTCGAAAAAAGTTGCACGGGCCCGCTTGTATGTGAGTGCCGCAGGCTACTATGAAGCGTCATTGAATGGCAGGCGGGTAGGGGATGCGGTTCTTGACCCGGGATTCACTGCCTATAACAAACGGGTTCTCTATGCAACCCATGATGTGACCAGCCAGATACGCTCCGGAGCGAATGCCATTGGCGTGACCCTGGGGCGTGGCTTCTACGCCATCGACCAGGCCGGCGTGATGTGGTTCGGAGGGGCTCCGTGGTGGACCCACAAGCCGCGGGCATTGGTCAAACTGGATGTCACCTTCACGGACAACACGCATGAGATTGTGGTAAGCGGAGCGGACTGGCTGGCCAAAGACGGCCCGACCACCTTTGATTCGCTCTTCAAAGGTGAAATCCATGATGCGCGGCAGTCGCCGGCAAGCTGGAATGCCGCCGGATATGATACCGCCGGTTGGGCCAAGGCGGCTGTCACCACCGCCCCGGCCGTGTTGGTCAAGGCTCAGATGGCGGAGCCGATGCGGGTGGTTGACACTTTGACCGCCACCAGCATCACGCAGCCCCAACTCGGGAAATATGTCTTCAAATTCCCGGTCATGACGGCGGGTTGGTTCAAATTGAGTGTGACGGGCAAAGCCGGAACAACGGTCACGCTCCGCCTGGGCGAATCGCTCCATGCCGATGGCACCGTCAACAACCAGGGCGATCCCGGTTTGACACCCGGCGAAATCCAGAAATACCAATATATTCTCTCGGGCAAGGGCAGCGAAGTCTGGGAGCCGCGGTTCAGTTACGCGGGATTCCAGTATATCCAGGTCGAGGGATTTCCCGGCACGCCGACCACCAGCTCGGTCGTGGCCAGAGTCGTCCATTCCGATTTGGCGACGACAGGAACGTTCACAAGCTCGGATCCGCTCATCAATTCGATTCATGACATCTGCCGGCGGACCGTTCTCAACAATGTGCATAGTGTACCCACGGATTGTCCTATGTTTGAGAAGCGGGCATGGACGGGAGATGCCTCGCTCTTCACCGCGCAGGGCGTGGATAATTTCGACATGCAGCGGTTCCTGACAAAATGGCTCAACGATTTGTCGGACAATCAGGGCGCGGACGGAGCCATTGGCGATTGCGCCCCGAGCATCAACAGCGGCGCGCAGGACCCGTCATGGCCCAGCGCCTACCTTGTCGTGGCATGGCGTGTTTATCAGGAATATGGCGATTTGAATGTCATCGATCAGCATTATGACGCGATGAAGCGCTTTGTCGATTATTGGACAAGCCGGTCAAGAGGTTATCTGATCCGGGGTTTGTCCTATTATGGCGACTGGGTTTCTCCGAATTTCGTCCAGCCGCCGGAAGGTCCGGATATCACGGCTAGCGGGGATTATTACCGGGACGTGGTGTTGTTGGCACACATGGCCTGCCTAACAGCAAAGACCGCCGACGCCGCGGCCTATTCGGCTCTCGCCAATCATATCAAGGATGCGTTCAACGCCGCCTTTTTGGCCAACGGTGTCTATGCCGTGAAGGCAAGCGCGGGTTACCGGCAGACCTCGAACGCGGTGCCGTTGTTCCTTGGAATCACGCCGAACGAACAGGTGGGTGCCGTGGTGAACAACCTGGTCGCCGACATTCAGGCCAAAGGCAATCATCTGAATACGGGCAGCATCGGCACGGCCGCGTTGCTGCCGGCATTGACGGTGAACGGAAAGATCGACGTCGCCTGCGAGATCGCGACCCAGACGACCTTCCCGAGTTGGGGCAACTGGATCGCAAACGGAGCCACCACCTGCTGGGAACAATGGATCACCGGAGCCGGTCTGAGATCCCGCAATCATGCGTTTCTCGGCACGATTGACGATTGGTTCTACAAATATCTGGCCGGCATCCAGCCGGCCGCGCCCGGTTACAAGCAGATCAACATCAGGCCGTATGTTCCCGCAAAATTGTCAAGCGTTTCAGCATCCATGAGTACTCCCATGGGCCCGGTATCATCCGCTTGGAAACGCAACGCGGATCGTTCGGTTACGCTCAACGTGACGATTCCGGCCAACTCCACCGCAAACATCTGGATTCCGGGTCGGACGGCACCCATTCAGGTCGGTTCGGGCAGTTACACTTATACCGGTTCCACAGATCGAAAATGAAAGACATCGCATCATGAAACACACTCTATGGATTTCTGCCTTTGTTTTGCCGGGTTTCGTACTTGGCGCTACGGCCGCGCCTGCCGGGCCGCTCGCAAAGGAATTTGTCACGCCGCCTGACGCGGCGCGGCCCGGGGTGTATTGGTATTTCATGGACGGCAACTTCAACGGCCCGGAGATGCTCAAGGATCTCGATTCGATGAAGGAGGCCGGACTCGGCAACGCGCTCATTTTGGAAGTGGACGCGGGCGTGCCGCGCGGGCCGGTGAAGTTCATGAGCGAGGAATGGCAGAATCTGGTAACCAGAACCATGCATCATGCCGAGCGCTTGGGGATGGACATCACCTTGGGCGCGGGACCGGGGTGGTGCGGCAGCGGCGGACCCTGGGTCAAGCCGGAGCAATCGATGCAGCATTTGGTGTTCAGCACCGTGGACACGAAAGGCCCCGCCAAGTTCGATGGCGTCCTGCCCATGCCTGCGCAGCGCATTGACGCCTGGCACAACATGGCCAATCCTTTCTACCAGGATGTGGTGGTTTACGCGTTTCCCAAATGCAACCCGGTCATCGGCGAGATTGACGAAAAGGCGCTCTACGGGCGCAACCCGTTCTCGTCCATGCCCGGCGTCAAGGCATACCTGCCCGCGCCGGCGAGCTTCCCGGAACCGGATAAGTCGAACGTGATCGATCCGGTCAAACTGATCGATCTAACAAGCCGCGTGCGGGCGGATGGCAAGCTGGCCTGGGACGTGCCGGCCGGGGAATGGACCATCATGCGCATGGGTCGCCGTTCGACCGGTGCCAACACGCGGCCTGCGCCTGCGGCTGGCACGGGCTTGGAGCACGACAAGTTTGATGCGGCTGCGCTGGATGAGCATTTTGCCAACTACTGCGGCAAGCTGCTCGCGAAACTGGGGCCGCGGGCCAAGCAACACGGATGGACCGCGGTTCACCTCGACAGTTGGGAGATGGGGGCGCAGAACTGGACGCCGAAGTTCCGGGAGGAATTCCGCAAACGCCGCGGCTACGACCCGCAGCCCTATTTCGTGACCTTCAGCGGCCGCGCCGTCAAGAGCGTGGCCGAATCGGAACGCTTTCTCTGGGACATGCGGCTCACCACCCAGGAATTGATCGTGGAAAACTATGCGGGACACCTCAAGGAGTTGGGGCGCAAGAACGGCCTCGAGCTCTCCATTGAGCCTTACGACATGAATCCCACCGCCGACCTGGAACTGGGCGCGGTGGCGGACGTGCCGATGTGCGAGTTCTGGAGTGCGGGCATGGGGTTCGACACGTCCTTCAGTTGCATCGAAGCCTCCTTCTGCATGGGCGTCAACCGGTTTGTCTTTGCCACCTTTGCCCATGAGTCGCTGGGCGACGAGTACCGTCCGGGCATGACCATGGGGCCCTATGGCATGCACTGGGACCGTGGCCAGACCTGGTGGCCGCTGGTGAAGGATTACCACCGGTATGTGACTCGCTGTTCTCATCTCCTGCGCCAAGGCGTGACGGTCTCCGATGTTCTCTATCTCACGCCGGAAGGCGCACCCCACGTTTTCCGGCCTCCGCCCAGTGCCTTGAATGGAAGCGGTGCGCTGGCCGACAAGAAGGGTTATGGTTTCGACGGATGCTCGCCGAACGCCCTGATGGCGCGTGCGGAGATGAAGGACGGCCGCATCGTTTTTCCGGGCGGATCCTCCTACCGGCTGCTGGTCCTGTCGCGCACCGCAACCATGACGCCCAAGCTGTTGGAAAAGATCACTCAACTCGTCGAAGCGGGTGCCGTGGTGTATGGCTCCGCGCCCGCCGCCTCGCCGAGCTTGAGCGGCTATCCTCAATGCGATGCCAAGGTGCGCGAGCTCGCGGACAAACTGTGGGGCAAGCCAAACTCAGTAGCGCGGCAGCTTGGCAAGGGGCGCATCATTCCGGATCCGGCCGTCCAATTCAGGAAGGAAAAGGAAGATGCCGACGCACCCTTGTTGCCCAATGTGGGAAGCTGGATCTGGTTTAATGAGGGAAACCCGGCAGCCACCGCTGCAGCCGGCGATGTTCATTTCCGTTACACCTGGGAAATCCCGGACCTTGCGTTGGTGAAGAAGGCAAGGATCGAAGCGACCGCCGACAATACCTTCACTCTCAAGATCAACGATAAATTGGTTCTATCAGGCGACGATTTCCACAACATCTATTCGGCGGATGTTCTGTCGGCACTGCGTCCGGGCAAGAACACGATCACCGTCCTGGCGAACAACCTGGGGCCTGATGCCAATCCCGCCGGCTTCATTGCCGCCCTGCGGCTGGGCAAAGCGGATGGCTCACAGGAGGTGATAGGTTCCGACCAGCGGTGGAGCGCCAGCCGCAACACCACCGACTGGTCCGCCGCAAAGCCGCTCGGCCCGGCAAATATGGCCCCGTGGCATTTGAGCCGATCCGCGGCCCCCGCGGCCGACCTCTATCCCGCTTATGCGACGACCGCCGCCGTGTTAGAGGAGATGAACGTCCCGCAGGATTTCCAATCCGACGGACCGGTTCGTTATGCGCATCGCGAGACCGCGGATTTGGACATCTACTTCATTTCCAATACCACCAGCAGCAAGGTGAAGTCCACGTGTACATTCCGGGTGGAAAAAGGCACGCCCCAGTTATGGGATCCGGTGACCGCGGAAATCCGGGCCTTGCCCCAATTCACCCGCCAAGGGAAGGCCACTTCTCTCCCGGTCACGTTAGAACCGCATCAGGGCTTCTTTGTGATATTTCCCCGCGGGGGGCCATCCATTGTTGCGGCAGAGACCAAGGGCGCGAATTTCTCAGAGCCGACACCTGTTGCCACGTTGGATGGTTCATGGGATGTCGCGTTCGATCCCAAGTGGGGTGGTCCGGAGAAGGTAACCTTCAAGTCACTGCAGGATTGGACCACACGCGAGGAACGCGGAATCAAATACTACTCCGGCATCGCCACCTATCGCAAAGCCTTCGATCTTCCCAAGGAGGCATCCGCCGGGAGTCGGGAGTCAGGCAAGAGAATCTATCTTGACCTGGGCACCGTCCATGACATGGCCCGGGTCAGGCTCAATGGCAAGGATCTCGGCGTGGTCTGGTGCGCACCCTGGCGCAGCGAGATGACCGGGGCCGTCAAGGACAAGGGTAACTTGTTAGAGATTGCCGTCGCCAACCGTTGGTCCAACCGCATGCTCGGCGACCAGCAGCCGCCCGACAAGGACGTCCGCACCGTCAAATGGCCATCCGGTTTGCTGGGCGGGCAGGAATTCAGGACCGGGCGTTACACGTTTGCCACGGCGGGAGGTCTCGGCGCCCTGCTGCCATCCGGGTTGCTAGGCCCGGTGCGCATCACCGCCCAGGGGCCGACTGCGGACGCCGGCCCGGCGACGAAGCAATCGGCCACCGACCCGGAAAGCATCGACCTGCGGGACGCGGGCGGGCAATAGCCGGAACTGGCTGGACAGGTTTGGGAATACAAACTAACGAAATGAGAATGAACTATGATTCTGCACTTGGAAGCAAAAGACAGATGATCACCCACAGAGCACGTACACAATCCAGGATCATCTTTCTGCCAGCGATTACGCGGCGTTTGCTGATTTTGCCGGGCGGATCGGGTTTTACACGCCTAAGGAGAGATGGCCGCTGTTTGATTCTATCAGCGTCAAGGAAGGCAATGGCCATGAAACATGGGCGGATCCTGATTGCGGTGCTGACGGGACTGCTCACTGCGAACGTGACGCACGCCGGGGACTCCTTGGCGCAGCAATTCGCCGCGCCCCCGGCGTCGGCACGTCCCTGGGTCTATGCGTTTATCGTGGATGGCAACCTTTCGAAGGAGGGGATCACCGCAGATCTGGAAGCGCTGAAGCGTGCCGGTATCGGCGGCCTGCTGGTTTTCGACGGAACCCAGCAGATGCCTCCCGGTCCGGCGCGTTTCATGAGCCCGTTGTGGTTGGATCTTTTCAAGCACCTCGTCGCTGAGGCCAAACGGCTGGGTTTGGAATTGAGCATGAACAATGATGCGGGTTGGGCCGGCAGCGGAGGACCCTGGAATACGCCGGAAAATTCCTGTCAGCGCGTGGTGTGGACCACGATGCAGGTCACCGGACCGAAGCAACTCGATGTGCCTGTCGAGCAACCTGCCACCAAGCTGAATTACTATCGGGACATCGCCTTGCTCGCGTTTCCCACAGCCAAAGGCGACGGGGAGGGCAAGGGCTATCGCATCGAGCAGTATGGTTCCACCAAGAGCTACGGCGG
>JAPLSZ010000133.1 GCA_026398385.1 Kiritimatiellota bacterium | reverse complement strand
GATCTATGCTCTCACCCTGGGCGCCTCGGGCATAACCGTCACGACGGGGGCCGTGAGCCTTGGTTCGACCACGACAAAAGGAAGGGTGCAAATCACCCTCAACGGCGCACAGGCGTGGACGAATAACTCGGCGAGCGCGCTGACGATTCAAAATGCCGTCTCCAATGGCACGAATCTTCTCTCTATCGGCGGCACGGGGAATACCATCATCAACGGCGTCCTGGGCGGCGGGGACGGCGGCATTACGAAGAATGGCGCCGGCACGCTGGAGCTGGGCGACGGCGGCGCGAGCGGCTCGGTCGCTGGCAGCATCGTCAACAACGCGGGCCTGACGTTCAACAAGTCCGGCAGCTACAGCACCACCAACGCCGTGACCGGCAGCGGCACGCTGACGGTCGCGGGCGGCGGCACGAATACCTGGTCCGGCAATGCGACCCAGAGCGGCCTGGCGTTGCAGGGCGCGACCACGCGGCTCAAGGTCACCGCCGGCAGCTTTGCCGTAACCAACGCCACGCGCACCGGCCTGGCCGACCTGCGGGACGGCAAGCTGGAGATTGCCGGCGTCACGATGATGGTGGACATGCTGCGCGCCACCAATACCGCCCAGCAGATCTTCCATAACGCCGGCGTGCTGGTGCTGAACACCAACAGCACCGTGACCGCCGCCTATACCGTCGGCGACGGCACGCCGCACGACGCGGAGCTGCGGCTGGCGGGCGGCACCAACGCGACCAACACCTTCTCCGGCGGCCTGATTGTATCGAACAATGCTTCGCTGACCGGCTCCGGCACGATTGCCGGCGGCACGACGCTGGTGCATGGCGTGCTGTCGCCGGGCTTCGCGACCAACGCCGCGCCGTTCGATATGGTGTTCAACGCGCCGCTGACGCTGGCGGGCCAGACCATCATGGAGATTTACGGCGCCAACGACTATGACCGGATCTTCACGGGCGGCAACAAGCTGACGGTCGGCGGCGCGCTGAACGTGGCGTTTACGAATTTCACACCGAGCGTGGGCCAGACGTTCACGCTGTTCACGGCCAGCGACATCACCGGCCAGTTTGTCACGACCAACGTCACCGGCCTGGCGACCGGCCAAGCAACTGCATTTAACAACGGGGTTCTCACGGTGATCCCCGAACCGGGCACGCTGGCATTACTGATCTGCCTGGGCCCCGCCCTCGCCCTGCGCCTCTTGCTGCGCCGCCGCCGGGCGCTGCGCCTGAACTGATCAGGTTACAGGTCTCGGGGTTCAGATCTTTTACACTTAGTCGCTTACACTTAGTCCAACTGCTTAGTCGTTCCCGGACAGTCACTGGCCGACTAAGATTGGCGACTAAGCGTAACCGACTAAGTGTGGGGCTTAAGTGTCGCCGAGGCGGTGGAATCGGACAGGGCGGGCAGCGTGACCGCACCAGCCAGCCTCATCCGGGCATTTCAGCCTGTAGACGCGGCCGCTGGCCGCGTTTATAAGCGGCGGGCCGCCGCTTCTACGTCAGGCGCATCCAGCGTCTGCCGCGGATATTCAATTTGGGAATTTTGACAGGATTTACAGGATTCTACAGGATGGCGGAGTTGACAGAATCATTTACGACAGAATCAGAAGGCGGAAGAAATTCCGGAGGGTTTTGCCGCAAAAGATCGCATAGAATCGGAAGGCCGGTTCATCGTCCAACCATCTTCAGCTTTGCGTTCTCTCGCGGCAGAATTCCTCCGATTTCAATCCGTGGAAATCCTGTCCATCCTGTCAAAATTCTTCTCCCCTCCGCCTGACCTCTGACCTCGGACCTCTCGCCTCACCCGCCCCTCCGCTCCGCCTCCTTCGATCTGTGAAATCTGCGAAATCTGTGGATAAAACTCTTTTCCGTTCCGGCTCCGCTTTTGCGTTCTATGTGCTCTCTTGCGGTGAATCCTCCGCTCCGCCGCTGCGTCTTCCGCTTTGTGGGCGGGACATCCCTGTCCCGCGTCGGCCCCGCCGCGCGCACGGCGTCGGCGGCCCATCGCCCTCCCAAATGGGGTGAATTTTGTGCTTGGCACGGCGCCGGTTTGGATGTATTTGGAAGGTAAGTTTTGTCATGTCCGTTTTTGCCGCGAGTTTTGTAATATGAGATCCCGGTGTTTTTTTGGCGCCACCTTGCGCCATATTTGGCTCCGTCCCGCGCGGCGTGCTGCCGTGCTGATGGCGGTTATTGCGCTCTGTGCCTTGACCGCCGTTTCCGGGTTGGCGGCCACCAACTCTTTCAAGAACGGCGCAGTGGAATGGAACAATGTAGCATCTTGGGTGGGCGGCATCCCCACTTCAAATGATGTGGCGTATTTCAATACGACCGCTGCTTTTGCCGCTAATATGAAGGAGAACCAGTCCGTGCTGGGCTTGCTTTTCAGCCAGAGTGGTTCCGTGACGCACAACGACGATGGGATCTATGCTCTCACCCTGGGCGCCTCGGGCATAACCGTCACGACGGGGGCCGTGAGCCTTGGTTCGACCACGACAAAAGGAAGGGTGCAAATCACCCTCAACGGCGCACAGGCGTGGACGAATAACTCGGCGAGCGCGCT
>JAPLSZ010000281.1 GCA_026398385.1 Kiritimatiellota bacterium | reverse complement strand
GTGAGCTTTTGCGGCAAAAATTCATGCGGAACGGAGAAGATTTTTGACAGGATCCCGACACTCCGGGAGGTCGGGATGAATGAACAGGATTTGCACAGATTGAAGGCGGAGAATAAGATGAAGATATCCATTTTATCCTTGCGGTTGATGTTGGCGGTCGCGGCGGTGATGCTGGCAGCGGGGACGCCGGAGCGGGCGGGAGCGGCCACCTACTACTACGACAATGACTCCGACACCAACGGCTTCGGCACGGCGGGCGGCACCTGGGCGGCGCCGACCCCCGGGCCAACACCCGGCTGGACCACGTCAACCGATGGCACTGCGGTGCCCGGCAGCGTCACCACAACCACGTCCGACCCAGTCAACTTCGGCAACGGCGCGACCGGCCTCGGGGCGGGCACCATCACCCTCAGCGGCGCGTTGAGCTGCGGCAATATGACCTTCGCCTCCGGCTCCGGCGCCATCGTCCTCACCAACGGCACGTCCCTCACCTTGCCGGCCAGCGCCACCATCACCGTCAACAACACTTCCGACACCATCGCCACGCCGCTACTCGGGGGAATCACTTTGACGACCATATCCGGCACGGGCACGCTGGTGCTGCAAGGCTCATATGCGACGGCGCGCACCTACTCGATTTCTTCCGGGGCGGTGCTGAATCTCAATGGGGGTGGGGGCTGGAGCACCTCCACATTCAATGGCGCCGGGACGCTGCGTCTTAGCGGCGGCTCTTTTCCGGGCACTAGCGCTGCCACCATGGCCCTCAGCGCGGGCGGACTGATTGACATCCCATCGGGCGCCACACTGGTAAACCCTTACAACAGCAACGTTAGGATCAACTGGGCGAGCAACCTGGCGTCGATGACGGTGAACGGCACGTTCGATATCAACGATGGCGCCGGCCCAATTGTGGACGCACTGAACGGCAGCGGGACAATCACCAGAAATCGTAATACCGTCGGCAACACAACACTTACCGTCGGCGTCAACAACGGATCCGGCACGTTCACCGGCAACATCATTGCGCAACTTAAACTTACGCCCAATGGACCCGCGATCCTCAAGAAAGGCACGGGCACACAGATCCTTTCCGGCTCCGGCAGCACCTACGGAGGCTCCACCACGATTCAGGCAGGCAGCTTGGTTGCGGGTGCCAATGCACCGTCCGGCGCCAATGGCGTATTCGGAAATAGCTCCGGCGCCATCGTGCTTGGCAACGGCTCGACCCTCGCGGACGATGCGCCAGCCTTGCTCATCAACGGCGCCTTCACCGTAGGCCGCGCCATCACGGTCGGCTCGGTGGCCAACACGGCGGCCTACAACGCCACCATCGGCGGCATCAACACCAGCGACACCGCCACCTATACCGGCAGCATCACCCTGAACACCACGGCGGCCAACTACACCGTGACGTTACGGGCGGCGACCGGTGGCACGACCGAGTTCAAGACCGGCACCTGGACGAGCAACGACAAGGCCCTCGCCATCGGTTCATCGGGCAACACGGGCACGGTCAAGTTGTCCAATGCCTTGGCGACCACC
>JAPLSZ010000118.1 GCA_026398385.1 Kiritimatiellota bacterium | reverse complement strand
GCCCTTTCCGTCGCGCTGGCGCGCTTCGATCTTCTCGGCGGCGCGGGGGGGGCCCGCCGTCTATTTTTTACATCTCGCCGGCCTGGCCAACGCCGTGCTGTTCATTTTCAACCTGCTGCCCGTGCCGATGTTCGACGGCTGGAGCGTATTTTCGCTGTTGATCCCGGCCATGCAGGACATCAGCGCCGCCACGGCGCAAAATATTTCCTGGCTCTGTCTGCTGGCGCTGTTCACCACGCGCGCCAGCGCCTGGATCTGGCTGTACGGCGCGGGACTGGCCGAACTCCTGCAACGCAGTTGGATCTTCTTCTTCGCGCTCTTCGGGCCCGGCGTGACCGGGGTTTGACCCTGGCCGTCATAGGCCGGCGTCACCCAGACCGCCCCCACGGTCGCGGTGATGTTGGTGATCTCGTTGACCAGATTGTTGCTCCGCGCCTGGTCCAGCGTCCAGCCCACGCCCGCGCCGGACTTGAACCCGGCCCAGTTGCCCGCGAGATCCAGACTCCACGCCTGCTGGAAGTTCGTGCTGCCCGCCACCAACTGCGGCGACGGTGCGTTCTGCAACCGGCCCCGGTTCGCCGCGGTTAACTGATTCAACCCATCATAACCGTAAGCAAAATCCTTCGGCGTCAGCGTCGCCGCGGCCAGAACATTTTTCCGCCAAGTGCGATTCCCGTTAAAATCATGGCCGTAATTGAACCGATCCACGATATTAGTGCCTGCCGTGCGCCAGTTCTGGTCCGCGATTCTGCCGAAACGGTCAAACCCCGCATACACGCCCGGCACGTCACCGACGTAGTCCAGTTTCACGCCCGGCTGTGGATAGTTTTCCTGCACGATCCGACCCAGGCCATTGTAGGCATAGCCGGTCAACTGCTGGCCCGCGGTCCCCGGCGCGGCGGGATTATCATCATGCACGCTCGCCAGCCGCGAAAGCAGATCGTCCGCGCTGCCGGTCGCGCCGTAGCGGTACTGCACCACCCGCCCGCTGGGATAGCGCACGCTCAGCAGCCGCGGATGGTCCAACACCCCGGCGGTGGCGTCGTCACTGAACGTGTAACCCACGTACGGCGTCGCATTCGTATCCACCGCTCCGGTGTCTCGCCTGCGCTTACAACTTTTGGAACTTTGAGACATCATCTCTTCCAATGCTTGGATTGGGCGCGCCCTTCTTCAAGTCATTCTGCAACCCTGCAAGGACCCCGGCGCCTCGGAACCTCTAATGGGTGACCCCGCTGTCCTCAAATTCTATCTTTGCGGAGGAATTAAAAGGCCTAGCAGCGCTGATAGCAGCGCTATAAGAATAGCTACATTGCCCAGCGTCCTCGTGTTCCTTGACGTCATCCTCCGGGTGTATGCCCCGCCAAGTATGGCGCAGAATGCACCAGTCATGACACCGATCGCTACAATGTCTTCAATTGTGTCGCCAGCAGGAATCGCCGACAGATTTAAAGCAAGCAAAAACTCAGCTAAAACACAGACCAGCGACAGGATACTGCTGGCAATTGACAAAAGCGCTATATGTCTTGCCTGCACTCGATCACCCACCAATTTGGCCTTGCGGAAATGCGCTAAGAAAGAAGGCGGTTGCTTTGCCCCGGCCAGTAATAACGCCGTCTCCATACCGACTCGGAGTCCCAAGCCCACCGCCTTGTATACCCCAGTTAACACAGGAGATAACCCAGAATTTACCTACGCCATCGTCGGTACATAGAGCACATGTCTCGAAATCCATTGTCACGCGATAGAGCCACGACGTTGCATTGAACCACCTTGGGCCTGGCCTGTCCCTCATCGACGCCTGTGATCGTCCACTCAACTGGTACGGGTACCATGGAGACTGACCTCTCTTCGTGTCAAGCTCCCCCTTACCTCCAGTTCCGAAGATAAGATTGCATAATGCATTCCCGCAAACGACTCTTACGACTTGGGCAAGTTTTGGCGAAGCACAGGGACAATCGCCCTTATTCCGACCACTGTCTTCACCTGCATAGAAGTTGATTCCTACCGCCGTCCGCCAGTGGCCAGGGTCATCAAAGAAAAGACGCAATTCAGAGCTGTCTTTCCTCTGAAGTCCAAGGGGATCAATCATACTGCACGGGGCATTTCCGACGAAAAGGTAAGGAGCACCCCCACGGACTGTGTCCGATGATGAGTCCATTGCGGCCAGAGCAAGAGGAGAGACAGGCTGGAACACAAGCGGAAGAGATCCTTCAGACATCTGAAAGCCAACTTCCCCTATCGGATCCCTGGATGGCCATTGGTTCAACGTCCTAAACTCCGGATCGGCAATAGGATCGCGCGTGGTCCACACGCCCAGCGTGGGGTGATACATCCGATAGCGGACATAGTAGAGACCAGTCTCGGAATCGAAGCGGTAGCCGCTGAACAACACCTCGTTGCCGTACAGCGAAGCGGGCCGCACGCCGGTAAAGTCAGGACTCAGCACCGTGAACTTGCCGTACGGATCATACTCATACCGTTCGACGACTTCTCCGGCAGTGTTGATCAGCGCCGTCACGTTGAAATGTGCGTCGCCGGTATAAAAAAGCCGCTCTTCCAGGCCATTGTAACTCTGAGCGTCCGCGTCCCGATCCCGTAACACGGGCGCGTCGAGATAGCGAACAGACCACACATACTGCTCGTAAAGGTTGCTGTTCTTTCTCGTTTCCAGAAGTTGCCAACTATTATTGTAGTAATAATCATAACTCGTGTCCGGGCTGGTCGGGTTCGTGCCTAGCAGTTTAGCGATTCTCTGATTCGCGGCATCGAAGCGATATGTCGCGATAACCGCGCCGGGGACGCCATTGCTGTCAGAATTTACTTGAACGAGGCGATTCCAAGCATCGTAAACAAAGTGCAAGCGATTTGTTTCTATCCCCGGCTGCGGACCTTGTGTCATGTTCCCGCGCGCATCGTAGGCCGGCGTCACCCATATTGAACCAGTCGTCGCGGTGATGTTGGTGATTTCGTTGACCAGATTATTGCTCCGGGTCTGATCCAGCGTCCATCCGGCGCCAGCGCCTGACTTGAACCCCGCCCAGTTGCCGGCCAGATCGAGTGTCCACGATTGTTGAGAATTCGTGGAGTTGGCCACAAGCTGACCCGACGGCGGATCCTGCAATCGGCCCCGGTTGGCCGCGGTCAACTGATCGAACGCATCATAGCCATACGCCCAGTCTTTGGGGGTGAGACTGGCTTCTGCCAGTACGTTTCTCCGGTAGGTGCGGTTCCCGTTAAAATCATGCCCATAATTGAACCGATCCACCGAACTGCCGCTAGGCGTCCGCCAGTTCTGGTCCTGCACCCGGCCGAACCGGTCGAACCCCGCATACACACCCGGAGTGTCCCCGATGTAATCCAGCTTCACACTCGGTTGCGGATACTGCTCCCGCACGATCCGGTTCACCCCGTTGAACGTATAGCTGGTCAACATTTGACCCGCCGTCCCCGGCGCGGATGGATTATCGTCATGTACGCTCGCCAGCCGCGAGAGCAGATCGTCCCGGCTGCCGGCCGCGCCCGCCCTTTTCGGATTCAAAGTCCTATTTCCTCCCCGCGCATAACCCATTCCTTTTTTGACATTGGCAGTGTCAACCCCTTATCATCCGGGTGTCAAGCATCTTTTTTGAGATGTCGGCGTGTACGGGCCTGCATCAATCCGCAATCTGACTCCTGCCCACCTGAGCGGCTACCCGGAGTTGCCAGCCGGCGCAGGCGGCGCCGACCTTGCGCCGCAGCAGATCCAGCGCGATCGCCCGGCTGGTTCCGTCGGTTTCCAGATGATGCCGCAGAAACTGGCCGAGCAGCCGCTCCAACTCGCTCAATTGGGCCACCGTGCAGCGGGTGCGCAGCGCCGCGCGCGGGTGAGCGGACGCCTGCCAGCCCGCCAGCATGGCGAGGACGTCCGAGGAGACCTGGGCCGCCGCCCCGTCCGGCCCGCCCGCGCACCGGGCGCACAGCAGACCGCCGCGCGCCAGCGCAAAGCTCGCGTGCCGCTGCGCCGGCAGCAGCGCCTGGCCGCACTCCAGACAGACGTCCAGCCGCGGCTGCAGGCCGAGGGCCGCCAGCAGCTTGAGCTCAAACCAATAGACGAACGCTTCCACGACCCCCTCCGCCGCCAGATGATCCAAGGCGCGGTCCAGCAGATCGAACAGCGCCGGCTGCGGCGCCTCGTACGGCGTGACCCGCGCCAGCAGATCGGCAAAGTACGAGGCCGCGGCGGCCGCCCGCCAGTCCGCGCGCAAGCTGTCGCGCCGCCGGAGCGCGCAGCATTCGCGGGCGATGTGCAGATGGCGGCGCTCATGCGCATAGAACAGCAGTTCGCAGGTGTAGAACAAATCCACCTGCCCAAGGAAAGGGCTCTTCGGCCGCTGGGCACCCTTGATCACCGTGGCGATTTTCCCATGGTCCGGCGTCAGCCAGGCGACGATGCGCGACGTGTTCGACACCGGCGCGATCCGCAGGACAATCGCCTGGGTTTTTTCGATCATGAAGACAGTAGTCCGTGGTCAGTTGTCATTAGTCATTGGCCAACGAATTTTCATCGGATTGATCACCACATATTTCGCACTGCTTGCGTCAGGCCCCTCGGCTTGCTTACCAGCCCGTCTTGTCCGCCATAACTTCCGAGCGGATGTGGGAGGTCGGCCTCCACATCGACCGCAATACGCATAAGTCCAATCGTTTTTCACAGTTTCTCAGGACCAGAAAACCGCGGCCTGACCACCGCTGGCGGATGTTCGCCGGCGGCCAGCGGGTTACTGCCGGCGCTCCAGCCAATTCCCGGCCCGATCCAGCAGCGTGGCCAGCGCGCTGGCAGAACCAGGGAAGACCGCGCCGCCGGACACCACCAGCTTCATCGCATCGCTCACCGAAATGTTCAGCAAAACACTCCGTCCAGCAGGCCGGCCCGCCCGCGGCGTCCAGCCAGCCCCGTTCGCGGCGGAGCATGGCGGCGCGGCCGGCGGCCGTGGCGTCGCGCGCGCCGCCGGGATGGTCGCAGCCGTGCGCGAGATACAGCGCCAGTTCGCGATCCGGCCCCCCGGCGCGCCGCGCGCCCGCGCGCGCCGCGAGCGCCACATTGACCACCAGTTCGCCCATGCGGCCCTGTTCGCCCGGCAGCGGCGCATAAACCTGGCTGATAACGTCGGTGATGGCCGCGCGCCCGAAGACGGCCTGGTTCACGGCAACGATGCCGGCATCGTCGGTAAGAATGATTTCGATGGTGTTAAAGCTTTTCGCGGGGCTGGAAGCCCCGCCCACGGCGAACCGCAGCAGCCACGCCGTCAACCGCCGGATCCCGGCCGTACTGACGCGAAAAGCATTTTGCCGGTTGGTTACAATGACTTTCATATCTGACGACCAGGCAACCTCATCCAGAGCATCCTTCGGCACGCGGACTCCTGTATTCTGACTTCTGGCTCCTGTCGGCCCCCTCATGCCTGCTTGCGCTGCCGTTCTTCCAACCGCCCCTCCCGGTAGGCCCGGATGACACGCTGGACCAGTTCGTGGCGGACGACGTCGGCGTCCTTGAGCTCGCTGAACGAGATGCCCTCGATGCCGTGCAGGAAGCGGCGGGCCTCGAGCAGACCGGAGACCTTGTTCGGCGGCAAATCGAGCTGGGTCAGGTCGCCGGTGATGACGCACTTGGAATCGAAGCCGAGGCGCGTGAGGAACATGAGCATCTGTTCCGGCGTGGTGTTCTGCGCCTCGTCGAGGATGACAAAAGCATGGTTCAGCGTGCGGCCGCGCATGTACGCCAGCGGCGCGACTTCGATCACGCCGCGCTCCATGTGGCGCGCAATGTCTTCGGGTCCCATCATGTCGTACAGCGCGTCATACAGCGGACGCAGGTAGGGCAGGACCTTCTGTTGCAGGTCGCCGGGCAAAAAGCCCAACGACTCGCCGGCCTCGACCGCTGGGCGCGTGAGGATCAGTCGGCTGACCTCGCCGCGGAGCAGCGCGCTGACCGCCATGGCCATGGCGAGGTAAGTTTTGCCCGTGCCGGCGGGGCCGATGCCGAAGGCAATGTCCGTGCTCCGGATGGCTTCGACATACGCCTGCTGGCCGAAGGTGCGCGGAAAGACCGGCGGCTTACCGGGGCTGACGTCCAGGCGGCAGAGGTAGAGTTTTTCCAAATCACCCTCGCGCCCTCCGGCGAAGGCGCGCAGGGCATAGACCAGGGTGTGCTCGCGGATCACGTTGCCGTCGCGGCGCGCGGCGCGCAGCCGCTCGACGAAGCGCTGCGCGGCGGCCACGGCGGCCGCTTCGCCCTCGATTTTCAGCCGGATGTCGCGGCCGGTCAACCGCACGCCCAGCTCGCGGGCCATGCGCGGCAGGTATTCGCCCCGCCGGCCGGCGAGGTCCTGCATCTCGCGGGCGTTGTCGAAATAAACGGTCGTTTCCATATCCGCCCCCCAGCCTACGCGCCGCCGGCGAAACGTCAACGGGAATCCGCTGCGCGCCGTAATGGGGCAGAAGCTGTAAAAAAAATCGGGCCAAGACGGCCGGGACGGAGCCCGGCCCTCCAAAATCTACCAAGGACGGCATCTTCTGGCGAGTGGAGGGACGACCTCCGTGTCATCCGCCCATGCATTCACACCTTCTCAGCCCTGTGGGGGTACCCCCGTGTGAGTGAGGCCTTAGGCCGCGCGGGCGCGTGGGCTTGCAATTCCTGCCGAAACCGGCACACTGCCTCCCTTGCATGTCGCGGACTGGCAAGCGCTCCGCGGCGGAGGACCCAGCGTTGAAGCGGCGGATGCGATTCCTGATCGGCCTGGCCCTGGTCGCCGGCGTGGCCCTGCCGGTGTACGCGCGCGCCCTTTTCAAATCCGCCGCGGCCCCGGGCGACCGGCTGGTCTCTCTTAACGAGGTCGCCTCGCGGTATGGGTTTGGTCTCCGCGCGCCGCCGGGAAATAAAATCTATCTCACCAGCCCCGCCATCACGATCGAGTTCGAGACCGACAGCCGTAACATACGGATCAATGGCCATGAGGTTTGGATGCACGCGCCGGTGTCCCGCAGTTGGGGCCGCTGGTGCATCACGGAAACGGATGTGCAGAAAGTCGTTTTCCCCATTATCAACCCGGTCGCCCTGCTGCGCAGCGTCCGCGCCGCCGTGGTGGTCCTGGATCCGGGCCACGGCGGGGTTGACCAGGGCGCCAGCGGGCGCCGCGGTTTGGTCGAGTCCCGTACCGCCCTCGACATCGCCCGGCGCGTCCGCGCAAAGCTGGTCAACGCGGGGCTCCGCGCTTACCTCACCCGCGAAGTGGACCGCTTCATCGAGCTGGACGAACGCGCCCGCATGGCCGCGGCCCGCCAGGCCGATCTTTTTGTCAGCATCCATCTGAACGCCGCGCAGAACGCCAGCTCCCACGGCATCGAAACCTACGTCCTCACCTGTCACGGCTATCCCTCCACCGCCGCCACCAGCGACACCCGCAACGGCGCCCGCTACGCGGCCAACGGTTGCGACATGCTCAACACCATCCTCGGCTACAGCCTGCAGAAGAACATCAAGGATGCCACCGCCGCCGAGGATCGCGGCCTGCGCCGCGCCCGCTTTCTGGTGCTCCGCGCCGCGCCCTGCGCCGCCGCTCTCATCGAAGGCGGTTTCATGTCCAACTTGAATGACGAGAAGTCGTTGATGAACGACGTGTATCGCGACAAACTCGCCGACGGCATTGCCCGTGGCGTGCTGGAATACGTCCGCCTCGTTCAACAAGCCCAGCCGCCCGCCCCCGCTGGAATACGTCCGCCTCGTTCAACAAGCCCAGCCGCCCGCCCCCGCCCCGAAGAGCAAGAATTAGCCGCGGTGGTCGCCGACGTGTGCGGAGCTCCCGTTTTCCAAGGATGGTAAACCCTCCGTCACCGTGATGTCTTCCAGCGCCCCCCTCTGGAATACGTCCGCCTCGTTCAACAAGCCCAGCCGCCCGCCCCCGCCCCGAAGAGCAAGAATTAGCCGCGGTGGTCGCCGACGTGTGCGGAGCTCCCGTTTTCCAAGGATGGTAAACCCTCCGTCACCGTGATGTCTTCCATATAGTTAAATGGGAGTGATGAAAGAGCCGCTGGGCGGGGCGTACCGGCGCATGCGGCTGGATGCGGCGTGAAGTCTGGGAGCGGATAGGGGCGGGGCGCGGCCCTCCCGGCGGCGCGGTGAATCGTGCTCCTCGATAGATCACTTGCCACCGGCAACGTCGAACCTGTAACCTGCCGCGCATGCACATGCGGTTCCTGGACTGGCTGGTGGTGCTCGTGCCGCTGGCGGTGGTGGTGCTGATCGCGCTGCGGACGCGGCGGCATACGCAGAGCGTGGCGGATTTCATGGCCGCGGGCCGGGTCGCCCGCCGCTACCTGCTCTGCACCGCGCAGGGCGAGGCGAGCTATGGCCTGATCAGCGCCGTGGCCGCTTTCGAGTTGCTGTACGTCGCCGGCTTTACCATCGCCTGGTGGCAGAAGCTCAGCTTCATCACCGCGTTGCTGCTGGCGTTGTCCGGCTACGTGACCTATCGTTACCGCCAGACGCGCGTGTTGACCCTGGCGCAGTTCTTCGAAATCCGCTACAGCAAAAGTTTCCGGATTTTTGCCGGCGGCATCGCGTTCCTGTCCGGGGTGCTCAACTACGGCATTTTCCCGGCGGTCGGGGCGCGGTTCTTCGTGTATTTCTGCGGCCTGCCGCCGCTGTTGACCGTCGCCGGCTGCACGGTCCCAACCTTCGCGCTGTTGATGGCGCTCTTTCTGGGTGCCGCGCTGCTGCTGACCATCGGCGGCGGCCAATTGACGATCATGGTCACCGACTGTGTCGAGGGGCTCATTTCGGGGCTGTTTTACCTTGTCGTGATCTTCGCCTTGCTGGCCCTGTTTCGGTGGGACCAGATCGCCAGCGCGCTGGCCGCGCAGCCGCCGGGTCATTCGCTGCTCAATCCCTTCGACTCCCTCCAACTGAAGGATTTCAATATTTGGTATCACTGCTGTCCGGTTTAATTTTGGCGAATGTTGATCCTGACCGCATAGAATAAGGCTGAAATAGATGTCATGACCGTTTTCGATTTCATTTTTGGGCGGCAATTTCTGATAGTTTCTCCCTTGACAAGTCAGAGGGAG
>JAPLSZ010000278.1 GCA_026398385.1 Kiritimatiellota bacterium | reverse complement strand
TACACCGTGACGTTACGGGCGGCGACCGGTGGCACGACCGAGTTCAAGACCGGCACCTGGACGAGCAACGACAAGGCCCTCGCCATCGGTTCATCGGGCAACACGGGCACGGTCAAGTTGTCCAATGCCTTGGCGACCACCGGTGGTATCAGTGTCAACTACGGCACGTTCCTTCTCGGTGCGGGCAATCTTCTCGGCGACACCACGCCGGTGACCGTTGCCGGCGGCACGTTGGACATCGGCGGCAACAGCGACACCGTCGGCGCGGTGTCGTTGACCAGTGGTTCGATCACCGGATCGGGTGGAACGCTGACCGGCAGTTCCTACGATGTGCGCAGCGGCAGCGTCAGCGCCATCCTCGGCGGCTCCGGCATCGCGTTGACGAAATCCACCGGCGGCACGGTGACCCTCTCCAACGCCAACACCTACACCGGCAATACGGCGATCAACAACGGCACGCTGGCGCTTTCGGGCTCCGGCAGCATCGCGAGCACGAACATCAACGTGGCGGCCGGGGCGACGTTCGATGTGTCGGGCCGGACCGGCGGCAGCTACACGCTCGGTGCGGGGCAGACGCTGCAGGGGCAGGGCGCCACGACCGGCGGCCTCATCATGGATACCGGGTCCACGCTCAGCCCCGGCAACTCGACCGGCACGAACACCTTCTACGACGCCTTGACGCTGAAGGGCAATACGAACGTCTTCGAGCTGGTGACCACGAGCGATCACGACATGACAGTGGTGGCGAGCACCGGCAGCCTGACCCTGCAGAACAAGCCGATCCTCGACGTGCGCGCGACGGGCCTCGTGGCCAATCCGGACGACGTCTTCGTTCTTTTCGACAACCAGTCCAGCAGCTTGATCACCTTGACCGACACGTTCTGGTTGGATGCCAGCACGCAACTGGGGAATAACGCGACCTTTACAGCCGGCGCAAAGAGTTTCCGGATCAACTACGATGCGGTGGCGAACGGCGACGCGGTGCATAACGACATCATTCTGACCGTCATCCCCGAGCCGACGACGCTGCAGTTGCTGATGTTCCTGGGCACGGCCTTCTCCCTGCGCCGGAAGCTGCGCCAGCCCCAAATGAATTTTCGCCGCATGAATTTTTGCGGCAAAAATTCATAATCATCCGCTGCGCGGATGCGGATGGGCGGAGGAGGCTGCAAGGCAGACGGAATGAATTTTTGAGGCAGAAATTCATAATCATCCGCTGCGCGGATGCGGGCAGGCAGGGGGTCGGGGGGCTGATGAATTTTTGCCGCAAATAATTCATTCTGAAAATCTGTGACCATCTGTGAAAATCTGTGGAAGAAATTCCGGAATGTTTGCCGCAAAAGAGCGCAAAGAGCGCATAGACAGGATTGACAAGATTCTACAGGATTGAAAGCTGTCGCCAGGCCAGCCGATCGGTTCATAAACCAACAATCTTTCTGGAAATCCTGTTAATCCTGTCAAAAATCTTCTCCGTTCCCCATGAATTTTAATCGCAAAAGATCACAAAGAGCGCATAGATCGGAAGGCGGCTGTGCCGGCCAACCATCTTCCTCTTTGAAGACATCCATTTTATCCTTACGGTTGATGTTGGCGGTGGTGACGCTGCTGGCCCTGAGCCCGGCGGCCCAGGGGCAGATCTACCGGCAGTTTGACGGTTCCGCCGGCAACCTGTGGAAGACTGCGGCGAACTGGTCTGGTGACAACCTTCCCGACACTACGCAAGAGTGTGCCGATTTTGACGGCGATAATAACGGCGTCGGCAATTTACCGTTCATGAAGGGTAATAATGTTACCGTAACGATTGGGCAACTCCGTATCAAGAGCCCGGCGACCGTAACATCTTTCTCTGGCATGACCGACGGCAACGGCATGAGTACCTTCACCTTGTCCCCCTCGGCATATTTTGGAGGTGTCGGGCTGGACATGTCCCAGGCCACGGTAAACTTCACCTTTATCTCCGGTTCGGCGGATAACGCGCGAGAACTGGTACTCAAACTGGGAGAAACTCAGCAATGGGATGTGACCGGTACCAGCGTGGACGGCAATCTGGTGCTTGGTACTTCAGCCTACCCCTATAACGATGTCAATCTACAGACCTTTACCCTGACGGCCAACGTGGGCACAGGGCGGCTCATTGACTCCACGTACGCCACCTTTAGAGGAACCACGGGGGGTATCATCAAGACCGGTGCTGGCGAACTGAAATTCGGCCGGGCCAACACGTACACCGGTCTGACGGAAGTGCAGGGCGGCACGCTGACCTATGCGGCCAGCAACGTCATTGCCACCGGCGGCGTGACGGTCAACGGCGCTTCGGCGATTCTCGACATCAAGACGTTCAGCGACTCGGTGGACACCGTGACCCTGCAAGGCGGCGGCCAGATCAAAGGCACCAGCGGCGTGCTTACCAGCACGGGCACCTTCGAAATGCAGAGCGGTTCGGTCAGCGCCATTCTTGCGGGCTCCGGCATCGCGCTGAACAAGACCACGGCTGACACGGTGACCCTCACCGGCGTAAACACCTACAGCGGTGCGACGGCCATTAAGGCGGGCACGCTCAGCATCAACTCGATCGCGAATATCAATAGCGGGGACAGCGCGCTCGGCAATCCGGCCATCGGTAACGGCACCATCGCCATGGGCAGCGGCGCCACGGGCGCGACGCTCCAGTACACGGGCGGCGGCCATAGCAGCGACCGCGCCATCAGCCTGGACGGAACCACCGGCGGAGCCACCCTGGACGCTTCCGGTGCCGGCAACGCGGCCTTGACGCTGACCAGTACGGCGGCCATCGCAGCCGGCGCGGGCAGCAAGACGCTCACGCTGACCGGCACGAGCACCGGCGCCAACACGCTGGCGGGTATCGTTCAGGACAACAGCGGCGCGAACACGACCGCTCTCACCAAAGACGGCGTCGGCAAGTGGATCCTCTCCGGTGTGAACACCTACACCGGCGGGACCACGATCAGCGGCGGCACGCTGCAAATCGGCGACGGCAGCACGACCGGCTCGCTCAGCGCGAGCAGCACGATCATCAACAACGGCACGCTGGCCTTCAACCGCTCCAACGCGATCGCACAGGGCACGGATTTCGCGAACGCGATTTCCGGTTCGGGCGACGTCGTCCAGAAGGGCAGCGGCACGCTGGTCCTCAGCAGCGCGAACACCTACACCGGCGCGACGGCCATTAACGCGGGGACCCTCTCCATCAACTCGGTCGCCACGGGCGCCACCGCCCAGTCCTTGGGCGAGAACGCCAGTCTCAGCCTCGGTGTGGCCGCCACATCCTCCGGCGTCCTATACTACACCGGCGGCGTTGGCACGTTGGACAAGGACATCAGCGTCCTCGGCCATGGCGCGGACACCATCCAGAACGCCGGCAGCGGGCTGCTGACGCTCTCCGGCACCTTGGCCAAGAATGGCACGACGTTGACCCTCAAGGGCGGCAATGGGATCACGGTGTCCGGTGCGATCACCGGCGCCGGCGCGAATTCCGACCTGATCGTGGATGGCGGCGTGGTCACGCTGACCAACGCCAACACCTACAACGGCATCACCACCGTCAGTGCTGGCGTCCTGCGGCTCAATAGCGCCAACGCCCTGCCCGGCGGCATCGGAACCGTCGGCGGCACGAGCGCCTTGACCTTCAACGGCGGCGGCGTCGGCCTGGGCCATGGCGACTTCACCCGCAGCCTGGCGGCGGCGGGCACGGTCACAGGAGCCAACTTCACCGGTAGCGGCGGCTGGGCGGCCTACGGAGCCGACCGCCTGGTGAATCTCGGCGGCAACGGCACCCCGGACCTCATCACCTGGGCCACGGCGAACACGGGCTTCAATGGCCAGACGCTGATTCTCGGGGCTTCCTCGGCCACCCACATGGTGACCTTGCAAAATCCCATCGACTTGGGGACAGCGACGCGCACCGTCCAGGTGGACGACGGCGTGGCCGACATTGACGCCACCCTGAGCGGCAACCTCAGCGGCGCAGGCGGCGGCGCCCTCACCAAGACCGGCAACGGCACGCTGGTCCTCTCCGGCGCCAACACCTCCTCCGGCGCAACGACCGTCAGCGGCGGCACGCTGCACCTGACCGGCTCGCTGGCGGGCTACAGCGGCAAGACGACGGTGAGCAACGCCACGGCCTATTTCAACCACAGCGGCTCGTACAGCGGCCTGATCACCGCGGAAAACCTCGGCACGGTGGGCGGCACGGGCACGGTCAGCATGGTGAATATGAAAGCGGGCAGCCTGTTGAGTCCGGGCAACTCGGTGGGCACGCTGACGCTCACGAGCGACCTGGAATTGAACGGGGCCAGGTTGCTGATGGAACTGGCGGGGACGAGCGCGTCCGACAAGCTTGTGGTGTCCGGCAACATGAACATGGCGGGCACCAACTATCTGCAACTGGCGCTCACGAATATGCAGCCCAACCGGAATAGTTTCTACCTGCTCGAAGGCGGGCCGAGCACGGGTTTTTGGCCTACCGGCAGCGACCCCAATGGCGATGCCTTCACGCTCCGGGATTTATTGCCCAATGGCCAGCCCAGCGGCTTCGATGGCATCCCGCTGACGGAGGGTTTGGAATTCTATGCCCAGGGCGGCGGCACGGTGTCCAACCAGTTCAGGATCAACTATAACCTTGGCGGGTCCGATTTTAACGTCGTGCTGACGGTGATCCCCGAGCCGACGACGCTGCAGTTGCTGATGTTCCTCGGCACGACCTTCGCCCTGCGCCGGAAGCTGCGGCGATGAATTTTTGAGGCAAAAATTCATATCATCCGCTGCGCGGATGCGGTGTCACGTCCTGATTTGCGTTTGACACTTTTTGGTTGTTATTCGACATGCTATTCACAGTGCACAGCAAGGTAGACGGCAACCCGAGAGGCCCCCAACGGGGGCCGTTGGCCGGCAGGCCCGCGCGCCTGGGGCGACG
>JAPLSZ010000230.1 GCA_026398385.1 Kiritimatiellota bacterium | reverse complement strand
TCCGGACGGGACTGGCGAGACCGGTGATTTCACGCGCGAGTCGAGTGCGCGCGACATGGGGCCAGCGGTGGACCTGCCGGTGCTGCCTGCAAATATCAATCGCCATGAAACCTATACGATACCGCGCACGGGTGAATTCATCGCGCCGTTGATCCAGGGACAGGCGCGTTATGTCCGGGTGCAACTGGATACCCCGGATACGGCGGTGGAGTTGGATTCCGTGGTGCTGGTGAACAGTGGCGTTTACGATCATTCCCCGCATGACGGGTATTTCCTTTGCAGCAACGCGGCGCTCAACCGGCTCTGGTATTTCAGCACCTGGACGCTGCAGATCGCGTCGTTTCCGAATCATGATGCCTGGAAGACGGTGGATGGCTGGGTTCTGCCGCGCAAGCTTGAGCGGGCCGACGAGATCGGGCTGAGCGTGGACGGAAAGGCGTGGGGGGATGTCACGGTGGAGACGTCTTTCGAACTGCGGGCAAATCCGCATCATGTTTCGGCGGCAGGGGTCGCGTTCCGGGCGCAGGATGCGCGCAATGCCTATAAGGTGGAATTCGCGCTCAACGGGGTGTTCCGCTTGATCCAGCGAAACGGCGGCGTGGACAAGGTGCTCAGCGAGAAGAAGCTTGCCGGACCGCTGACGGATGGCGCCAGGTATCATCTGCAGATTGAGGCAAAAGGCAATCTCATTGCCACGCGGCTGGACGGTGTGGTTGTGGATGAGACACGTGATGATACGTTCCGGTCCGGGCGGGTCGGGTTCTACACGCCGAAAGAGAAATGGCCGTTGTTTGATTCTATCAGCGTCAAGGATGGCAAGGGCCGGACGCTTCTCGAGGATGATTTTGCGGGCGACCTGTCGAAGTGGCAGTTTGCCCGGACGCTCTCATTCGTGGCGGACGGCGGCAAGCGCGACCGGCTTGTCTGGTCAGGTGACCTGTATTTCGCGCAGCGGAATGTTTACTATGCCTTCGCGCGGCCGACCTATATGCGGGACTCCCTGAAGATGCTGGCGTTCAACCAGACGCCGGAAGGATATGTGCAGGCATGCCCGTATCCGGAAACAAGCGTTCCGCCTGTTGCGGGCGACTACGGGCCGTTTCCGTCGGACGAATTCGCTGCCTGGCTGGTGCCGGTTGCCTGGGAACATCTGCTCTATACGGATGACATTGCGACGTTGAAGGAGATTTATCCGGCGCTGAAGCGTTTGCTTGGCTATCTCGGAAGCAGGATAGGCGCGGATGGGTTGTTTGTGCAGGATCGCGCAACCTCGAAGCATGCCGGCAACCTGGACCTTGGCGACACGCGCCAGCGCGCCTACATGAATGTTCTGTTGTGGGGCGTATTTTCCGATGCCGCCCGGATAGCGGACCGGCTGGGTTACAAGGATGACGGTGCGGCGGCCCGGCAGAAAGCCGGTGTGATCAGGCGCGCGCTGTTTGATAAGTTGTGGGATGAGTCGCGGGGCTGGCTTTGCGAGGCGGTTGAAACGCGTGGTTTCGGCGCCGAGGCAAACGCGCTGGCGCTTTCCATGGGATTGCTGTCGCAACCGCAGGCGGAGCGGGTTGCCAAGCATTTCAGACTTATCGGGCACGGCAAGTTCCAGGCCCTGGCGAGTCGGGGATTGTTCACCTACGGGTTCGGGCAACCGGGCATGAAGGCGATCTACGAGCATAACTGGATGAAGCTGGTGGATCCGGGCTGGCAGGGTGCGACAACGACAACCGAGTGCATGGGGATGGGAACGCGCGGGTGGGGCGATGAATCGCATCCGGATACGGCGATCGCCTATCAGTTCAGCGCCTACCTGCTGGGCGTGGTGCCGTTAGAGCCGGGGTTCCGCCGGTTCCAAGTGCGGCCATTGCCGGTCAAGGAGGTGAGCTGGGCCAGGGGGCTGGTGCCGACGCCGCATGGAGCGATTGACGTCGGCTGGGAAATGAAGGAGACGGCGTTGAGGCTGAAGCTGACCGTTCCGGGCGGCACCGAGGCGGATGTGGTGTTGCCCGGGGGTGAGTCGGTTCTGGTCAACAGCAGGCCGGGCAAGGTGACCGGGCTTGGCAACGGCAGTTACGACATCGAGGTGCGCGGCATTCGGGCCGTGGACACCGCAGAGCCTGTGCGGGTCTCGCAGGAAGTTAACACGAAGCTCCGGGTTGCGGCATCTTCCTCGCATGAAGAAGGCGGTTGGGGTGCGGCGAACCTGGCGGCCCCTGAATCGGACAAGGGGAAGAAAGGTTATAGTTCCGCGGCGCATGATGGGGCGGTGGGGCAGGAATGGGTGGTGATCGATCTTGGCGAGGAGGCAACGCTCAAAGGGATTGTGCTTGTGCCCCGCGGTGATGTCGGGGCCAAGGGTGGCGGGGTGGCCGGTTTTCCGCGCGATTTCACCGTGCAAATAGCAACGGAGCCGGAGAAATACACGACGGTGGCGTCGTTTACCAATTGTCCGGCGCCGGATGGGAAAGGACTCAGTGTGGACCTCTATACGGTGATTGGTTATCCGAAAGTGCGGCGTGTTAAGATCCATGCGACCCGTTTCGGAGAGCCGGCCTCTGATGAAGCCGGTGTGTACCGGATGCAACTGGAACGTGTAAGGATTGTGAAGCAGTAAAGTAGTTCAAGGGAAAAACATCATGAGAAAGCAAACCATCAATAATACAGTTGCTTGGGCCGCTGGCCTGGCCGTGTCGTGTCTTTTCGCGTCGGCGGACGCGGCCGATGACCTGGCAAGAGGCTTCGTCACTCCGCCGCCCTCGGCAAGACCATGGGTCTATTGGTTCCCGCTCAGCGGCAACCTGAGCCGCGAGGGGATCACGACCGACCTTGAGGCGATGGCCCGGGTAGGAATCGGCGGTGTGCTCTACATGGAGGTGGATCAGGGCGCACCGAAAGGTCCGGCCGATTTCGCCGGGCCGCTGTGGCGCGAGCTTTTCCACCACGCCTGCAACGAAGCGCAGCGACTCGGCCTGCAGATCAACATGAACAACGACGCCGGGTGGTGCGGCAGCGGCGGACCGTGGATCGCGTCCGAATTGTCGATGCAGAAGGTTACCTGGAGCGAGACGGTGGTCGAAGGTCCCACGGCTTTTGCAGGCAAGCTTGCGCAGCCGCAGGCCGTCAACGGCTATTATCGCGATATTGCGGTGCTGGCGATGCCGCTGCCCGCGGTCGAGGCCGCCAAGGGCGCGCCCTACCGCACCGACAATATTCCGGCCAAGGCCTCGTTCGTGCCCGGCCACTTGCCGCCGCAACCAGCCAATTACCCGCCGCTTGCCGAGGGCCACGCCGTCCCGCGAACCTCGATCATCAACGTGACGGCGAAGATGGCCTCCGACGGCAAGCTGACGTGGGACGTCGCGCCGGGCAAGTGGCTCGTCATCCGCCTCGGCCACACCACGACCGGCAAGGACAACCACCCGGCACCCGCGTCGGGCCGCGGCCTGGAGTGCGATAAGTTCAGCAAGACGGCGACCAAGGCGATGTTCGACGGGCTGATGGGCCGGCTCATCGCCGAAAACAAGAGTGTGGCTGGCTCCGACAAGACGCTCGCCTCAACCCACATCGACAGTTGGGAGGCCGGCTCGCAGAACTGGACGCCGCTCATGTTGGAGGAATTCAAGAAGCGCCGCGGCTACGATTTGCTGCCCTTCCTGCCGACCTTCACCGGCCGCGCGATTGACAACGTCGATGTGACCGAACGCTTCCTGTGGGACCTGCGGCAGACCATTTCCGACCTGGTGGTGGAAAACTACGCGGGCGAGTTCCGGCGTTTGGCCAACGCGCAGGGCCTGCGGCTTTCGATCGAAGCCTACGACCGCGTGCCGGCCGACGAGATGACCTACGCCGGGCAGGCCGACGAGCCGATGGCCGAGTTCTGGGCATGGGACCGCTTTCACATGGCCTACAGTTGCACTGAAATGGCGTCGGCAATACATACCTACGGCAAGCGAATCCTTGGCGCCGAGGTCTTCACCGCAAACGACCGCGAGCGATGGCAGGGCCACCCCGCCAACATCAAGGACCTAGGGGACTGGGCGTTTTGCGAGGGCATCAACCGGTTCGTGTTTCACCGCTACGCCGCGCAGCCGTGGACCAATGCCGCGCCCGGTATGAGCATGGGCCCCTGGGGCCTGCACTACGAACGGACGCAGACGTGGTGGGAGCAGTCGAAGGCGTGGCATGAGTATCTGGCCCGCTGCCAATACTTGCTCCAACAAGGACAGTTCGTCGCCGACGTGTGTTACTTGCAGCCCGAGGGCGCGCCGCGCCGCTTCGCCCCGCCGGGCGATGCCTCGGTCGCGCCGTTGGTCCGCGGCGGCTACAACTTTGACGGCTGCACGTCGGAAGTCGTTCTGACGCGGATGTCGGTCAAGGACGGGCGTATCGTGCTGCCCGACGGCATGAGCTACCGGGTGCTTGTGCTGCCGGACGTTGAAACGATGACCCCGAAGCTGTTGCGCAAGATCAAGGATCTCGTGGACGCCGGCGCGACGGTGCTCGGCGCGAGACCGCCCCGGAAGTCGCCCAGCCTGGCCGATCTGCCCGACGGTGACGCCGAAGTCAAGCAACTCGCCGATGCGATGTGGGACAAGATCATCACCGGCAAGACCGCCGCGCAGGTGCTCGCCGGGCGCGGAATCCCGGCCGACTTCACGGCGGAGCCCGTCCTCCGTCACATCCACCGCACGATCGGCGACGCGGAGGTTTATTTCGTTGCCAACCCGCAGCCGCGCGACTGCGAGGCCATGGCCACCTTCCGCGTTGCGGGCAGGCAGCCGGAATTGTGGGCACCGGACACCGGGCGCATCCGTCCGGCATCCGCGTTCCAGGAAAAGGACGGCACGACGACCGTTCCACTCCGGCTCGAACCGCACGGCTCGGTGTTCGTCATCTTCCGCAAACCGGCCATGGCTTCCAACCAGATCGTTTCTCTAACGAAAGACGGCCGGGAATTATTGCGCTTCGCCCGCATTGAACCCAAGCAACCCGCAACAATCGCCAACACTTTCACCATGGCTGCTTGGGTGAATCCCAAGACCGACACGGCACTGCCGGTTGAAAGCAATTCGGGAGTCGGCAGTTATGCCATCGACCGCAACGACGTGGTTTATCCGGCACCCGGCCACGAGGTTTGGACCGGGGCCGATGCCGGTGCCGGTTGGGCCGTCGGGCGCAACGGAGTGGTGGTGCATGAACACGGGACTGACTATTTCGCGGCACCGCTGGTGTATCCGGCCAAGCTGAGCGGCTGGACGCACGTGGCCGTGGTCTATCGCGACAGGATTCCATGCCTGTACTTCAACGGGAAGCTCGTGAAAACCGGACTGAAAGGGCCGCTAGCGGTCCATCCGTCCATCGGCGCGCCGCATCAGCGGCAGGTGGCTCCCTTCCGCGGGGAAGTCACCGATTTGGCGCAATTTGGCGGCGCGATGACCGACGCCCAGATCGCCCAACTGGTGGCCAAGCCGCGCAGCCCCGGCATGTTGCCCACGGCGCCCGTTTTGGACGTCGCCCAGGGCTTGCTCACCCAGCCTGGCGCCTATGTCGTCACGACCGCCGACGGAAAACATCGCGACCTGATGGTCGCCGGTTTGCCGGCGCCCGTTTGGGTTGGCGGGCCGTGGACCGTCGCGTTCGCCCCCAAGTGGGGCGGCCCCGCCTCCACGACCTTCGAGAAACTGGAAGATTGGTCACGCCGACCGGAAGCCGGCATCAAGTATTACTCCGGCACGGCGACCTATCGCACGCGTTTCCAGCTCGACAAGGCGCCCGCCAAAGGCCGGCGGGTTTTCCTGGACCTGGGCCGCGTCGAGGTCATGGCGGAAGTACAACTCAACGGCAAGCCGCTGGGTATCCTGTGGAAACCGCCCTACCGCGTCGAGGTCACCAGCGCCGTGAAGCCCGGCAACAACACGCTTGAAATCAAGGTCGTCAACCTCTGGATCAACCGGATGATCGGCGATGAGCAATTGCCCGAAGACAGCGACCGGAATGGCGACGGCACCCTGCGCGCGTGGCCGAAGTGGCTTGATGAAGGCAAGCCCAGTCCCACCGGCCGGTTCACGTTCACCAGTTGGCGCCTGTGGAAAAAGGACTCGCCGCTGGTGCCCTCCGGGCTGTTAGGTCCTGTCACCGTGCAGACCGCGGCCGAGCTGCCGAGAGCGCGGTAGCGCGGGCGGAGCAGTCCGGCTGTCTCTGATGCCGCGGGCGAACGAATAGCGAGTATCCGTTGAAGAGTGTGTAGAATGGTCGAGGGAAGAATCAACATGGTGAAACAAACCCTGCTGTTGTTGCTGGTCCTGTCGGCCGTGGGGCGCGCCGTCGCTGCCGATGAATTGGCGACGCGGTTTCGCAATGCGCCGGATGAAACCAAGCCCGGGTGTTACTGGTACTGGCTCAATGGCGACATCACGGCTGATGGTATCACCAAAGATCTGGAAACCATGGCCAAGGTCGGCATCAAGCGGGCCATGATCGGCAACATTGAGGGCGGCGGCCCGGTCAAGATGATGTCACCCGAATGGATGGGGCTCACGCGGCATGCGTTGAAGGAAGCGGCACGGGTGGGCGTGGAAATCATGATGTTCAACGGCCCGGGCTGGAGCCAGTCTGGAGGACCGTGGATCAAGCCGGAACAATCAATGCGCCGGGTCACCTGGACCGAATTTCCCGCCAAGGGCGGATCCTTCTCGCAGGTCGTGCGATCCGGCGGCAATCCGGTCGTGCAGGACATCGCGGTGGTGGCGGTTCCCCAAAAGGAGTCGGTGACACTCGTTTCTTCTCCTCGTCCAGGCAATGATGCCGCTCTGTCGCTGGCGCATGCGTCCTGGATCTGGCACCCTGCCGAAAACGGTGCCCAGAGTGCGCCCGCCGAAACGCGCTATTTCAGACGCGTCATCCAGGCGGACCCGGCCACGCTCACGGCCGCATCGGCCATGGTGGTCGCGGACAATGCCTATGTCTTGTGGATCAATGACCGGGAAGTGAAGCGTGGGGCCAACTGGCAAGCCCAGGAAATCGTGTCGATCAAGGAGCATCTGCGGCCGGGACTCAACGTCATCGCCATCGCGGTCACCAACGCCGAGGTGGGCCCGGCAGGGCTCATCGCCGACATCGTCTTGCAGGACCAGGTTGGGAAGACAACCCACATCGTCTCCGACGCATCGTGGCAGGCCGCCATGAGCGAGACCAAGGATTGGCGCAGCGACGTCAGGAGTTCGGTGGGTTGGCAGGCCGCCCGCGTGCTCGGCCCTGCATCCGTCGCGCCATGGGGGCTGTCCGGCAAATGGCCGGGCGGCACCACCATGTATTTTCGCCATGCCGCCCCATTCAAGGCCCGGGCGCTGGTCGTCAAGGGCAGTGTCGGCGCCAAGCTGTTCGCCTTGCGCGATGGCACGCGCGAGTTGGTGGCCGACATCGAAACCGGCGGCAGGAATCCCACCACCGACTTTCTTCCGGACGGCATCGAGACCTTCAGCTTCAAGGAGGTGACGGCGCAGGAGTTCGAGCTTGAGCCATGCGGACTGCCCGACGGAGCGGTGGAGCTCACCTCAGAGCCGAAGGTTGCCCAGGTCATCGAGAAGCAACTGGGCAGGATGCATCCGGATCCAAGCCCCACCTGGCAATCCTATATCTTCCCGGACACGGTCGAACCGGATGACGCCTCGGCGGTGATGCGGAAGGCGGACATCATCAATCTGACGGACAAGCTCGAGGCCAGCGGCAGACTGACCTGCCAGCTTCCCGCAGGCGATTGGACGGTCATCTATTTCGGCATGATCACCACCGGCAAGAAGAATGCGCCCGCGCCGCCCGAGGCGACCGGGCTCGAGGTCGACAAGATGAGCAAGTCTCTTGTCGAGTATCATTTCGACTCGATGTTTGGCGAACTGCTGAAACAGTTGACGCCCCAGGAACGGTCAGCATTCAAGGGGGTTACCGCCGACAGCTATGAAATGGGCTCCCAGAACTGGACCGACGGTTTTGCGGCGGAATTCAAGAAGCGCAACGGCTACGATCCCATTATCCTGCTTCCCGTCATGACCGGGCGGGTTGTGGACAGCGCCAAGACCTCCGACCAGTTCCTCTGGAATCTGCGCCGGACCGTGGCCGACATGATCGCCGAGTACTATGTGGGAGGCCTGCGGGACGTCGCGCACAAGCACACTATGACCATGTGGCTGGAAAACTACGGGCACTGGGGGTTCCCGAGCGAGTTTCTGATCTATGGCAGCTATTCCGACGAGATCGGCGGCGAGTTCTGGAGCAATGCCGGCTTGGGTACGATCGAGTGCCGGGCCGCCAGTTCCTGCGCGCACATCTACGGCAAGCGGAAAGTCTATGCCGAGTCGTTCACTAGCGGCCTGGATCTCGGCCACCACCCGTACAACATCAAGGCTCGCGGCGAGGAGCTTTTCTGCGAGGGCATCAACCAGACGCTTCTGCACGTGTATGCACATCAACCCAGGGACGGCGTGCCGGGCAAAAATCCATGGTTCGGTACGGCCTTCCATCGCAATACACCCTGGTTTGTCCAGTCCCGCGACTGGGTGAAGTACCTGCAACGCGTCAACTACATGCTGCAGCAGGGAGAACCGGTAGCCGACGCGGCGATCTACATTGGCGATTTTGCCCCGCAGATGACTGGCCCGGCCAATCCCGTGCCGGCTGGTTACGATTACGACTATATGAACTCCGACGCGCTGCTGAGGACCGTGCATGTCGTGAATGGCGAGTGGGTAGTCTATGACGAAAAGAATCCCAAGCAGGTTCTTGCCCGTTACAAGCTGTTGGCCATGCCCAAGCTCGACTACATCCGCCCCCACGTCCGCAAGCGGATCGATGAACTCCAGAAGGAGGGCGGCAAAATCGTGGACGGCGTGCCAGTTTCCGTGGCCACGTTGCAGTCAGCCGGCGTCGCGCCGATTGTTGCGGACGCAACCTGTCCCATCCGCTGGAAGGCGCGTCGGCTTGATGATGGCATGATTTTCTTCCTGTCCAATTTCAAGCGAACCGGACAGTTCGAGGCCAGCTTGCGAGTTACAGGCAAAGTCCCGGAACTCTTCAATCCGGTTACCGGAGAAATTCGCACGATGGCGCGATATAAGGCGGAGAAGAACGGTACCAAAATTTGCCTCGATGTGAACGACCGGGCCGATTCCTTCTTTGTCGTGTTCCGGAAAACACCATCACGACCCTCGGTGCTGAATGTCCGTTGCGGCAGGAAGGACGTCGCCCCCGCGGAACTG
>JAPLSZ010000368.1 GCA_026398385.1 Kiritimatiellota bacterium | reverse complement strand
TCCGGCGCGGGGATGATGGTGGGTGCCGCCATAGGTTGAGCGGTAGCTTACGCGCTTGGCGGTTGCAAAAAAAGAAAAAATGGCATGGTCTGGCCGCCGGCGCCCGGTTGTGCTAAGGAAAGGCGCGGCGCGGCGCGGGGACGCGCGCAGCCACAGGTGGAAACCGATGATTGTCAGAACCGAGAGCCTGGATGTGCACCGCAATCTGGCGTTGGAGGAGTGCCTGCTGGACCTCGCGCCGGAGCGCGGGCCGATCCTGTTTCTCTGGCGCAGCTCCGGCGCGGTGGTCATCGGCAAGAACCAGAATCCCTGGCGGGAATGCCATCCGGGAACCCTGCGGGCCGAAGGCTGCGTCCTGGCGCGCCGTATTTCCGGCGGCGGCGCGGTGTATCACGACGCCGGCAACCTGAACTATGCGCTGCTTCTGCCACGCGCGCAGTACGATCAGGCGGCGGTCCTGACGGGGCTGGCCGCCGCGCTGCAACGCGCCGGGATACCCGCCCGACTGGGTCCCCACCACAGCCTCCTGGCGCACGGTCAAAAATTTTCGGGCCACGCCTTCTGTTACCGGCGCGCCGCCGTGCTGCACCACGGCACGCTGCTGGTCGCCGCCGACCTCGGCCGCCTGCATCGCCGGCGGGCTGAGCCTCGCCACCCGCGCCGTCGCTTCCCATCCCGCGCCGGTCGTAAACCTCTCCGCCATGCAGCCCGGCCTCGACGTTCCGGCGGTGGAAGACATCGTCCGCTCCGCCTGGCCTGCTTGGTTTCCCGCGCGGATGAGGTCAGCCGGCGATGCTTATCTCGAGGCGTTGCCCTGGCGTTCGCTACGGGCGCGGCAGGCGGAATGGGACTGGCAGTTTGGCGCTACGCCCGCATTCGAAGCGGATCTGGCGCTGACCGGCGGCGCGGGGACCATCCGCTGCCGCATTGAAAAAGCGGTGGTGGTCGGCGCGTCCGTCGTGCGCGGCGCCGCGCCGCGCGGTTTGGAGCAGACGCTGCCCGGCTGCCTGTTTCGCGCCGCCGACCTCGCCGCGCTCCTGGCGCAGCACGGACTGGCCTTATTGCCCGAGCAGGCCGCAGGCCTGGGCTGAATCCGTCCGGCGGGCTGGCTGGCGGCGTTTGTGAGGACAGCCGCCGTGATCAACTAGCCCGGATTATTCATGAACGCTACGCATTCATTCATAATCCGCCTGATGGGCGGCCTGCGGGCCGCCCGTCAGGCTTCGACGCGGTGCTTCGCACCTTGTCCCTCGACCAGCTCGGGACCTTGGCACAGCCGCTGCGGACATGGGACCGTGAGCCCGTCGAACGGCTCAGGGCTAGCCCTGAGCGCAGGCCCGGTTTTACGGGCCGGAGTCGAAGCCCGCAGGGCGGCTTGTTCATGCTTCATGAATAAGCCGGGCTAGTAATGGTATCGCGCCTGGGCGATGAGTATGCGTTCCTGGTCAACGGCGTACACCAGGCGGTGTTCATCGGTAATACGCCGCGACCAGAACCCCGCCAGGTCATGTCGCAGGGGTTCCGGTTTGCCCAGCCCGTCGAACGGCTCGCGCTCGATGTCTTTAATCAAGCGAACGAGCCGCACCGCGATTTTGCGATCATGCTCGACCCAATAGGTGAAGTCCTCCCACCCTCGATCTGCGAACACGATCTTCACTCCATCTCCGGGAGTTTCCGCTCCGTTCCCTTGCCCAGGCGAAGTTGATCCACGGCGTCACGCAGCCGCTTGGCGTTTTGCGGACTGCGCAGCAGGTAGGCTGTTTCCTCGAGGGCCTCATAGTCGGCGAGCGCCATCATGACGACGGCCTGATCGCGGCGGCGCGTGATGATCACCGGAGCATGGTCCTCGCAGACCCGTTGCATGGTGTCCGCAAGTTTCTCCCTGGCCGCAGTATATGTTATGGCTTTCATATGGACATTATCATGTACAGGTCTTGGATGTGCAAGCTTTTTTCTTCTCTGTCTGGTAATGGGTCAGTGACGTAGGGGCGCAGGCTTGCTGCGCCCGCCTGCGGTGAGCGTGCCTGCCCTGAGCTTGATACAATCCCTGAGCCTGCCGAATGGGTCGAACGGGTCGAACTCGCGGGCGTCGCCTATCGCCGGGTCGGAGACCCGGCCTACAGTATGATCTTATCGCCAGCGACGCCCCTAAGAACCACCATGTGACTGAGGCCTTACGGTCCGCGTTGCCTCAGGACGCCAGGATGGCGTCGAGGCGCGCCAGTTCTTCCGCCGTGAAGGCGGTGTGGGCCACGGCCAGGACGTTCTCCCGAATCTGCTCCGGCCGGCTGGCGCCGATCAGCGCGCTGGTCACCCGGCCGTCGCGCAACACCCAGGCGAGGGCCATCTGCGCCAATGACTGGCCCCGCGCCGCCGCCAGCGCGTTCAGGGCCCGAAGCTGTTCCACGAGGTCCGGTGTGATCTGGGCGGGGCGCAGAAAGCCGGTCGCGCTGGCCGCGCGGGAGTCGTCCGGAATTCCGGCCAGGTATTTATCCGAGAGCAACCCCTGCGCCAGGGGGCAAAAGGCGATGATGCCCAGTTGGTGTTTTTCGAGCACGTGGAGCAGGTCGGCTTCCACGGCGCGGTGCAGCAGGGAGTAGCGCGGCTGGTGAATGACCGGACGCACGAGGCCGAGCGTGGCGGAGAGCCCGAGCACTTCGGCGGTTTGCGGTCCGGAATAATTGCTGAGGCCGGCGTACAGAGCCTTGCCGCTGCGCACGGCCTGATCGAGCGCCCCGAGCGTCTCGGCGACCGGCGTCAGTGGATCGGGCCGGTGGGAGTAAAAAATATCCACGTAGTCCAAGCCCAGCCGGCGCAGGGACTGATCCAAACTCGCCAATAGATGCTTGCGCGATCCGCCGTCACCATAGGGCCCGGGACCCATGCGGTAACCGGCCTTGGACGAGATGATCAACTCGTCGCGGTGGTTCCGGAAATCGTCGCGCAGGATGCGTCCGACGCGCTCCTCGGCGGCGCCCGGCGGCGGGCCGTAGTTATTGGCGAGGTCGAAGTGGGTGATGCCAAGGTCGAAAGCCGTGCACAGCAGGCACCGGGCGTTGGCGTGCATTTCCGCCTCGTGCCCGTGGCCGGCGGCGTCGGTGCCCGCCGCGCCGAAGTTGTGCCAGCAGCCGAGCGACAGGGCGGGCAACTGCAGGCCGCTCTGGCCACAGCGGCGGAACCAGTCCCGGGGACGATCATAACGCGCGGCAGACGGTGCATACGCGTCCATGTTATTCATCTTCGTCCGCCGACTCCAGCGCGTGTTCGTCAGCGCACTGACAGAGCGGATCCACGCCGACGGGATTGAGCACATAGGAGGTCCGGAAAGAGCGCTGGGCATCCTTGGGGCACCAGAGCTGGCTGAGCCGTCCGCCGGCGAGTTCCACCAGGCCCGCATCGGGGATGACGGTGCCGTTGGTGGCGCTGTGCTCCTCGGCCCAGGTGGCCTTGAGGTCCGCGAGTTCCTCCAGATGGCGCACGCAGACGGCGCGTTGCGAGTTGCCGCGCGCCTTCACGAAGGAGGGGATGGCGATGGCGGCCAGCAGGCCCATGACGGCGATCAGAAAAAAAACGGCGACAGTCGCCAACAGGCAGCCCAGCCCGCACGTCAGGGCGGAATTACGCCGGGGCGGCGTGACCGGCCGCAGCGGAAAGCCGCACGAAGGACACTGTGGCGCCTGGTTGGAGACAGGTCGGCCGCATTCGGGACAGGCCATCAGGGGCATAACGATCTCCGGTTTTTCAGCTATAGAAGCACAGTTGCGCCGCGGGTCAAGAACCATTCCGATGCAACCGGTCGAGCGCCACCCTGGTGTAGTGTCCCGCAAATAACTAGACAACGGTATCGCGCACCAAACACCACGAAAGACGGCCACGACGGAGCGTGGCCCTCCAGAAAATGCGGATCCAAACACTAGCTCTTGGACAGCGCCTTGTGCTGGTGGCGGACGATGCGGCCTTCGACCAGGTAGAGGACGTCCTCGGCGATGTTGCTGGCATGGTCGGCGATGCGCTCGAGATAGCGGGAGACGGACAGCAGGGCGATGAGGGCATCGAGGTCGTCGGGGTGGGCCTTGATCATGCTCGTGACGCGGTTGAAGGCCTCGCGGTTGAGGGCGTCCACCTCGTCGTCGGCCAGGCCGACCTTGCGCGCGAGGTCGGCATCGAGATGGACGAGGGCGTCAATGCTCTGGCGCAGCATGGCCTGGGTTTTTGCGGAGATGGCGGAGAAGTCGTAGGGGATGTCCAGCCGGATCTGCGAGCTGAGGAACAGCGCGCGCTCGGCGATGTTGACGGCGAGGTCGCCGATGCGCTCGAGGTCGTTGTTAAGCTTCAGCACGGCGATGATGAAGCGCAGGTCGTTGGCCACGGGCTGGTGCAGCGCCAGGAGTTTGAGGCATTCCTCCTCGATAGACACCTCGCTCTGGTCCACCAGCAGATCTTTCTCGATCACCTGCCGGGCCAGGGCCGGGTCCCGCCGATCCACCGCCTGCACGGCTTGGCGGAGGTCGTCCTCCACCAGGGCGCAGAGGCCCAACATGCGGTTTTTCAGGCTGTTGATTTCATACTGTAAATGCACGGACATAGAAGTATCCCTCCAGCATGGTTCTGTAAATCGTTTTATTCAATGCGGAACTCATTATCCGTACCGGCCGCTGAGGTAGTCCTGGGTGCGCCGGTCCTGCGGGTTGGTAAAGAGCGCCGCGGTTGCGCCGCTTTCGATCATGTCGCCCAGCAGCATATAGCCCGTGACATCGGAGATGCGGGCGGCCTGCTGCATGTTGTGGGTGACGATGACGATGGTGTATTGCTTCTTCAGTTCCAACATCAGATCCTCCACCTTGCCGGTGGCGATCGGATCGAGCGCCGAACAAGGCTCGTCCATGAGGATGATGTCCGGCTCCACGGCCAGCAGGCGGGCGATGCACAGGCGCTGTTGCTGATCCAGGGGGAGGTCGAGCGCCGACTGATCCAGGCGGTCTTTCACCTGGTCCCAGAGCCAGGCCGCCCGCAGGCTGCGTTCGAGGATGGGCTCCACGTCCGCGCGGCTGGTCAGCCCGGCCACCCGCAGTCCGAAGGACACATTGTCCCGCACCGACAGGGGGAAAGGATTGGGCCGTTGGAAAACCATGCCGATGCGCTTGCGCAGGGTGGTGACATCGGTGCCCGGGGCGTAAATATTCCGGCCATCCACCCGCACCAGCCCGGTGATCCGGACGCCGGGGATGAGATCGTTCATGCGGTTCAAGGTGCGCAACAAGGTGGATTTGCCGCAGCCGGAGGGGCCGATCAAGGCCGTGATCTGCCGCTCCGCCATGGTCATGTTCACCTGCTTGAGCGCCTCGAAGGCGCCATAAAACAGGCTCACCAGCTCGAATCGGATTTTAGCGTCCAGGCTCATCCGAAGCGTCCCGTAATGTAATCGCTGGTGCGTTGATCCCGGGGGACGGTGAAGACCTGCGCCGTGCGCCCATGTTCCACGAGTTCACCCATCAGAAAAAAGGCGGTGTCGTCGGCTACGCGGGACGCCTGCTTGGTGTTGTTGGTCACCAGGATGATGCTGTAGCGGCTCTTCAGCGCCACCAGCGCCTCCTCGATTTTCGCGGTCGAGATCGGATCCAGACCGGAGCAGGGTTCGTCCAGCAGGACCACCTCCGGCTCCATCGCCAGCACGCGCGCCAGGCACAGGCGCTGTTGCTGGCCGCCGGACAGCCGCAGCGCGGAGGTGTGCAGGCGGTCCTTGACCTCGTCCCAGAGAAAAGCGGCCTGCAAGGCCCGCTCGACGGTTTCACTCAGCCGTTGGCGGTCGCGGATGCCGGCCAGGCGCGGGCCATAGGCGATGTTGTCGTGGATGCTCATGGGCAGTGGCACGGGCAGGGCAAACACCATGCCAACTCGTTTGCGCAGTGCGACCACGACAAAGTCCGGCTGATAAATATCGGCGCCATCGAGCAAGACCTGGCCCGTCACCCGGAAATCCGGGACCAGATCATTCAGCCGGTTCAGCGTGCGCAGGAACGTGGTTTTACCCGAACTGGCCGGCCCGATGATGCCCAGAATCCGGTGGTCGGGCACATCGAGGGTGATGCCGCGCAGGCTTTCGGCCCGGCCGTGAAACGCGGACAGTTGCCGCACGGATATTTTAATCTCAGCCGTCATGAGCGTGTGTCTTTATCGCCTGGGCCGTCAAGCCCGCCGGCCGATGAACCGGTGCATCAGCCAATAGGTGGTCACGTTCAGCAGCAGGATGGATAGGATCAACACCGCGGCGGTGCCGTAAGCGTTCTCTGCGGAAACTCCTTCCCGCGCCAGGATGTAGAAATGCACCGACATGGTGCGCACCGAATCGAACACGGAATGCGGCAGGCGCAACGCGGAGCCGGCGGTGAAAATGACCGCGGCGGTCTCGCCGATGCAGCGGCCGATGCCCAGCATCACGCCGGTGACAATGCCCGGCAGCGCGTTGGGCAGCACGACCTTCACCACGGTGGCCCAGCGCGTGGCGCCGAGCGAGAAGCTCACTTCGCGATAGCTGTAGGGCACCGCCCGGATGGCCTCCTCGGTGGTGCGGATGATCGTCGGCAGGATCATGATCGCCAGGGTCAGACCGCCGGCCAGCAGGCACCAGCCCATTTTCAAGATGGTGACGAAGAAGATGAAGCCGAACAGGCCGAAGATGATCGAGGGAATGCCCGCCAGGCAGTCCGTGCCGAAGCGGATGATGCGCGTCAGCCGGCCTTCGCGGGTGTACTCGGTGAGGTATACGGCTGTGCCGACGCCCAGGGGCACGGCCACGGCGAGGGCCAGCAGCGGCAGCAGGAGGGTGCCGACCAGGGTTGGGAAAATGCCGCCGGCCCGGCCCATATCCTGCGGATTGGTGAAGAGAAAGCTCCAACTGATGGTCCGCAGGCCCTTTTCCAGCACGAACACGATGATGAACAGCAGCACCAGCAGCGTCGCCAGCGTGGCGGCGCCCAGCACGCCGATGGCGATCCGCTGCGTCCACTTGGGCGAAAGGAGGTTCATGACCTGGTCGTCCTTCCGCGTAGGCTGACCGTGGCGCAGGTATTCAGGATCATGATGATCACGAACAGCACGACGCCGATGGCAAACAGCGCCTCCCGGTGCCGGCCGGTGGCCGAGGCCATCTCGAAGGCGATGGTGGCGGTCAGGGTGCGCGCGGAATCCAGCACGGAATGCGGCAGTTTCACCGTATTGCCCGCCACCATGATGACCGCCATGGTTTCGCCGATGGCCCGGCCCATCGCCAGGATGATGCTGGCCATGATGCCCGACCGCGCGGCCTTGAGGTCGCCGATGGCCCGGCCCATCGCCAGGATGATGCTGGCCATGATGCCCGACCGCGCGGCCTTGAGGATCACCATGTGCACCGCCTGCCAGCGCGTCGCGCCCAGCGCCAGGGCGCCTTCGCGGTACGAGTTGGGCACGGCGCCGATCGCGTCGGTCGAAATGCTGATGACCGTGGGCAGGATCATGACCCCGAGGATGATGGCGGCGGCCAGGATGGAGAGCCCCGGGCCGCCCAGATGATCGCGAATCAGCGGCGCCAACACCATGACGCCGATAAAGCCGTAGACGACCGACGGAATGCCGGCCAGCAGTTCGATGGCCGGCTTGACGATGCGCAGGACGGTCTTGGGGACGAATTCATTCAGAAAAATCGCGCCGGCAATGCCCAGCGGCGCGCCGATCAGCATCGCGCCCAGGGTCACCCACAACGAGGCGGCGATCATGGGATAGATGCCGAACAAGCCGGCCTGCGGATCCCATTCCCGCGAAAACAAGAATTTACGCAGGCCCATCCGCAGCATGACCGGCGTGCCTTCCTTGAAGATGAACAGGGCGATCAGTATCAGACTGGAGATCGCCGACAAGGCGATGACCAGCAGGATGCGCTGCGCGATTTTTTCACCCCGGGCTTTCATGCGGCGCGGCGGGCTATTTTGCGGGAATCAAACCGTTCTTGTGGATGCACTGCTGGCCTTCCGCGGAAAGGATGTAGGCGATGAACGCCTGAGCCAGCCCTTCCGGCGCGCCCTTGGTCAGCAGGAAAATCGGCCGCACCAGCGGATACTTCCCGGCGATGACCTTATCGGTGGAACATTCCTGGTCATCCACCTTCAGCATCTTGATCTTGTCGTTGACCAAGCCGTGCGACAGGTAACCGATCGCCCGCTGGTCATTGATCACCGTCTCGCGGATGGTGCCGCTGGAATCCTGCACGATGGCGTCGGGGCTCAGTTTGCTGACGCCGATCAATTTCTCGAACGATGAGCGCGTGCCCGACCCGGCTTCCCGCGAGACCACCGTGATGGGCTGATCCGCGCCGCCGGCGTCCTTCCAATTGGAGAGGGTGCCGGCGAAGATTTCACGCGCCTGGGCCAGCGCGAGGTTGGTCACGGGATTGGCGGGGTGCACCACCAGCGCGATGCCGTCGCGCGCCACAATCACGCTGGTCAGGCCTTGGGCCTCCGGCGGCAGCTCCAGCAGGTCGGCCATGCCGATCTGCGCCGCGCCCGAGAGCGCGGACTGGATCCCCACGGCCGAGCCGCCGCCCTGCACCGTGACGCCGACTTCCGGATGCGCGGCCATGTATTGCTCCGCCAGTTTCTCGGCAAACGGCTGGAAGGCGGTGGAGCCGGCCAGCGTGATCGAGGCGCTTTTGCGGCCGCAGCCGCACAGCGCCACGGCGACCGCGCAGCCCACCAGCGCCAGTCGCGTCAACATTTTGGCCCTTATTCCGCTGATTGACTTCTGCATGTGGTGTCTCCTTTTGCTTGTTGCGCAGGCATACTCGCTGATCATTGTTAGCAGGGTGTTAGTTTTGTGTTAGGATTTGGTTCGACTTGTTAAACTGTTTATGCGAACGTACCACATCATGATTTGGTTACGCAAACTATTGGGGTACGACGACAAATTTTTCGACCTGCTGGAGGCCAGCGCGGTCGAGGCGCGCAGCAGCGTTCAGTTGCTGGTGGACTTGCTGCGTGATTCCACGCAATGCCCCACACTCGAAGCCTTTGTCGTAACCCGGCGCAAAGACAAGCGCATCACGGAGAAGATCACAGAGGAGCTGTGCCGGACCTTCGTCACGCCGCTGGAACGCGAGGACATCGAGGAACTCTCGTTTGCCCTCTACAAAATTCCCAAGACGGCGGAAAAGTTCAGCGGAAAATTCATGTTGTGCCGCAAGACGCTGCTCGGCAGTGATTTCTCCCGGCAAGTGGCCTTGCTCGAAAAAGCGGTGCAGACGGTCGTGGAGATGGTGCAGAAGCTGCGGCAGCGCAAACATCTGGAATCGATGAAGGACCAGATCGGCCAACTGCATTACTTGGAGGGGGCAGCCGACAAACTGATCCTGGAACTGGTCCGCGAGTTGTACAGCGGCAAATACGAGCCGTTGCAGGTCATCATCACCATGGATCTCTATGAAACGCTCGAGAAGATCATTGACCGCTGTCGCGACGCGGGCAACGTCGTTTTCCAGATTGTATTGAAATATTCCTAGCCCGGTGCGCCCATGTTTCTCATCCTGAGCGTTATCCTGGTCGCGCTGGCTTTCGAGTACATCAACGGTTTTCACGATAGCGCCAACTCCATCGCCACCGTCGTCTCGACCAAGGTGCTCACGCCCCGGCAGGCGGTGAGCATGGCCGCCGTCTTCAACCTGCTGGGCGCGCTCTGGGGCGTTTCGGTCGCCACGACCATCGGCAAGGGGCTGGTGGACGCGCAGTTTGTCACCGTGCCGACCATCTGCTGCGCGTTGATCGGCGCGATTGTCTGGAACCTGCTGACGTGGTACCTGGGTCTGCCGTCGAGTTCAAGTCATGCGCTCATCGGCGGGTTATGCGGGGCCACGCTGGCGTCGTCGCGCGGGCAGTGGTCGGTGATTCACTGGGCCGCGGTGAACCCGGTGACGCACCAGGTGGAAGGGCTCTGGCCCAAGGTGATCGTGCCCATGTTTATCTCGCCGACCGTCGGCATCCTCGGCGGCTTTCTGCTAATGAGCCTCCTGCTGATAGTGTTGCGCCGATTGACGCCGCGTATCATCAACTCCGTATTCGGCAAGCTTCAACTGGTCAGCGCCGCCTTCATGGGCTTAAGCCACGGCACCAACGATGCGCAGAAGACCATGGGCATCATTGCGCTCGTGCTCTATACCGCCACGCAGCAGGGCACTTTTGCGGACTTGCCGGCCGGGCTGCATTTCCTGCGGACGCCGGAGTTCAGGGTGGTCTTTTGGATCAAAATTGCCTGTGCCTTGACCATGGCCGCCGGTACGGCCGCCGGCGGTTGGCGCATCATCAAAACCCTCGGTCACAAGATGGTTAAATTGCAGCCGATTCACGGTTTCGCTGCCGAAACCACGGCCGCCACGATCATTTTCATCGCCAGTCATTGGGGCGTTCCCCTTTCGACCACGCATGTCATCTCCACTTCGATCATGGGCGTCGGCGCGACCAAGCGCCTCAGCGCGGTCAAATGGGGCATTGTCGGCAAAATGGTTTGGGCGTGGGTGCTGACCATCCCCGCGACCGCCCTGATGGCTTACTGGCTGCAGCAATTAGTGTTGCAATTTTAGGCCGGCGGATGCCGTTGGCTTCGCGCGCATGACCGTGCTCCGCAACCGTCCGCCATTTAGAACCTGGCGAGCACGTCCACCATGAATTCCTTGTAGTCGCGGCTGGTTTCGCCCGGGGCGATGTTCTCCCTGGTCAGCCAGCAGGTGCCGCAGAGCTGCAGGTTTTTCATGAGCTGATAGACCAGGGTGAACTTGTGCCCCGCGCCATCGGTGCCGCCGCCCCACGCATCGTCATCGGGCAGGGCGCCCGGCCAGGCATCTTTCTCCAGGTGCCGATAATCATAGCCCACCTGAAACGTGCCCGGATCCTTCGCCTTGCCCAACAGCAGGCCCAACGTCCAAGCCTGGTTGTTGTTGCCGGGGTCCGAGTTCCTGGCATAGGCGCCAAACACGGTCACCGGCACCAGGACCTTCGTGCCCGCCTCCGCGAAACCTTCCAGCACCTTGAATTCGTTCGCGTAGAGCGAATTGGTGGTGGTGCCGGAGACTTGCTTGGTGATCGTGTTGCCCCAAGCGTTGTTGTTGTTCTGCCAATCCAGTACTTGAAAGCCCTGCATCTTCTGGAAGCCGTAATAGCTGGCGCCCACCATCACATGGCTGTCTGCGTCGGGCTTGTAGTTCAAAGCCAACTGACCGGCATAGAGCCGCGAATCGTCGGACGTCGCGCGCTCCTTCAGCCATTGATAGGTTGCGTTCGCCAGAAATTGAACCTTGTCGCCGACGTGGTACTTCGCGGCCAAACCCTCCGGCGCGAGATCCGGATCCCACAAATAGGTGTCCACGACGATGAACGGGTTCGCCATCTTGCCACCGATCACGTCCAGGCCCGGCACCGCGTGCGGATGCCAGTCCAGGTAGCCCAGATCGAGATACAGGGCCTTCTGGGTGTTTTGATCCGTCAGCGTCTGGTTCTCCGACTTCGGATTGCCTTCGCCCGGCGCACCGCTCACCGTCATCGCCGTCCCCAGCCGGAGGCCCGCATCCACGTCCGCGTTGATCTGCGGATAGAGGCCCACCCGCGCGCGGAGGCGCTCCCGCTCGCGGTTGGGCTGGCCTTCCAGTTGGATGTTGTCAAAGCGATACCGCATATCGCCTTTGATCTGCATGTCGTCATACCACGAGCTGCGCGCCAGCGTGTTACTGCTCGCCGCCGGGTCGCCCTGTGCCGTCTGGAAGCCCGCCGCCACCAAAAGCGCCAACGCCCACTTACCTTGCTGCTTCATCTTCATCGCTCTTCTCCTGTTTGTTGGTGTTACCTGCCGGCTTCGTGGCTCCGCCCCATGCGGACACGCCGCTCAGCACGTGCGTACTCTGCTCCGGCTCGGTTGGCTCCGTGTGAGGCCCAAGTGAGAAGTTGGTGAATTCGGGAAGCAGGCGGATAAGACGAAGCTTTAACCACCCGTGCTTCGTCAGACAATGCCGGGCATGCGGAACGCACGGAACGACACGGAAGAAGTGGGCGAAAAAAACGAGGAATCCACCACAGAGGGCGAAAGGCGGGCACGGTGTGGCGGATGTAGGCCGGGTCTCTGACCCGGCGCGCGGCAGGCAGGGCGCAGCGGACGCGGAGACAGAGTAGGCTTTCGTCGCGGAGTTCATGCGGGCAGCCAGATGCTGAAGGTGCTACCCTGGCCCGGCTGGCTCTCGACCGTGACGCCGCCGCCATGGGCCTGCAGGATGTGCTTGACGATCGCCAGGCCCAGGCCGGTGCCGCCGGAGCTGCGGCTGCGGGCCTTGTCCACCCGGTAGAAACGTTCGAACAGATGCGGCAGATGTTCGGCGGCGATCCCGCAGCCGTGATCGCGCACGACGATGACCCAGCGCTCCGCCTGCCGCTGCGCCTCCACGCTCACGACCTGGCCGGGCGGGCTGTACTGGATGGCGTTGTCCAGCAGGTTGACCAGCGCCTGCTCGAGGAGCCGGACGTTGACGCGCGCCGGCAGCGGCGGAATACAGCGGTTTTCCAGGACGATCTCCTTGCTGCTGGCGCGGGCGCGGCAGAGCTGGAGGGCGTGGTCCACCACGTCATGCCAGTCCGCCTCCGCGCGTTCCAGCGCGCCTTGTTCCTCGTCCTGCTCGATGCGCGAGAGGGCGAGCAAATCGTCAATGATGGTATCCAGTCGCGCGCTGTGCCGCTGGACGATGGCCAGGAAGCGCTGCGCGTCCTCCGGCTTATGGTCCCCCGGGCTGAGCAGCGTTTCGACGAAACCCTTGATCGCGGTGATCGGCGTCTTGAGTTCGTGGGACACGTTGGCGACAAATTCGCGCTGCTGGTCTTCCAGGCGATGCAGCCGCGTGATGTTGTTGAGCACCACCAGCGCGCCGATCCGCCGGCCGGCGGCGTCCTGCAACACAGTGCCGTGCGCCTGGACAAAACGTTCCAGGCGGCCATACAACTGGAGGGCCTGCTCGATCGGCGCCGCGGCGTGGAGCGCCTGCGCGACAAACGCCTGCAACGCCGGATTGCGGACAATTTCCACCAGGTTGCGGCCGAGCGCGGCTTCCGGAGCGACCTCCAACATGTCCCCCGCGGCGCGGTTGATCCGGATGACCACGTGGTCGTGGTTGACGGCCAGCACACCCTCGCTCATGCAAGCCAGGACGGCCTCGGATTCCACGCGCTGGCGGTTGACGGTCTGAATACGTTCATCCAGTTGTCGCGCCATACGCTTCATGGAATCCGCCAGGCCGGCGATTTCCACTGTACGGGAGGAGGGCAGGCGGTGCTCGAAATCGCCGCGCGCAAAATGTTCCGCCGTGCTTTGCAGGGCCTTGAGCGGCCGGATCAGGCGCCAGGAGAGATACAAGCTCAAGCCCGCGGCCAGGGCGGCGATCACCACGACGCTGAGGACGATGTGGTCCGTGACGGCGTCCAGCGTCTGCTGCAAATCCCGCACCGGTCGCGCCGCGCGGATGACGGCGCGGATCTGCCGGCCCTCGAGCAGGGGGAGGGCGACGTACTGCTGCGATTCCATCCGTGTGTTGCTGAAGCGGATCGCGCTGGCGGACCGCGCGCCGCGCAGCGCCGCGGCCACTTCCGGCCGCCGGCCGTGATTTTCCATGCGCGCCGGATCCTCGAGCGAATCGGCCAGCACGCGCCCGTCGGGGGCGATGACGGTGAAACGAATGCCGGTGCGCTGCCCCGCTTGCCGGCATAACATCTGCAGGTTCTCCGCCGGGCCCGGGAGGTCCAGTTGCGGCAGCAACAGGCGAATATCGGATTCCAGCGCGGCGGCGGTCTGCTCCACATAAAACGTGTGCAATTCCCGCGTGGTATAGACCGTGGAGGCCAGCAAAGCCAGCAGGGCCACAAGCAGCACAGCGGGGAAGATTTGCGCGATGAGCCGGATGGGGCGCATGGTCATTCCTTAAAGCGGTAGCCGACGCCGCGGACGGTTTCGAGCAGGTCGCCACTGGCACCCAATTTGCGCCGCAGGTTGACGATTTGCACGTCGATCGAACGGTCCGTCACCGGGTAATCGGCGCCATGGACGGCGTCCACGATCTGCTCCCGCGTGTACACCCAGCCCGCATGCTGCGCCAGATAGTATACAATGCCGAATTCCGAGAACGTCAACTCGACGCTTTTGTTTTTCACGCGTACTTCGCGGCGCCCGGGATGGATGAAGAGTTCACCCCGCCGGAGGGGCTCCGCCGCGCCGGTCTCCGCGCGCCGCTTGCGGCGCAGCACGGTTTTCACGCGGGCCAGCAGCACGCGCGGGCTGAACGGCTTGGTCATGTAATCGTCCGCGCCCATCTGCAGACCGGTGATCACGTCGGCTTCTTCGCTCTTGGCGGTCAGCATGATGATGGGCACGTGCCGGGTCTGGCTGTCGGCCGAGAGCATGCGGCAGACTTCCAAACCGTCCATCTTGGGCAGCATCAGGTCCAGCAGGATCAGGTCCGGCGGCTGGCGGCGGGCGAGCTTGAGCGCCTCCTCGCCCGTGCCGGCCGCCGTGGGCCGATAGCCGGCCTGGGCCAGGTTGTAGCGGATCAGTTCCTGGATGTCTTTTTCATCCTCCACGATCAGAATGCGTTCGTTGGGCATGGCGTCCTCGTTGTGATGACCATACGCGCTTATGTTAGAACAAGATCAGCGCTTGGCGAGTAAGAACTTCATGGCGTGTCCGGGCGTAGTTCGGAGCGCCAGCCGACCCGCCCGTCTTCGTCCCGCCAGGGCGCGGGACTCCGCCGGGGCAGGCTTCCTTCGTCGCGGCGCTCCGAACGAAGCCTTAGAAATGCTTATGGGCAAAGGCGCGTCCAGAATGCGATTTCAAGTACCGTTCGAAAGCGAGCGCCTTCTCGCGATCCGAAAAAGCCGCGCAGGTATCAATTTTCCAAGGCCGGAACTTGGCCGTGTGTGGGCAGGCACCGGAGTTATGGTGCCGCAGGCGTTCTTCCAGGTCTTCCGTAAAGCCCGTATAGTGACGAGCGGGATCGCCCAAGCTGACCAACTGATACACATAGAAAAATTTCATGGCGTGCCCGGGCGTAGTTCGGAGCGCCAGCAGACCCGCCCGTCTTCGTCCCGCCAGGGCGCGGGACTCCGCCGGGGCAGGCTTCCTTCGTCGCGGCGCTCCGAACGCAGCCTGGTGGCCCCTCGCCGTCGCTATTAGAACCCACTTCGACAAGGACTTTGCCAGAGTCGCCCAGGAGAAGCAACTACCTCTGCCCGACGAAGCAGGCGCGAAGTCGGGTCCGGCCCGGTGATCTTCCCGGCACGGCGTCCGGCGCGTAGTCGGTCGCCGTGCCCGCGAGCGTGGGGCGGTACGTCCCACGCTCGCCGCTATCGCGGCTCGCTTGCGTTATCCCCGGTCGCGGCGTGGTTGGCGATGCTTTGCCGTGAAGCGTGCTCGGCTCTGCTTCGCGGTCCTACCCGTCCCCGCTCCGCTCCACGCCGTCCGCGTCCCGCAGGGAGACGCGCCGTCACTTCGTTCCGTCACGCTCCCTGCTTGGCCGCTCCCGGCGTTCCGCTCCGCTGCGTGGTCGGTGGTGCCAC
>JAPLSZ010000185.1 GCA_026398385.1 Kiritimatiellota bacterium | reverse complement strand
CAGCGTCTGCTCCGACGAGGAACTGTTCCACGCGTTCCGCTTCAGTCGCGAACTGCAGAAACTGACCGGCGTGCCGATGGATACGCTCCAGCAGATGGATGTGCCCGGCTTCTCGTGGGGGCTGGTGCCGGTGATGGCGCAGGAGGGCGTGCGCTACATCATGGCTTGGCCGAACACCGACCGGGCGGGCAACGCCCACAGCGGGATCGACCAGCGGCCGTTCTGGTGGGTCGGCCCGGACGGCCAGTCCAAGGTGCTCTTTCTCCAGCCCGGCGGTTATGGCAACAGCGGCAGCTTTGACAAAGGCGGCAGCACCGGCCGTCCGTGGTTCGGCCAGCGCGACGCGGACAAAATCCCCGCCGTCATCAAGACCGGCAGCGCCCAAGTGGATTTCACCGGGCAACTGGCCGGCCTGGAAAGTGCGAAACATCCCTATGATTTTTTGGTGCTCTCCTGGTGTCTGTGGGACAACTGCCCGCTCGATGCCGACATCCCGGATGCGGTCAAGGCGTGGAACGAGCAATACGCCTATCCGCACCTGGTCATCGCCGGCGGCCACGAGATCATGGCCGCGATCGAGAAGAAATATGGCGACCAACTTCCGGTGGTTAAAGGCGACTTCACCGAATACTGGACCGACGGTCTGGGCAGCGCCGCGCGCCTCACCGCCATCAATCGCAACGCCAAGGAGCGTCTTGCCCAGGCCGAGACGCTCTGGACCATGCTGCATCCCGGCCGACCCGCGCCGCGCGCCGAGTTCGATGAGGCCTGGCGCTACATCGCCCTCGGCTCCGAACACACCTGGTGCGCCGAAAATCCCACCGAGCCGTTCTTCCAGGAAGCCATTTGGAAGGCCAAGCAGGACTGCTTCCGCCAGGCCGATGACCGCACGCAAGCCTTGTTCGATGAGGCCCTGGCGCCCGCGACCGACAAATCCAACGGTGCGCTCGGCCCGGCCGAGGGGCCATCCAACGGCGGCGTGGCGGTGTTCAACACCCATTCCTGGAAACACGGCGGCTTGGTGACGCTGGCCAAAGCGGAAAGCTCACCCGGCGACCGGGTCACCGACGAACAAGGCAAGGATGTTCCCGCCCAGCGTCTATCCACCGGCGAGCTGGTGTTTCTAACGGATGATGTCCCTGCCTTCGGTTCCCGGCATTATCGCGTCGTGAAAGGCCAGTGTCCGCTGGCCGGCGGCTGCAAGGTAAACGGCACGACGATCGAGAATCAGCACCTGCGCGTGACCCTCGACCCTGCCACCGGTAACATCACAGAGCTTGTGAACCGCGCCACCGGCCGTAATGTTGCCGACCCCAAAGTCAACGGCGGCCTCAACGCCTTCCGCTGGCTGCCGGCCAATCGCAACGAGCCCAAGGCCGACACCGGCATGGCCATCACCACCGTCGAATCCGGACCTTTCCTCGTGGAATTGCGCGTCACGTCCAAGGCCACCGGGTGCCGCGCCGTCACCCGCAGCGTGCGCCTGGTGGCCGGCCAACCGTGGGTGGAAATCAGCAATGTCGTGGACAAACTGCCGCTCGTCGCCAAGGACGGCATCCACT
>JAPLSZ010000361.1 GCA_026398385.1 Kiritimatiellota bacterium | reverse complement strand
GACTGGTGTATCTCGCGCCAGATCTGGTGGGGTCATCGCATTCCCGTTTTCTACTGCGACGCCTGCGGTCATCAGTGGGCCGCGAAGGGACAGCCGAAAGTTTGCGCCAAGTGCGGCGCGGCGAATATCCGGCAGGATGAGGACGTACTCGACACGTGGTTCTCGTCGTGGCTGTGGCCCTTCAGCGTCTTCGGGTGGCCGCAGCAGAACGCCGATCTGAAATTCTATTATCCCACGCACACGCTCGTCACCGCGTCGGAGATCCTGTTCTTCTGGGTCGCGCGCATGATCATGGCCGGCTGCGAGTTCATGGGCGATATCCCGTTCCGCGAGGTCTATATCCACGGCACGGTGCGCGACGACATCGGCCGCAAGATGTCCAAGAGCCTCGGCAATTCGATTGACCCGGTGATGATCATCGAGAAGTACAGCGCGGACGCGCTGCGCTTCAGCCTGATCATGCTGACGGCGACGGGGCAGGACGTGTACGTCAGCGAGGAGAAATTCGAAATCGGCCGCAACTTCGGCACCAAGATCTGGAACGCGGCGCGCTTCCTGCAAATGCAGGCGCCGGGCGCGCCGCCGCCGGCGGATGTGCAGGCGCCGGACTTCGCCGCCGCCCGGTTGCACGCCGACGACCAGCACATCCTCGCCAAGCTCAACGAGTGCATCGCGGCCTGCGACGACAACCTGGCGAAATTCCGCTTCAACGACTACGCCAAGGCCGTCTACGAGTTTACCTGGCACCAGTTCTGTGACTGGTACGTGGAGTATTCCAAGCAGGTCTTCTACGGCGGCGACGCCGCGCGCAAGGCCGTCGTGCTGGGCGTCATGCACCACTGCCTCGCCACGGCCCTGCGTCTGCTGCATCCGCTGATGCCGTTCCTGACCGAGGAGCTCTGGCGGGGCCTGGGCTACAACACGGAGAGCGAGACGATCCTGACGGCGCCGTGGCCTACGGTGATTGCGACGGCGGCGTGGGATGCGGCGACCGTCGCCCACGTCGAGGCGCGGCACGAGCTGATTGGTTTGGGGCGGACGCTGCGCGCCGACTATGACATCGCGCCCGGCCAGCAGGCGGACTTTGTCATCAAGCCCGCCACCGCCGATATGGCGGAGCAACTGGAGGCTGACCGCGCCGGCATCATGCGCATGCTCAAGGCCGGGACGCTGACGCTGGACGGCGCCTTTGTGCCGCCGCAGGCGATGCCCAGCACGCTTACGTCGCTGGGGACGCTCTTTCTGTCGCTCGGCGCGGTGGACATGGCGGCGGAACGCGAAAAACTGACCAAGCAGCTCGCCGAGGTTGACCGCCAGCTGGTCGGCGTCGAGGTCAAGCTGGGCAACGCCAACTTTGTCGGCCGCGCCCCGGCGGCCGTGGTCGCACAGCAGCGCGCGCTGCTGGCCGGCCTGACCGAGAAACGCGCGAAACTGACGCAGCAACTCGAGGCGCTGAAGTGAATCCGATCAAACACGGCGGCAGAGCGCCGTGGCTACAGCAGGGAATCATGGCTCTCTGTAGTCGCCCCGCTCTGTCGGGGCGTGATCTTCATAAATTCGGAGGATTATGTATGAAAACATGGATCTTGAGCCTGCTGTCATTAGTCTGCCTGGCCACGCTGGCGTCGGCTCTCGAGCAGCGCGAGTTGCTGGCGCGCCACGAGACCGTCGCGGTCTTTTCCGGCGCGCCTTTCCGGAAATGCCTGGGCCTGACCACGCTGTGCCCGGACAAGTGTGACGGCTCCGGCGAATTCGCCACGTTCGAGATTCGCGGCTACCTGGCCTATGAAAAGCCCGGCCAGTACGGCGATCCTAAGCAGGGCCAGTTCATGGTGCGGGTCAGCGACTTCAACAAGCAGCCGGTGGGCGATCCGCAATGGCGCGCGGTCATCCAGACCATCAAGCCCGGCGACTGGGTCGCGCTGACCTGGAACCATGACTATGTGACGCGCGACGGCTCCAAGTCCCCCGAACGACCCCTGGTGAACCTGAAGAAGCTTTCTGCTGAAGAAGCCGCGGAACTGCTCAAGCAAGCCGAGCCCGCCCCGCCCGCACCGAAGACACCCGCCGGCCCGCGCGGCGTAACGCCGCGCGCCATGGCGTTCTGAAGAAATTGCCAGCGGCAGGCGGTGGGCACACTGAGCCCGGGGATCCGTTCTTTCACGGATGCAGTCTGATCCATCTTCATCTGTGCAATCTGCATAATCTGTGGATAAAACTCTGCCGCCCTGCTTTGGACGGAGCCCCTCTCGGCCGCCGTGCCGGCCGGAGCCGACGCTAGAAATGGTAGCTCAGCGACACGCCGTAATCCAAGTCGCGAAAATCGAAGCGGTCCAGGTCGCCCCAGCGCTCGAACGGGTAGAAAGCCGACACGCCGAGCGAGAACTTATGGATCGGCACGTTGATGCCCACGATGAATTGCCAGTAGATGCCGGTCCAGCCACTTTCGTCGGCGACCTTGCTCGCGATATGGCCATCGAGCACGCCGAGGCCGGCGCGCCAGATCTTGTCCTCAAACAGCAGGTTCAACTGCGGCGTGATGACGTAGTTCGCGTTGTTTGTGCCGGTGAGGTCCGGGGCGTAGTCGGCGAGGATCTGCCACAGCGCCAGGCCCTCATGGTACTCGTAGCCGAGCGCGTACGACAGGTCGCCCTTGCCGAAGGGCAGGCCGGCAAACACCGAGTGCGCCGCATGCCAGCGCACGCCGCCGGTCACGGCGTTCCGGTCTTGGGCCGGCGCGCGGGGACACGCCAGGAGCAGCAGGCCCGTCCCCAGAAACAGCAGGATTTTTTTCATGAGCGGCAGTCTACTCGCCGGGGGCGTAATGACAAGCGGAGATTTCCGATGATTTCATTAACGCGGGCAACGTGCCGGCAACCGGTTTGGGCGTCGGTCAAAAGGCGCCGTTTGATGCGAGCATCATGCAGTTGACGGTCACCCCGACCACATCCACGAGCCGACGTCTGTTGTAGAAGCGGCGTCCCGCCGCTTATCAGGAAATAACCCCGCTCCGCGGGGAGGGGAGGGCACAACAATCTGTCGCGACGCCGCTGTCCGCGCGTNNNNCGCGCGTACGAGGGTGGAAATTGAGGGTGCAGCGCTATCGGAAGGTCAGTATGCCAACGCGGGCTGGATGGGACAAGGCCTTTGTCGGCGACACGAAACTGCCGGCGGCTGGCCGCAGGTAATCGGCGAGAATGGCGCCGAAATCGAGATCATGCGTGAACACAACCTGTTGCCGCTGTCGCGCCCACGTCAGAATCTCTCGATCCTTGGCCTGGGGGGAACCGACCGAGGCCCAGTACGTGGCGGTGTGTCCGGCCTGAGCAAGGACCTGCACCCAGACCGGGGGCAGATTCATGTCGATGACGATTTTCATGCAGGGATGAGTGGGAGCTCGATCTCTTCAGTACGCCAAGCCGCGTACGACAGAGCCTGGGTGATGTCCTTGTCCTCCAGGTAAGGGTACAGCTTGAGAATTTCGGCTCTGGCTCGACCCGCTGCCACCAGTCCGACAATCATCCCAGCCGTGACGCGCATTCCGCGTAGGCAGGTTTTCCCCCCCATCACCTCGGGGTTAAATGTGATCCTATCGATCATTTTCAGCTGCGTTCCTCCAATCCATACGCAAGAATATCACGACGTATGGGTTCCCGCCAGTTCATATCAAATTACGACTACTCAAGAAAGCTCAGGCCCCGGGGCATGGGCGGCAGGTGGAAAAAGGCGGCCAGCGACTGGGCCACGTCGTAAAACCCCTGCCGGATCCCCAGGCTGCGTCCGGGCTGGCCGGGCCGATAGGCCAGCAGGGGCACGAATTCCCGGGTGTGATCGGTGCCGCGGAAGGTGGGATCGTTCCCGTGATCGGCGGTCAGGAGCAGCAGGTCATCCGGTGTCAACAGGGGCAGATAGGCGCGCAAAAAGTCGTCGGTTTGCGCCAGCGCGGCCGCGAAGCCCGGCGCGTCGCGGCGATGGCCGTAGAGCATGTCGAAGTCAATGAAGTTGGCGATGATCAAACCGTCCTTCCGGTGGCGCGTGAACTCTGCCACCTGCGCCTGCGCAGACTGATTATTGCCGGTATGCACGGATTCCGTGATGCCGCGGTGGAAATAAATATCCTCGATCTTGCCGACGGCATAGACCGGCACGCCGGCGCCGGTCAGGTGTTCCAACACGGTGGGCTCGGGCGGCCGGTAGGCGTAGTCGCGGCGATCCTCCGTGCGAACATAGGCGCCGGGCCGGCCGCGGAAGGGCCGCGCGATGACGCGGCCGACCCGGTAGGGATTGCAGAGTTCGCGGGCGAGCTCGCAGCCGTGGTACAGTTCGGCCAGCGGAATGACGTCGTTATGCGCGGCGAGTTGGAAGACCGAGTCGCCGCTGGTATAGGCGATCCAGGCCCCGGTGCGCGCCTGCTCCGGGCCCAGCTCCTCGATGATCGCCGTGCCGCTGGCCGCCTGGTTGCCCAGGACGCCGCGGCCGGTGCGCCGCGCAAAGTCCGCTACCAGTTCGGCGGGGAACGACGGCGTGGCCTGCGGAAACAGATGAAACCCCGGCCGCATCAGCAGCCCGCCGATTTCCCAATGTCCGGTGATGGTATCCTTGCCCTCGGAAAGCTCCCGCATGGCGCCGAACCCGGCGGCGGGCTGGGGCGCCGGCGGGACGCCGGGGATGGGCGTCCCGCCCGGCAGGAGCGCGGGCAGGTTGCCCAAGCCCAGAGTTTGCAGCGTGGGCAGGCGCAGACTGCCGACGGCTTCCGCGCAATGCCGGAGCGTGGCGGCGCCGTCATCGCCGTATGCGCCGGCGTCCGGCGCCGCCTCAAGGCCCACGGAATCCAGGATGATAAGCACGGCTTTCATTGGCGGGCGACAGGATAGACCGCGGCGCCCCCGCAGCGCAATCCGGAAGACGCGCAAAGAGGGCGCTGTGTGCCAAGGAGGTCGGGGTGAGGAACCCCATAGGTTGCACACAAACGCCCTCGGGAAAACATACACCCACATATTAACTATTCAAGCCGTCGAATTTCTTGTATTTGAAACGCGGCCGGACCCATGGCCGATCTTTATCGGATCCGGCGGAACTGCGCGTTTTTTCCATGGTGGGGGGGGCGACGAGCGCGCGGGCATGAGCAGATGAAGGCACACTTCGAGATCACGCATCGGGATCCGGGCTCGCAGGCGCGCTGCGGGCGCCTGCTGACCGCGCACGGCGTGGTGGACACGCCGGTCTTCATGCCGGTGGGCACCCAGGCCACGGTCAAGGCGATGACGCCGGCGGAGCTGCAGGAACTGGATTTTCCCATCCTGCTGGGCAACACCTACCACCTGCAGGCCCGGCCGGGCGTTGACCTCATTGCCGAACTGGGCGGCTTGCACCGGTTCATGGGCTGGGACCGTGCCCTGCTGACCGACAGCGGCGGCTACCAGGTGATGAGCCTGGCCAAGCTGCGGCGGATCACGGACGCGGGCGTCGAATTCCAGTCGCATATTGATGGCGCGCGTCATTTTCTCGGCCCGCGCGAAGCGATGGACATTCAGCGCCGGCTGGGCGCGGATATTGCCATGGCGCTCGACGAGTGCGCGCCGTATCCCTGCGATGCTGATTACGCTTGCCAAGCCGTGAACAGAACCTTAAACTGGGCCGATGTTTGCGTGCGCCAGCCCCGGGCGGCTGGGCAGTTGGTCTTTGGCATTGTGCAGGGCAGCGTGTACGCGGATTTGCGCGCGCGGTGCGCGGCGGAGCTGGTGCGGATGGATTTCGACGGCTACGCCATCGGCGGCGTCAGCGTGGGCGAATCCTCCGCCTTGATTTTCAAGGGCCTGGCCGACAGCGTGGAGCTGCTGCCGGCGGACCAACCGCGTTACCTGATGGGCGTGGGCCTGTTCGGGCAGATGGTCGAAGCCGTGGCGCGCGGCGTGGATATGTTCGATTGCGTGCGGACGGGCCGTTTTCCGGCGAAGGCGGCGCTGTACAAAGACGATCCGCGGCCGCTCGAGGCGGATTGCGGCTGTTATGCCTGCCGGACTTTCAGCCGGGCGTACGTGCGGCACCTGTTGCACGCTGACGAAATACTCGGTCTGCGTCTGCTGACGCTGCATAATTTATATCGTTTTCGGGCCTTTATCGGCGAACTGCAGGCGGCCATCCGGGCCGGAACCTTTGACCGGTTCCACGCGCAATACCGAGGCGTGGACCTGGAGGAAGATCCGCAAACGTGGACTTGGAAGGAGGGAGCAGATGATGAACATTAATGGATTGATCTTGGCCATGGGCCAGCCGCCGGCCGGCGGGGGCGCGGGCGGCGGCGGGTCGCCGCTCCAGATGCCGGTGATGCTGCTGATCATGGTGGCCATCTTTTATTTCATGCTGATCCGCCCGCAGCAGCGGAAGGACAAGGAGCGGCGGCGCCTGCTGGAAAATATCAAAAGCGGCGACCGGGTGGCGTTCAGCGGGGGCATCCTCGGGCTGGTGGCCAACGTCAAGGATAAGACCTTGCTCATCAAGATCGCCGAAAACGTCAAGGTGGAAGTCAGCCGCGGCGCGGTGACGCAAGTGCTGGCCAAGGATGAGGATCCCGAAACGGAGCAGAAGAAGTAAAATCCGCAGGGCGGTTGATCCGCTGCACCGTCGTCCGCGCTACGGGTGCGGTGCGCGAGGCGGATCAAGATTATGATTAAGATTAGGATTAAGAATTAGGACTGGGGAGACGAAAGTCAGGAGTTGCGCCGATGGACAAGAACTATGCATGGAAGTGGTTGATTCTCGCCGTGATGACGGCGATCTCGCTGGTGCTGGTGACGCCTCAACACATCCTGGCGTTTCGCAAGCCGCTGCCGAGTGACCGGCCGAAAATCACCCTGGGCCTCGACCTGGTGGGGGGCTTGCGTTTTGTCTTGGAGGTGGATGTCTCCAAGCTGGGCGCGTTGAACGTCAAGGACGCCCAGACGCGCGCGATGGAAGTCATTCGCAACCGCATCGACTCCCTGGGCGTCGCCGAGCCCAACATCCAGGCCGAGGGCGTTGACCGGATCGTGGTCGAGTTGCCCGGGCTCAAGGCCGCGGACCGCGAACGCGCGCTGAATATCATGAAGGACGTGGCCTTTCTTGAATTCCGCATGGTGCATCCCAAAAATGACGATTTGATCCGCCAACTGAACGAAAAGACCTGGCTGCCCGAGGGCTTCAAGGCGGTCACCCTGGAAGATCCGGGGCCGGGCGCCCGCTGGCACGGCGGCGAGTATTATCTGCGCGACAAGTCCAAGGATCAGCCGGGGACCACGGAGGCGCTGGTGCGTGAGCGGACCGCCACCTTCCACGCGCCGCCGGGTTACGAACTGTTGCTGGATAAACGATCCATCAATGGCCAGAATTATTTTCAACCCTACTATGTCAACAAGAAGTCCGAGCTGACCGGCGAAAACCTCAAGAGCGCCAGCGTGGATTATGACCAGCTCAACCGGCCGCATGTTTCGATCCAACTGGACTCCAAGGGGGCGCGCAAATTCTGGGATTTGACCAAGCGCTACGCGCAAAACGGCAGCGCCAACGAGAATCCGCAGTTGCCGCGCCTGTTGGGCGTCGTGCTGGATGGCACGCTGTACTCCGCCCCGGTGCTGAAGGCGGAGATCCCGGACGGCCGCGCGATTATCGAGGGCAATTTTACCTATAGCGAGGCGTCGGACCTGGCCATCGTGCTCAAGGCCGGTTCGCTGCCGGCCCCGGTGAAACTGGTGGAGGAGCGCGAGGTGGATGCCTCGCTCGGCGCGGCTTCGATTGCCAGCGGGAAATACTCGACGCTCATCGGCGGCCTCGCGGTCATGATCTTCATGGCCGGCTATTACTTCCTGCCCGGCCTGGTGGCCAACGTCGCGCTGCTGTGGAACATTATCCTGCTGCCGCTGGCGCTGTGGGTGGTCGGGGCGCTGTTGAGTCTGCTCGATCCCAGCACGATGAGCGGCGCCATCAGTCTGCCGACGCTGACCCTGCCCGGCATTGCCGGCATCGCGTTGACGGTCGGCATGGCCGTGGATGCCAATGTGCTGATCTACGAACGCATGCGCGAGGAACAGCATGCCGGCAAGGGCCTCAAGGGCGTGATCGAGGCCGGCTACCACAAGGCCTTCAGCGCCATCTTCGACTCGAACATGACGACGATCATCTCGGCGGTGATCCTGTTCTGGCTGGGCTCCGGCGCGGTGCGCGGCTTCGCCGTCACCCTGACCGCCGGCATTGCGCTCAGCATGTACACGGCGTTGATGGTCACGCGGATGGTTTTCGAGCTCATTGCGGCCAAGACCAAGATAACCCAGTTCCGTATGCTGGAGATGTTCAAAACCGTGCCGCGCTATGATTTTATCGGCCTTGGAAAAGTGTTTGTCACAATTTCCTTGATCGTGATTTTTGGCAGTTGGGGCATCATGGCCTACCGCGAAATGCACGGCAAATCCAACTTGGGTGTGGATTTCACGGGCGGCGCGGCCCTCTCCTTCCAGTTCACCCGGAAGGTTTCTGACGAAAAGATCCGGGATGTCGTCGAAAAAGCTGGCGTCAAGGATGCCGTGGCGCGCTACCAGCGCGAGCAGGTCACCAAAGCCGGCGGTGGGGCGGCGGAATACCTGCAGGTCAACGTCGGCTTCGACGACAGCGCCAAGGCCGTCAGCACCATCGAGAGGGAATTCCAGGGCGATGGGTTCAAGCTGTTGAAGAAGGACAGCGTCGGCCCGAAGATGAGCAGGGAGTTGGGTGGAAAATCCTTGCTGGCGGTGGCGCTCTCGCTCCTGGCCATGGCCATCTATGTCGGCTGTCGTTTCGAGTTCCCGTATGCCGTCGGCGCCATGGTTTCGCTGATCCATGACGTGCTCGTGGCGGTCGGTGTGTATTGCGCGCTGGGCAACCAGCTCAGCCTGAACATCGTCGCGGCCGTCCTGACGATCATTGGTTATTCGATCAACGATACGATCGTGATCTTCGACCGCATCCGCGAGAATGTGAAGGTCTCGCGCGGCAAGAGCTACCGCGAAATTGCCAACGAGTCCATCAACCAGACCCTGGCGCGGACCATCCTGACCACGGGCGTCACCATGTTCAGCGTGTTGGCCCTGCTGGTGTTCGGCGGTGGTTCGCTGCGCGATCTGACCCTGTGCCTGTTCATCGGCATGATCGCCGGTGTATATTCCACGGTCTATGTCGCCACGCCGTTTGTTCTGCTCTTTCACCGCGAAAAGAAGGTGACCGTGGAATGACGTCCGTTGCCAGGCGGCGCCGGGGCAGGTCTTCCATCCGATATGTTTGCAAAACACTGGCGCGTGGCGGAAGTCCCTGAGCCGCCGTCCGCGGCGTTGGCCGCCGCGCTGGAGCTGCCGCTGCCCATTGCCCGTGTGTTGATCGCGCGCGGCTTGGTCGAACCCGGCGCCGCGGAGCGGTTCCTGCGCCCGCGCCTCAGCGACCTCTCGGATCCCGGCCTGCTGCCCGGCATGACGGCCGGCGTGGACCGCATCCAGCGCGCCAGCGCCGGGCAGGAACCGATCGCGGTGTATGGCGACTATGACGCCGACGGTCTGACCAGTACCGCTCTGCTGGTGCAGGTGCTTCGACGGCTGGGCGCGCGGGTCGAGCCTTTCATCCCCAACCGCATGGAGGAGGGCTATGGCCTGTCCCCGGATGCCCTGCGGCGCTGCCTGGAACGGCACGCGCCGCGCCTGCTGGTCACGGTGGACTGCGGCACCAGCTCCGTGGCGGCGGTGCAGCAGGCGGGCGCCGCCGGGGTGGATGTGGTCGTCACCGATCACCATGAACCGGCCGGCCCCGTGGCGCCGGCGCTGGCGGTCATCAATCCCAAACTCGGCGATCAGCCCGACCTGCGCCAGCTCGCTGGCGTCGGCGTGACCTTGAAGTTGTGTCATGCGCTGGTCCGCCAGGCCGGCGCGCGGGAGCGGGTGGACCTGCGGGAAGCCCTCGATCTGGTCGCCATCGGCACCATTGCCGACGTGGTTCCGCTGCAGGGGGAAAACCGCATCCTGGTCCGTCACGGCCTGGCACGGCTGAACCGGACCGACTCGCCCGGGCTGCGGGCGCTGGGCGTGGCCGCCGGGGTCCAGGGCGCGCTCTCCGCCTGGCACGTCGCCTTTCTGCTCGCCCCGCGGCTCAATGCCGTCGGCCGGCTGGGCGACGCCGAGACGGTGCTGGAACTTTTACTGACGCAGGACGCCGGGCGGGCCGGCGAACTGGCCCGGCAGCTCGACGCCGCGAACCGCGAGCGCCAGGCGGTTGAAAAGGACATCGTGGCGGCGGCCGTGCAGGAGCTGGACGCCGTCTTCGACCCGGCGCAACACTTCGGCCTGGTGATTGCTCGCGCCGGCTGGCATCCCGGCGTCATCGGCATCGTCGCGGCGCGCCTGTGCCAGCGGTACCGCCGGCCCGCCATCGTGATCGCCATCGAGCCCGACGGGACCTGCCGCGGCTCGTGCCGCAGCCTCGAGGAGTTCGATCTGGTCGCCCAGCTCGCGCGCTGCGCCGACCCTCTGGACACGTTTGGCGNACGTTTGGCGGCCACGCCCTCGCCGCCGGGCTGACGCTCACCGCCGACCGCCTGCCGGAGTTCAAGGCACGGTTCAACGCCGTGGCGGCGGAGCAGCTCCGCGCGGTGGATTTGCGGCCGAGCCAGCGGGTGGATGCCTGGGTTTCGCTGCGCGAGGTGGATGACCGGCTGCTGGCCGCGCTGGACCTGCTCCAGCCCTTCGGCCAGAACAATCCCGAACCGGTCTGGGCGGCCCGCGGCGTCCGCGTCGTGGCCGCGCCGCGCGCGCTGGCCAAGGACACGCTGAAACTGGCCGTGGAGGCGGATGGCGCGGCCTTCGACGCCATCGGGTTTGGCATGGCCCAGCGCGTCGTGCCGGAGGGTCCGCTCGACATCGCCTTCCATCTGCGCCAGAACGTCTTTCGCGGACGGACCACGCTGCAGCTCAACCTGCTGGATTTCCGTCCAGGCTAGCCGCCGGTCGGACGTGCCACCGCAGCGGTTGCCCGCCGCCTGCGGCGCGCTGCGCACCATGAACGGTTCGCGTCACGTTTGCCGCGACAGCGGCCCTAACGTGCCTGCTGCTGTTGTCATCACGGACCAGACCTTCTGCCGAAGGCCCTTTTTAGTAATGGGTCAGTGCTGTAGGGGCGCAGCCTTGCTGCGCCCGCCGGCGGTGAGCGTGTCGAACCATCGGGCGTCGCCTATCGCCGGGTCGGAGACCCGGCCTACAGTATGATCTTATCGCCAGCGACGCCCCTGAAGTTTCCACATGTAACTGAGGCCTTACCTTTTTTCTGTTACACCGCCCGGCGCGGCGTTATCATGTCCACAGCGTAAAGGTCGGCGGTTATCGCGGCGACTTTTTGGCGAAAGGCCGGCAATAGGGCTATGAACATCTGGGCGGCTATTTATAAGGGTGGCTTGGTCGTCATCGGGCTCCTGACTCTGGTCATGGTGATCTGGTTGTTTGCGCCCAAGATCAGGACCTTCTACGACCTCCAGCGCGTCGAGTCCCGGCGTGCGGACGATGTGCGGCTGGAAGAGGAGAAGCTGGCACACCTTCGCCGGCAGCAGGAACGGCTGAATACCGATCCGCGCGCTGTCGAAAAGATCGCCCGCGAGGAGATCGGCTTGGCCAAACCCGGCGAACTGGTTTTCAAGTTCGTGGACGACGAGGCGGTCTCCAACCAAGCCGCACTCCGGCGCTAACGGCTGAGGGGCAGACGATGTTGAAGTTGCTGCGAGGAGCGGTGGTGGGCTGGGGGTTGCTGGGCTTCATCCCGGCCGGCGCGGTCCACGCCGCGCCGCCGGCGTCAAGCTCCAACGTGGTTTACTCCATCCCCATCCGCGGCATGATCGAGCCGGCGCTGCTGTACGTCATCCGCCGCGGCGTGGCCGAGGCCGAGGCGGCGCAGGCGCGCGCCATCGTTTTCGTCATGGATACAAACGGCGGCACGGTAGACGCCGCCGATGAGATCGTCCACACGATCCAGCGCCTCAAGATCCCGTCCTACACGCTGGTGGAAAACCGCGCCTTTTCCGCCGGCGCGATCATTGCGCTGGCCACGCAGCACATATACATGACGCCCGGCGCGGTCATCGGCGATGCCATGCCGATCCTGATGACGCCCTGGGGCAGCGTGCAGGAGATGCCCGCCGACCTGAAGGAAAAGTCCGTCGCTGCCGTCGCGGTGCTGATTCGCGCCGCGGCGGAGCAGAGCGGCCACGATCCGGACGTGGCGGAGAAGATGGTGCGGATTGAAAAGGATCTGAAAATCGGCGGTGAAGAAATTTGCCCGCCCGGCCGTCTGCTCGCCCTGACGAACATCGCCGCCGAGCGCAAGGTCGGCCAGCACGGGCGGCCGCTGATCTCCGCCGGCACGGTCAAGGATTTGAACGCCTTGCTCGACACGGTCGGCATAAAGAATGCCGCGGTGCGGGAACTCAAGGTCACGGCCGCGGAGCGGCTGGCCCGCTGGATCGCGATGCTGGCGCCGCTGTTCCTCATGGCGGGACTGCTGGGCATATATTTGGAGATCAAGACGCCCGGCGTGGTTCTGCCCGGCATCCTGGGCGCGGTTTGTCTGGCCCTGTTCTTCTGGGGCCATCATATCGCGGGGCTGGCGGGCCTGGAGGAAGTGATCCTGTTTGTCCTCGGCGCGGGGCTGCTGGTCGTCGAGGTCGTTCTGATCCCCGGCTTTGGCCTCCTGGGTTTCCTCGGCCTGCTGCTGATGCTCTGGGCGCTGCTGAGTGCGATGATCGGGCACCTCCCCGGCGCGCCGCAGCCCTTCGCCTGGCCGGCGGTGCAGGTGCCGCTGTTCAAGCTGGCGCTGGCACTGGTTTTGCTGCTGCCCGCCGCCTGGCTGGCGGGGCGCTGGCTGCCCCGCACAGGTTTTTACCGCCGGCTGGTCCTCGAACGGGCCGCGGCGGCCGGCGCGGGGTACCGCGTGTTGGCGGAGGACACCGCAGCGCTCATCGGTCTGACCGGCACGGCCCTGATGCCGCTGCGGCCCGCCGGCGCCGCGCAGTTCGGCGCCCGCCGGCTCGACGTCGTCACGCGTGGCGACTTTCTTCCGGCCGGTACGGTCCTCCACATCGTCGAGGCCCACGGCAACCGGCTGGTGGTCGAAAAAGCCGGCTGACGCCTAAGCGGTGAGCTCGGCAATCCTCCGCATCTGCTCAGTGCGCCCTTGAGGGTGTCCAGCCAAGGAGGGGAAAATCCTTCTTCCATACGCCTTTTTTGAACATGACTACGGACCACTGACTTCCGCTCCTGTCAGCCCAGCTTCCGCGCGCATTCGCGCAGCAACTTTTCCTCCGCCAAGCCGGCCTCCGGGGCGATCAGGGCCAAGCTCAGCCGCCGGGGCTTGAACAAATCGCCGGCGAGCTGCCGGAGGTCGGCGGCGGTGACGCGCCGGAAGCGCTCCATGACTTCGACGGGTTGAATGAAGCGACCGTAGTTGAGGATGTTGTCGGCGGCCCACATCATGCGGGCGGTGGTGTTTTCAAGGCCGAGGAGGAGTTGGCCGATGACGTAATCGCGAGCGCGGCGGAGCTCGGCGGCGCTGACCGGCTGCGCGCGCAGGCGCGCGAGTTCGCGCATCGTCAGCTCCAGGGCGCGGCGCAGGTTGCCGCCGTCCACGCCGGCGGAGATGGCCAGCACCCCCGTGTCGCGGAAGAGATCCACGCTGGTATGGATGGAGTAGGCGAGGCCGTACCGTTCGCGGATGATCTGAAACAGGCGGGAACTCATGTTCTCGCCGAGCACCGTGCTGAGGAGCTTGAGGGCGAAGCGGCGCGGATTATGCCGGCCGAACAGGCGCAGGCCCAGGGCCAGATGGGCCTGTTCAATCTCCTTCCCGAGTACGACCGCGTCCTGCTGCGGCATGCGGGCGGTGACCGGCTGGCAGGCCGGCGCGCGCTGCGGGCGCAGGCTGCCCAGCCGCCGGCGGATCTGGGCGACGGCCTGCGCATGGTCCACCTGGCCGGCGAGCACGACCAGGGTGGCGGCCGGCTGGTAGTAGCGGTGCTTGTATGCCAGGAAGTCGGCGCGTTGCAGACGCTGCACGGTGGCGGGACGGCCGGCGAGCGGGCGGCCCAGCGGATGATCCGGCCAGAGCAGGCCACCCAGCATCTCCTGCACGAGCTGCTGCGGCTGATCGTGGTACATCTGAATTTCCTCCACGATGACGCCGCGCTCCTTCGTGATGTCGGCGGGCGCGAAGCGGGGGCGCCGGTACATGTCCGTCAGGATATCCAGCACGTCGGCCGCATGCGTGGTGGCCACGTGGGCGTAGTAACAGGTGGATTCCTCCTGTGTGAAGGCGTTGAAGTAGCCGCCGCGGCCTTCAATGGCCTGCGAGATCTCGCGCGCCGAGCGTGTGGTCGTGCCCTTAAACAGCAGGTGCTCGATAAAATGGCTGATGCCGGACAGTCGCGCCGCCTCATGGCGACCACCGACTGCCACCCAGACGCCCATCGCCACACTGGCCACCGCCGGCGTGGCGGACGTGACCACCCGCAGTCCGTTCTCCAGTTGGCTGACGCGCAGGTCGAGTTTCATGAGGTCTGCTCCAGATCCCGCAGGGCGATGTGCCCCTCGTATAATGCCGTGCCGACAATGGCGCCGGCCAGGTTCGGGCATTCGAGCGCGCGCAGCGCGCACAAGTCGTCCGCCGAACGTATGCCGCCGGAAGCAATCACCGCGCAGGCCACGGAGGCGCAGATCTTTTTCACCGCGCCGACATTCGGCCCCTCGAGCATGCCGTCCGTGGCCGTGTCGGTATAAATGATGGTTTGCACACCGAGCGCATCGGCGTGCCGCGCCAGGTCCGCGGCAGAGAGGTCGGTCGTTTCGGTCCAACCCTTGACCTGCACCCGCCCGTCGCGCGCATCGAGGCCGACGGCCAGGCGGGGGCCGAAACGGTCCACCAGGTGCTCCATCAGTTCCGGTACCTCCCAGGCCAGCGTGCCGACAATCACGCGCTGCACGCCGTCGGCCAACGCGGCTTCGATGTCCGCCTCCGTGCGCAGTCCGCCGCCGACCTCGACCGGGATGCGCACGGCCTGCACGATGCGCCGGATGAGGTCGCGATGCGCGGGCTGGCCCTGGAACGCGCCGTCGAGATCCACTACATGCAGCCAGGTGGCGCCCTCCGCCGCCCAGTGCTGCGCCATGCCGACGGGATCGTCGGAATAGGTCGTCGAATCCTCCGCCCGTCCCTGGCGCAATCGCACGCAGCGGCCGTCTTGCAGGTCAATCGCCGGAAATATGGTGAATGTATTCATGATGCTCGCTTACTGCTCACGGATCACTTCTTACAGCTTACTGTTCGCTGGACCACGCGCTGAAATTACGCAGCATCTGCAGTCCCCAGCGCTGGCTCTTCTCCGGATGGAACTGCACCGCCAGCAGGTTGTCTTTCCAGATGGCTGAGGCGTAGGGCTGGCCATATTCCGTCACGCCGGCCGCGGCCGTGCCGGCTTCGGCCAGGTCGGCGTAGTAGGAATGCACGAAATAAAAGTACGTGTCGGCGGGGATGCCGCGAAACAGCGGGCAGTCCGGCTGCACCGGCCGGACGCGGTTCCAGCCGATCTGGGGCACTTTCAGTTCCGGTCCCGGCGTCAGGCGCCGGTTGCGCCCTGGCAGAATGCCCAAGCCCGGCATCTCGGGCGACTCCTCACTGGCTTCAAACAGCAGTTGGAGCCCGAGGCAGATGCCCAGGAAGGGGCGGCCTGCGGCGATCCAGTTGCGGACCGGCGCCACGAAGTCGTGGACGGTGAGATGCTGCATGCAGTCGCCGAACGCGCCCACGCCGGGCAGGATCAGCGCGCGGCAGCCGGCCAGTTCCGCAGGCCGGGTGACAATCCGCGCCGCCACCTCGAGAAAACGGCAGGCATTCTGCACGCTGCCCAGATTCCCCATGCCATAATCCAAGATGCCGATCATCGTCCGCCTCTCCAGCCGCCCAGTATAGCTTGGGCTCCTGGATTTCCAAGCTTGGCTTCACGAAATGGTCCGAGGATGACCAGTGCTATGTCGATTTTGCCAGGGTTCTGCGGGAAGTGCGCGCGCC
>JAPLSZ010000248.1 GCA_026398385.1 Kiritimatiellota bacterium | reverse complement strand
CAGAGCCGCAATCAAAGAATATTTGGACAGGATTAACAGGATTTTCAGAAAGATGGTTAGTTTATGGACGGATAGGCTGGCACGGTGACAGTTTTCAATCCTGTAGAATCTTGTTAATCCTGTCAAAATTCTTCGCCGGAAAACAAGATTTGGAACATTAGCAATGCAAAGAGGAAGATGGTTGACCGGCAAAGCGCCTTCCGAGCTATGCGCTCTTTGTGATCTTTTGCGGCAAAAATTCATGCGGATAAATTTCCGTTGCTCCGTTTGGCGATGACGGAGCCGGAGGGGATTTTTTCACACGAAGGCACGAAGTTCACGAAGGAAGACGGAGTTTCTTAACCACGGATCCCGATCCCGACCTCTGGGAGAGTCGGGATGGTCGGGACGGATTTATGCAGATTTCATGGCGGCGGGAATATTTCTGCGTTCTGAAAATCTGTGGACAAAACTCTGCTGCTTCCGCCCTCTTTTTGTGGTGCTATCGTACATGGTTCTGTCGAACAGCATGACCTCCTGTGGGCGGGGCTTCCAGTCCCGCGCCAGCGGCCGGAGGCAATCCTTGTACAGATGAAAGGCGGGCGGAGAAGCGGAGAGATTAGGATTAAGATTAGGATTAAGAACAGGAACGGATGAAAGAGGTTTCACCACGAAGCGCCCGAAGGCGGCGCTACCTCACTGGAACCACTCGGGAGCCGGACGGGCGAAGAATTCCTCCAGCTTGATCCCGGCCGCGCCAACCAGCCAGGCCTTGGCCTTGGGGTAACGCTTGCGGAACGCCGCCATCCCGCTGACTTTGTCGCTCCGCCCACTCTTCACCTCGATAGCCCAATCTTGTGCGCCCTGGCTGACGACAAAGTCCACTTCCGCGGTTGCCTCGCGCCAGTAGGTCAGGCTCCAGGCCGAGCCATGCAAGCCGTTCAACAGATGTGCGCCCACGGCGTTTTCCACCAGGCGCCCCCACCAGGCGCCGTCGGCAAAGGCCTGCTCGAAGGTTTTGAGGACCGTGGCGCTAACCAGGGCGTTGTTCCAAAGCACCAGCTTGGGGCTGCTGCCGCGCTTGCGGGCCTGGCCTTTGGAGAACAGTTCCAGCCCGCTGGCCAGAAAGGCGGTTTCCAGCAGGCGCAGGTAGTTGGCCAGCGTCACGGTGTTGCCGGCGTCGGTCAATTGTCCGAGCATCTTGTTGTAGGAAAACATCTGCGCGGGGAAATGCGCCGCCAGAGCGAAAAGGTGCCGCAACAGCGTGGGTTTGGTGATCGGCTGCATTTGCAGCACATCCCGCGCGAGCACGGTCTCGATGAGGGCATCGTTCACATAACGCTTCCACACGGCTTCGTCTTCCGCCAAGGCCGCCGCTCCGGGGTAGCCGCCAAAATAGATCCACTGATCCAGCGTCCACCCGAACGCCGCGCGACATTCCGGCCACGACCAATGCGTGCAGCGGTGTAGAAAAAACCGTCCCGCCAGGCTTTCGGTCAGGCCGCGTTGCACGAGCAGCGCCGACGAACCCAGCAGCAGCGGGCGGACCTGGCCCCCGTCCGCCACTTCCTCGTCCCAGAGGCGTTTGACGACTTCGCTCCAGCCGGGCACTTTCTGGATTTCGTCGAGGACCAGGAGCACGCGCGTTCGGGTGGCCGCGGCCTTGGCGCGGGCCAACCGCCACTGGGTTTCGATCCACTCCGGCGGATGCGGCAGCGCGGCGTCGGCGGACGCCACGACACTGGGCCAGCCCAGGCGCTGCTCGACCCGGCTGGCCGCCGTGGTCTTGCCCACCTGACGCGGTCCAACCAAAACCTGCAACAACGGCAGCTTCCGCGCCAGCGCCGCCATGATTTCGCCCACGATGGAACATTCAAATTTCATGGCCGGATGCATAGCACAACCCGGCCCGCAAGGCAAGAATACTCAGTCATTGAGCAAGTTTACTCAGCACGCCGCGGCCCCGGCCTCCTCCGTAATCCGCCAACCGCCAACCATCCTGTAAAATCCTGTTAATCCTGTCCACTCTTCTTGGGCTGCGGCGGTACCCCGCCCAAAAAACAGCTCACCCCGTCCGCTGGTGACGGACGGGGTGGGCCACAAACCGAATCGAGACGAGCTGATTTCCGCATACGGCGGCGCAGCATCAAGCCGGCCAGAATCATCCCCACGAGACTCAGGGTGGACGGCTCGGGAATAGTCGTCACGACGACACCACTGAGTAAGGGAAAGGAGGAGAGGCCGATCTTGGCCTGCACCGTGCCGCTCGTCGGGGCGGTGAAGGTT
>JAPLSZ010000036.1 GCA_026398385.1 Kiritimatiellota bacterium | reverse complement strand
TCCCGGGCCCGACTAACCATCAGCCTGTGGCTGGGCACAGCCCTCAGCGCCATGGCCGGGGTCGGCGTGGTCGGTCCCACGGATGCCACGCCGCGCGAACAGCTCGCCATAGCGGAAATCATCCGCTATGTCTACCTGCGCACCGGCGCCCTGCCGGCCACCGGCAAGGCGGCCGGCGAACAGGACACGGTCATTCTCCTGGCGCGCGACCCGGCCCGCCTGGCCTCCCAGCAGTTTGACATCCAGACCGCCGGCGGGCGGATTACGATCACCGGCGGCGACGATCTCGGCGTGCTGTATGGCGTATTGCGAAAAACTGGGGGTGCGCTTCTACCTGCATGGCGACGTGGTGCCTGATGAGCGTTTGCCGGCGTTGCCCCCGGTCAACGAGACCGGCAAGCCGCTCTTCGCGCTACGCGGGTTGAATCCGTGGGGTTCGCATCCCTTTGGCTTTGATGCGTGGGGTGCGGATGACTACAAGGCCATCATCGCTCAACTCGTGAAAATGCGGATGAATTTTCTCGGCATCCATTGTTACCCGGAGGCCCATCCCTATGCCGAGCCGACCGTCTGGCTGGGACTGCGCCAGGACTTTGATCCGCAGGGCCGGGTGCAGTTCAGTTACTCCACGCACTATTTCAACACGCTGAGCAAAGGCGTGTGGGGCGGATATTTTCCGAAAAAGACCGGCGACTACAGTTTCGGCGGCGCGCAGTTGTTTGCCGATGACACGTGGGCGCCTGAAGCGATGCGCGAGCATTGTCCGCTGCCGACGACGCCCGCAGCCGGCAACGAGGTGTTCAACCGCCTGGGCGCGCAGTTCCGGGAGGCATTTGGCTGGGCGCGCGAGTTGGGCGTGAAAACGGCAATCGGCACCGAAACGCCGTTGATCATGCCGCAGGCGCTGCGTGCGCGACTGCAGCAGCAGGGCAAGCATCCCGACGACCCGGCGACCGTGCGCGAGGTTTACGAAGGGATGTTCCGCCGGATCGCCGCCACCCATCCGTTGGATTATTTCTGGCTCTGGACGCCGGAAGGCTGGACCTGGGGCGGCAACAAGCCGGCCGAATACACCAACACGGTCCGCGACGTGAACATCGCCAGCGCCGCGCTGCGCGCCTCCGGAGCGTCGTTCCAACTGGCCACGTGCGGCTGGGTGCTCGGTCCGCAGCATGACCGGGCGGCCTTCGATGCCGACCTGCCCAAGGACATTCCGATGAGCGCCATCAGCCGCGAAATCGGGAAGACCGCGGTGGATCCGGCGTTTGCCAAGGTCGCCGGACGGGAGAAGTGGGCCATTCCGTGGTTGGAAGGCGATGGCGACAACGGGCTGGCCGCCATACAACTCTGGGCGGGTCGGATGCGCAAGGATGCCGCGGACGCACTGCGGTACGGATGCACCGGCCTCATGGGCTTGCAATGGCGGACCAGTCCCTTGGCCCCCAACGTCTCGGCGCTGGCGCAAGCGGCGTGGGACCAGTCGGGGTGGACTGCCTCGCCCGGCTCCGCGACAACGAATACGCCGTCGCGCTTTCTGCCCTGTGACGATTTTTATGCCGACTGGGCCGCTGCCAACTTCGGGTCCGCCGCCGGCGCCGAAATCGGGCGTGTCTTTGTGTCCGTGGATGGGCGCCTGCCGGCGAGCGTGAGCGGCGATTGTCCGTCGGGCAGCCTGAATGCGGATCCGACACCATGGGCGACCGTTGCGGCCAGGTACGGCTGTGTGACCGAACTGGAAAAACTGCGCGCGCGCGTCCAGGGGGCCGGCAATGTGGCGCGGTTCGATTACTGGCTGAACACGTTCCGCTACCATCGCTCGCTAAATCAGTTGCGGTGTGTATTGGCCGAGTTCGACGCGTTGTTGAAAAAGCGGGAGAACGACGCCGCGCTGGCCAAGTACAAGGAGCTGCTCACCCTTTACGGCGAGACCTACCGGCGCTTGCTGTCAACGGTGGATTCACCCGGAGCATGGGCCACGGTCGTGAACCTGGAGAACCATCCGGGATTCTGGACAAAAATCGTGGACAAGCCGGCCGGGAAGCTGAGCGTTGCGCTGGGCCGTCCGCTGCCCGAGGAGCTCAAGCCGCCGAAGACATTCCAGGGCGAGCCGCGGATCATCGTTCCGACGGTCCGCAGCACCGCACGCAAGGGTGAAGCGCTGGTGCTGACCTTCATCGTGCTGGACAATCAGCCGGCAAAAGCGGTGCTGCTCGCCTGGCGTCTGCTGGGCCAGGGTGAATTCAGCAAGCTGCCGACCCAACATGTGGCCCGGTCGGTCTATCGCGTCACCTTGCCGTCG
>JAPLSZ010000132.1 GCA_026398385.1 Kiritimatiellota bacterium | reverse complement strand
GATCCCCTGCATTCTGCTGCTGGGGTTGTTTATTCTGTTGTGGTTCCGCCGCCACGACAGCCACTGGTATGACCACGCAGGCGACAGCCGGGCCTCCGATCAGCAGGACAGCCTGTCCTCGTCGGCGGCCGACGAGGCGCTCCCGGCAACGGACCCGCGTTCGTTGGTCCTCATGGTGCTCCTCGGCTGTGCGGTTTTCCTGATGATGATGTGGGGCAAATACTTCCCGCTGTACCACCTGTTCTGGTCCCTGCCCTATTTCGACACCTTCCGCAATCCGGAGAAATGGAACGGACCCTTCACCCTGTTGGCCGGGATGGGCATCGCGCTAATGCTGGACTTGCTCTTGCGTCGCCAGTCGGCGCCCGCGGAGTCCAGCACTCCAGGCCGCAAGTCCAAAATCCAGAATTCATTGTTCCTCCCCCAACTGCGCAACGCGCTGTTGCTCGCCGCCGGAATCATCGGCGGGTTGGGGCTGTTGATTCTAGCCGGCACCTTCACCGGCCGCGCCGCTTTTATCAATCAGTTGGTGGACGAGGGCTATGGCGCGGCGGCGACCATCGCCTGGGACCAGGCCATCGCCGCCTGTGTCAAGGTGGTACTCCTGTCCGCCGCCTTCGCCGGCATCGTGGCCTGGCTGCTGCGTTCCCAAGCGCCGGCCCCGGCCGTCGGGTCGCCGGCGGCGCGCAACGGATTGCGGCCAGCGGACTCCCGCGCCTGGTCTTTTTGTTTGGGCCTCATCGCGCTATTGGCCCTGGGCGACCTCTACTTCAACGACCGGCCCTTTGCGATGGGGCACAAGTACCAGCAATACCTCGAATCCAACCCGCTGACGGAATTTTTCGATGCGCACCAGACCGAGGGTCGCATCAAGCTGCTCCCACCCCGGCACCCGCTGCTGAACAGTCTGCGCCTGACCCTGCTGACGATCAAAGGCTATGATTTATTCGAGCCGGTCGCGGTCTCGCGCATGCCGACCGATTACGAGGCGTTGTTTGGCGCGCTGGAAAAGCAGCCGGTCCGCCTCTGGGAACTTGGGGCACTGCGCTATTTTCTGACGCTGCCCGGCGCGGAGAAGGAACTCAACGCCTTGGACTCCAACCGCGGCCGGTTTATCGAGCGGCTGGCCTTGGGCGTCGGCGTGGTCAACGAAGCCTACCTCCCATTGGCCGCCGCGCCGCCGGATCAGCGGTACCTCCGCGTGCTGGAATTCACCGGCGCCCTGCCCAAGTATCGGGTGCTGGGCAGCGTCACCAACGTGCCCGCCGGCGCCCATGGCGATGAGCTGGCCCTCAAACTGCTGGCCGATCCGAAATTCGACCCGGCCGCACAAGCCATCCTTCATGGCAATCCATCATCCCTAGAACTCGCCGCGGCCCCGCCGGCCGCGATCACCGTGCTGGAAGAAGCGCCCGCGGACGTGCGCCTGCGCATCCAATTGGAACAGCCCGGGCATCGAGGTCACCATGACGCCAGCCGATGCCGTGGCAGCCGGCGCCCAATGGCAGGTGGACGGCAGTACGTGGCATCTCAGCGGCAGCACCGTCATCGGCTTGGTGCCCGGCACGCATACCGTGACCTTCTCCTACCGCCCGTCGCTCGCCGGATTGAAAATGGCCCTCGCCAGCCGCGGCGGGCTTCTGATACTCCTCGGTCTATATCTGGCCCGGAAACGAAAAGTCGCGGCTTAAATGCACCCGCGGGCGGAAGCGAACCACCGGCCGTTCACCTTGCAGAAATGACGGGAGTAATGGGCGTGTTTCCGTTGGCGTATCATCTTATTTTGTCCCGCTGACCCCGTCCTGGGGATTGTCGTCGAAGTTTATACGCTCACGCTCAATCACCAGCGGCCGCTTGTACACCTGCCGATGAATGGCGCCAATGTACTCCCCCACCACGCCGAGGAAGAACAATTGCACCGATGAAAACAGGAACAGTCCGATCACCAGCGGCGCGATACCCACGGAAAAGCTACTCCAGAAGATTAACTTATAGACGAAGTAAATGAGTCCGAACAACAGACTCAGGACAGACATAGCAAACCCCAGCATAGTTGCCAGGCGCAGGGGCACCTTGGAATGGCTGGTCAAGCCCAACATGGCTACATCGTAAAGTGAATAGAAATTGTTCTTGGTGAGGCCGCGCTTGCGATTCGCCTGGAGGTAGGGGATGCGGGCCACGGGATAACCAAATTCGCTAATCAGACCACGCACGTAAGGATATTGGTCATCCAGTTTCCTGAATTGTTCCACCACCTGCCGGTCGTACAGCCCAAAGCCGGTGATATGCTCCAGCAATTCCACATCGGACAACCGCCGCACCACACGATAATAGAGCGTGCGAAGCAAATACATCAACCGGGGCTCCGCACTCTCTGTTTTTTGCCCCAACACGATCTTGAAACCCGACTCCCACTGCTTGATAAAGTCCATCAGTAACGAGGGCGGATCCTGCAAGTCGGACACCATGACGACAACGGCATCGCCCCGGGCCTGTAGGAAGGCGTGGTAAGGCGAGCGCACGTGGCCAAAGTTCCGGACGTTCAAGATGACTTTGATGCGCTTATCCTGCGCCGCCAAACGGCGCAGAAGGGCCTGCGTGCCGTCCGTGGAAGCATTGTCGGCGAAAATATGCTCGTAGTCATAGTCCGGCAGCGTCCCCATTACGTCCTTGATCTGTCGGGCCAGTTCTTCGACATTCCCTTCCTCGTTGAAGCAAGGAGTGACGATACTGATGAGTTTATTCACTTCGCGCGTCATAGCAACTCCTCCCGTAGAATATCCAGTTGATAAAGACGAATCAAGCGGTTGGGAAGCTTGAGGTCGTCACGAACCTGTCGGGCAATGTCCTCCTGATAAGCACGTGAAGAAATCAAAATAGGCTCGGTACGACCGCGTAAATCACTTGGGGCAATGATGCGGATGCCATTCAGTCCCTTGCTTTGATAGATTGGATTCGAATCCACGAAGGCGGTGATGACCGCATCCTTCAGCCGACTTGTCGCCAGAAGTCGCAAGGTGTGGGCGCCGGTGCCCCACACAATGATTGGTTGGCGGCTCGTGGCCAAGGTCTTCATAATCTCTTGAATCTGCGCATCAACTTGCTGCGAGGCCTCGATATAGGCCGCCAGGCCCAATGCCGTTGCTTCATCACGAACCAGCACCGGCTGGGAGGCGGCTGGTGTGGCTTTCTGGAAGATGGTGTGAATTACACTTGTGCTGGTTCGGTGTCCGACCCGCATTAGTTCTTGCGCGTAGTATTGCAGGGTAAAGCCCCTGGCATGGAACAGATTCTCCAATGATTTCGGACCGAAGAAATTGATGTGTTCGATACTGAACTCTTGAAACGGCGCGTCCTCACCAGCAGCGTAGCGCGAGGCATCCGGTACGCTGATGTATAACTGCCCCAGGGGGGCAAGCAAATTGCGTAGTCGAATCACAACCGGATCCAGATCCCGCACATGCTCGAGCACGCCGGCCAAGATGATGAAATCAAAGAGTTGGCCCGCCAAGGGCATATTCGACAGCGTAGCGGTCAACACACGAATATTATGCAGCTTTCGGGCGACCGACGCGGAGGCCGGGGAAGGGTCAACCCCCAGTAGATCAGTGAAGCCGTGCTGTATAAGCAACGCCAACAGCCCTCCGTTGGCACATCCGATTTCCAAAATCCGACTCGTCGGGTCCCGCAAGAATGGCTGGATTATGGAACACACGTGCTGAAATCTTGCACAATCGTCATGGGAATCCCGCCCTTTGCTTTCCTGATGTTCATACTTCGACATGTTCTCATAGTAAGCGTCGAGCACGGCTTGGTCTGGGATCTCATCGGCAAAACAAAATCCACAGTCCTCGCAAGTTACGACCGTATAACCGTTGAGTAAACTACCGTTTGACATCGCACAGAATTGTTGGCGATAAAGTGTACGCTTGCGTTTGCTGTCGCAAATGGCGCAACTACGATTGGCATCTATTGCAGGCCTCATATGGCTCAAGGCCTCTCCGGTGGAACAGCATAGCAGACTGTGTCGTCTATCTCGCGACTGTAGTGGCGCATCATTAAGCGGTAACCGGGATTCAATTCATGAATGAGGAGAGGGATCTCCCATAAGTCCGTTGGGTAATGGTAACAGGACACCGCCAACCGGGGTTGATGACGAGCGAGAACTTGGGCCGCACCGCGAAGAGCAGACGCCTCAGAGCCCTCTATGTCCATTTTGACAAAGGTGGGTTCTTGACGATCTGTAAAGAACTCATCAAGACTGACGACACTCAAGGACACGCCACCGGGGTCATCGTCGTTCACAATTTTCGCATCGGCGTATGAAGTCCTCAAAAAACGCACTACACCCGAATGATCAGCGAGGCCAACTTGTATCGCGCAAATGCGTTGCGGGTCTAAAGCAACGACTTCTTGAAGCCGGGAGAAATTTTCCGGATCGGGTTCAAAGGCATAGTAACCAACGAAGGCACCATTAGATTCCTTCAGAAACTGAATGAGTGTATCGCCATTGAATGCGCCCCCGTCTACGAACACATCGCGCGTAGAAAGCTGCCCGATTCCCATGTCAAAATATATTGTCTCTCTTGAACGGATCTTGTCGAGTATTCCCTTATCCAATGTCACCAGATATTCGATTTTGGACGAAAAGACACGGCGGGATTCTGCATCAGAAAGTAATCCGTAGGCTTGGTTTATCCGATCATGATTAGACGGGGCAGCCACCGATTCCAAAGCACTACAATATTCTCGCGAGACAAAAATGTCCGGGAGGCAGTGCGCCAAGAAAGGCATGGGATAGATCCACCTGCATCCCAACGCCGTAAGCATTTCGATGATTTCGGAGTCGTACATGCTTGTGGCCAGCAAAATGGATGCCTCACGGTACTCCTTCTCGATCTGAGCAGGTGAAATCACCGCTAGTCCATCGACAAAGGTGCCCCACCGCGCCGGGTTGCTATCGCCAAAGGCTACGACCCTCACGCCAAGGCTCCTGAGCTTCGGGGCTGCAGCGCGGGCCATCCGGCCTGCGGGATAAAGAATAACAACCGACCCTCCATCGTACAAACGATGAAAAGACGGGAAACGTCTAGAGATTCTTAATGCGATGTCTGACTCTAGAATATCAGAGAAAGCCAAAGTCATGTATCACCAGTCTTTCTGTTCCATTCTCTCAAAGAGCTTCGCTACGTCCCGGGCGAGATGAGGTACAAAGCCCCTCAACTATTTCACATAATACTCTCATGCGTGGAAACATGCTTTTCAGGATATCTCTTCTTCGAAGCAGGTCCTTCTTGGTGAAGTCTGCAGTTTCGAAACACGGTGTTTCTTCGTCATCCATCTCCACGGTTGCACCATCATGCAGAATCCCATCTTTTACGAGCTGTTCAAATAACACAGTTCCAGGAAATGGAACGGCAAATGAAACGCATAGAGAAGTGAGTGGCAGTGTTTTCAATAGCTTGACGGTTTCCATGAAATGGTGTTCATTCTCGCCGGGCATTCCGATAACAACATAACCCACCACCGGTATCCCCTCTTTTACAAAGCAACCGATTGCGTTAGTTATCTCACTACGCGCGGTCTTCTTGTTCATCACAATTGTCCGAATATATTCACTACCACTCTCAATCGCCACGCTGACGCATACACAGCCGGATCGCTTCATCAGTGAAGCCAACTCGGCATCAACGCCTTTCACGGAAACTCCATTAGGAGTGTTCCAGTGAAATCTATAGCCGCGCTGAATAATCAACTCGCAGATCCTCTTGGCTCTCTCAATTCTCAATGTAAAATTGTCGTCCATCACAAAGACGTGGGATGCATGGTGCTTGTTGAGGATCTCATCCAGTTCAGCGATCACGTTCTCTGGCGACCGTCCCCGCCAACGCGGGCCATGAACCAATCTCATATTACAGAATGAGCATCGGTTGGGACAGGAACGGCTGGTGAGTAAGGAGAGCGCGGGTTGGAAACCAAGCCCGCATAGTCGGTAGTCCGTACAGCCAGTCATGTAGGGACGCATATCAACGAGATCCCTCGCGGGAAATGGTAATGTGTCCAGATCCTCAATGTAACGCGTCTTTTCCTTATGTTGGATCGTATAACCTTCCCGCCAGATAAGTCCATCGACTGCAGCGTGGCATGTTTTTCCGCTCGACAACTGCTTGGCAAATTCGGGAAATGTCTCATCAGCCTCACCTATCATTCCAAAGTCCACCGCCTGACAGTCTTGAAGAGGCTTCTCGATAAATGTTGAGACGAACAGACCACCCATTATAGTGACAACGTTGGGAACATTCTGTTTAGCAATTTCGGCAACTCTGTATGCATTCAATGCCGCAAATTCATGATGACATGAAATCCCGACGATGTCTGGAGCGAAGGCTTTGATCCGCTCCGCAATTTCACTCTCAGAACACCCATAGTAATGCAACCCATCGGAGCGACAGATCGGAATCGCCAGGGTGGGATCATAGAAAGAAACTTCGTGTGCGTCTTTTCGCAGGCTAGCCGCAAGATACTCGATTCCCAAAAGTTCTGTCCTATGGGCCATGGGGTCAGCAAGCGTATGTGGCGCTTGGATTAGAAGAATCCGACTCATAAGAAACTACTTCCATCGTTTGAACAGCTGGTCAGGTTGTCAACCAAATTCTTGCCCTTGACTATGTTGACAATCATGACTACCGTTCGAACAGAAAACAAACCGCCCAGGCCCGCCTCTCCGTCGTCCCGACAGGTTATTCAAAAAGCGCCTTCGCTGTGTTTCAAGGGCGGGTTTCAATGGCAGCCTTTCAATCCTCAATAATGGGAACGAGCATGTTCTTACGGAATTCCTCGCGATCCAAGAACGGAAAAAGATCCTCAAGCGGTTTCGAGGCCATCGTCCCATCGGCTTTTTGGTAATTGGCCAGCCGCGGTATACGGTCTTCCTCCGGAGGAACAAGGATATCAATCAAAGCCGGACCATCGGCGGAAAGCGCACGATCCAGGAGCGTGCTTAGGTCCGCATCGCTCGCTATGCGGTAATACGGCAATTGAAAGGCATCGGCTATTCGGGACAGGTCCGGTAACGTGAGACCACTGGCGGGATCTGCGGCAATTTTCCGCTTGAACCATCGCGACTGCGAGACCCGAATGGATCCGTAGCCGTTGTTATTAATGACCATGATCTTGATCGGCAAACCCAGTCGCCGGATGACTTCCAGTTCTTGGACGTTTGGCATCAAACTGCCATCGCCATCCATCAGGACCGTTCGCCGTCCATGGCCGCCCAGGCATGCCCCAATAGCGGCGGGCACACCGTAACCCATCGCCCCCAGACTCCCGTCGGCGATGATACGCTGACCTGCCTTGGTGACAAAGGTCATAAAGAATATCTCGCTGTGAATACCAGCAGATCCCTGAACGACGATGTCTTGAGGACCCAAACGTTCCGCCAACGCCTCGACGAAGACATAGGTTGAAATGCCCGCCGGCGGTCTGCGCAAATCCGGGGTAACGACAGGATACCGTTTGCGCCAATCCTGCACTTTTTCCCGCCAGGAACTGTGGCCGTGATCGTCGAATCGGGCGGGTAGTTGACGCAGCATTTCCGTCAAAAACATCTTGGCATCGGCAAGAATGCAGGAGTCGACAACCGAGCGCAACTTGTCGAGTTCGGCCGGATCAACATCCACAACAACCCGGCGCGCGGCGCGCGCAAATCCGGCGTGGGAAAACCCTGTCGTGGCGAAATCCCAACGCGCTCCAATCGAAAGCAAGAGGTCGGAGTTTTGCACGGCAAAGTTGGCGCCGCGAGGGGCAAAGGCGCCGGGGCGCCCGGCGAAACAGGGATGGTGATCGTCCACCAAGTCAATGCCAACCCAGGTAGTGGCATAGGGTACGCGCAAACAATTGATAAACTCGGCAGCCAGATCAGCGGCACCAGCGATACGAATGCCAGCGCCGAGCAATAGGATGGGGCGTTCGGCGCGGTTCAGTTCCTCGATAACCTTGCCAACCGCCCGCACCACATCGTCCGCGGCGGCAGGGGTCGACTGGGAGACATCCGCCGGGAGGAGCGTTTCCGGATCGATTTGTGCGCTTTGTACATCGAGTGGAATATCCAACCAAACCGGCCCGGGGCGCCCGTGCCGCGCATGATACAGCGCCAAGTCGACGTTTCGCCGAATGCTGGATGGATCCGTCACAGTAACAGCGTACTTGGTAACAGACCGCACAATGGAAACCATATCTACTTCCTGCAAACCAAGTTGGCGTAACGGCCGCTCGCCTTTGCGATCACTCCGTTTGACCTGTCCGGAAATGAAAAGCACCGGAGCCGAGTTTACCCACGCACTCGTCAAACCTGTAAGACAATTTGTCGAGCCCGGACCCGCTGTAACTAACGCCACGCCTAAATTGCCGGTAAGTTTCGCATAAGCCTCGGCTCCCACGGCCGAGGCATGCTCGTGTAAATTCGCCACAAAACTCACGTCTCGTTGACCGGCGAGTGAATCATCGAGGTGCATCGCCGCGCCTCCTGGTACGAGGAAGACATGACGAACTCCCTCTTGGGCGACCCGATGCAAAACGTAATCCGAGAGCTTGATCATAGAATCACTCACAAACCCTTGATGCTCCATCCCCCATCGACGAGTAGATCATGGCCAGTGACAAACGCTGAAGCATCGCTGGCTAAAAAGATCACGGCCCCGGCCAAATCCCCAGGCATTCCCCAACGACCGATAGCAGTTCGCGCGGCACGCGCCTGCTCGCGGGTGGAATCGCTCCAACTCGCACGCGTCATGTCAGTTCGAATATACCCAGGAACAATGCAGTTAGCACGGACTCCTCTTCCACCGAGGTCAAGCGCCAGTGAGCGTGTCAACTGGCGCAGCGCTCCTTTGAATGCCATGTAGGCCGGGTTATCGGGGAAGGCCAATTCTGCATTGAGGCTCGTTATATTGATGATCGACCCTTTCCCTTGCTCGACCATGCGCCGGGCTGCAAGCCGGCACAGCTCGAACGGGGCAAGCAAATTTACCCGGTATGTCGTTTCCCATGAATCCGCGGGATAATCAAGCCAAGGATGAGGTAGAGTCACGCCCGCATTGTTCACCAGAATATCAATGCGGCTCAGTTCACGGAACAATCGTTGGCGGTCCAGGTCGAAGGTTATGTCACAAACAATCGCTCGAGCGGCCAGACCTTGGCCGACCAGCAAAGCGACTTCTCGATCGAGAACATCAGCCAACCGATCGACTAGAAGGACTTCAGCCCCGGCCTGCAAGAGGGCCTCAGCCATGGCCCGTCCGTTCCCGCGTGCGGCACCGGTCACGATCGCGGTGCGCCCCGCAAGGCCAAAAATAGTTTCCAAGTAATTCATTGTACGACCATCCTGTTCAGACGGACTTCTTCCGAGATCAGTTCGGCGTCAAATGCGATGATGAAGGCCAAGTAGTGCGCCACCTCGTCCGGCCGCAGGAATGTCTCGAAAAGCTGCCCTGGCACGTGTCTGCCCATCTCGGTCTGAACCGATCCCGGGGACAGGCAATAAACCCGTACGCGTTGGCCCTTGAGCTCGTGAGAGAGCGAACGAGAAAGACCGAGGAGGGCGTGCTTGGATGCACAATAAATCGCCGTATCTCGAAAGCCCGCATACGCAGAAGAGGATCCGATGTTCACGATGCGCCCCCAGCCGCGCTTGGCCATCAGTGGCGCAAACTTACGGATGAGATAAAATGGGGCGCGAACATTCACGGCCAGGCATTGGTCATATTCTTCCATTGTGCATTGTTCGAGCGGATGGACGGGGAAGATCCCCGCACAGTTAACCAGGAGATCAATCGGCCCGATTGTCTCTAAAACCTGTACGGCCATCGCTTCAAGGGAAGCCACATTGGCCAAGTCGGCAACGTGTTCATGAACGGATGGTGCTATTGTCTTGACAGCGTTCGCCGTGACAGCAAGACGCTGGCGATCACGACCGGTCAGGAAGAGACGACATCCCTGAGAAGCCAGTTCTTTTGCGATCGCCGCACCTAAGCCTCCCGAGGCACCGGTAATCAGCGCTTTTCTATCTTTCAGAATAGTGTTCGCTTCCACCAGACATGCTCCTTGTGGCAAAGAGACCCTTTCACTTCGATAAAAAATCCACCAGCTCGCGGACGGCGCCGTTGCCGCCCGTTTGCCGGGCGATATACCTGGCAACCGCAAGGACGGACGGATGGGCATCAGCCGGTGCCGCGGGCAAGCCCGCCAACTGGAGGGCCGGCACATCGTTGATGTCGTCCCCCATGAAACAGACCTGAGCCAAATCGAGTCCTTGCGTTTTGGCAAACGACCGCAGGGCGACAGCCTTGTCCTTGCACCCTTGGTACACGCTGGTGATATTCATCTTTCTGGCGTAGCGCGTTACCAACTCATTCTCCTCACCGGAGATCAGCGCAAAGACCAAGCCGGCCTTGCTCGCCCGGGAAATGCCCATGATGTCCCGAAACGAGAATCGTTTCCATTCGGATCCATCCGGTCCCCACCAGAAGGCACCGTCGGTCAGCACACCGTCAACGTCGAGAGCGACGGCACGGATCCGCGCCGCCCGCGTTTCCACGCCGACGTCACTCCTCGGTCCCACCCGCTCGGACGAACGGCGGCCCTTGCGACGAGACCGGTGCCTAGGCCGGGATTTCATTTCCGGCGCAACTTCTTTTGAATCGGGTACTCGCGTTCGATCACCCGTTTGATGCCGTCGCCCATCGCCGTTTCCACCAGCCGAATGTCACGCACCAGACGCGTGATCCCAGACGGCTCCAGTGACGCCGCATGATCGCTGCCCCACATCGAGCGGTCGAGGGTGATGTGGCGCTCGACGACGCAGGCCCCGAGCGCGACCGCGGCCACCGACGAGGCGAGGCCGGTTTCATGGCCGGAATACCCGATCGGGACGTTATAGCGTACGCGCAACAAAGGGATGACGCGTAGGTTGAGTTCCTCATAGTAGGCTGGATAGGTGCTGCAGGAATGCAGCACCAGCAGATTGTCGCACCCCAGCACTTCCACCGCATGGTCAATCTGCTCGATCGTGCTCATCCCGGTGGACAGCAGGATCGGCCGGGCCCCGGCCTTGTTCCGGGTGTAGCGCAGCAGAGCGTCGTCCGTAAGGCTGGCCGACGCGATTTTGTAGCAAGGCACGGCAAACCGATCAATGAAGTCCACCGACTGTTCGTCCCAGCAGGAAGCGAGCCAGAGGATCTGCTGCTCTTTACAGTAGCGGGCGATCTCCTCGTACTGCTCGCGTTCAAATTCGAGGCCGAACTTCAGGTCGCCATTCGTCATTCCGAACGGACTTTCGCGGGGTTTGGCCAACTCCTCCGGGGAATAGACCACGTCCACCGTCCGTTTTTGGAACTTGACCGCATTACATCCGGCCGCCTCCGCCACATCAATCAGTTTCTTGGCCAGTTCAATGTCGCCGTTGTGATTGATGCCAATTTCGGCGATGACAAAGCAGGGGTGGCCGTCGCCCACCGGAATGCCGCCGATTTTAATTTCTTTCATATGTGCTCCCGTTTGATCAAACGCGCCGCTTTTGCTCGAACATTATAGTCTTTTCTATAGCCGTTTTCAAATCCACCGTTGGCCGCAAGCCCAAATCAACGCCTGCTCTGGCGATGCTGGGAACATAACGCTCCGACGGGCTGCCGGCAATTGCTTTTTTTGCAATACTGATTGCAGGGCAAGGAGTAAAGCCCTGGGCCACGAGTTCGGCCCATTGGGCGATTGGCCAGGCCTCCTCCGAACCCACATTGTATGGCAGGCCGGACGTTCCGCGGAATAATATCGTCCACAACCAGATGGCCAGGTCGGCCGCATAGAGGTAGGACCGCCAGGGCGTGCCGTCCCCCTTGACCTGGATCAGTCCGCCGCGCAGGGCGTCGCGGATGAAGTTGCCAATGGCAAAATGGGCGTCGCGCGGCAGGTAGGGCCCGACGAAGGCAAAGCACCGGGCAATCTTGGGTTCCAAGCCGTGCTGTCGGGCATAGAGGGCGCACAGCATCTCGGCGGCGCGCTTCCCCTCGCCATAGGCCCACTGGGGATTCAGCGGATCAGGACCGCCGGTATAGGTCTCGGGGATGTGCGTCATGCCCGGCGGTTGCGGACCGTACACGGCGCCGGAACTGGTCAGCAGAAGCTTTTTCACACCCGCCTGTACGGCAAAGTCCAGCGTGCGCCGGGTGCCTTCCACAATAGTGTTAAAGACCAACAAAGGCTGTTCCGCACACCGTTGCACATTGGCTTCGGTGGCGGCATGGATGACACACGCGAATTCCCCCGTCGGAAAATCAAACGTACTCACGTCACCCGCCAGGAACCGAATACCGGGATTGGCAAACAGGTGCGGAGCCTTCTTCCGGAAGGCTTCCGGATCCCGCGTAAGCACAAGCGCCGACGCGTTCAGTCCCAACTTGTCATTCGCCCATGCGAAGCTTTCCAGCAGCCAGCACCCGAAGAAGCCCGTCCCGCCGGTGATAAACAGCCGACTGCCGCGCAATTCTTCCCATAAGCCTTCCGTCTGGGCCAGAATATGATCGAGATCGGCTTGGAGCGGGTTCGTCATGACGGTGGGAGCGGATTAAGTGCTTGCGCTTTAACGGATTATTTTTGCATTAAATAAAGGCTCTTAACTTCCTCCGCGGTCAACGCCTTGCTGAACACCATGAATTCGTCGAGCGCCCCCGTAAAGCAGTAATCAGTGCCGGGCTGTGACAAGTAGGCCGTTCCGGAAAGCGCCGTGGTGAAAGTCCGTGCAGCGGCACTGTCCTGCTCGCCATCCACATACCCCAGCAACGCCTGCTTACCGTCATACACCACCACCACGTGATGCCATTTGCCGTCGGTCACCGCGGCATGACCCCTCCCTTCCGGATAACGGTTGCCATGTTCCGCCAGGGTCACTGCGCTGTCGTTTTCATAAATCAGCAGGGCCAGCTCACCGTCCCTGGTTGATTGACCATAAACGAAGGGTGTTTGCGGGTGCGCCCCTTGGGCGGTCTTGATCCATATGGCCATGGTGCGTGGCGCATTGCCGACCGGCATGTTCTTGTCCGGGAAGGCTGCATACCCACCCTCCTCGCCAAATAGCAATCCGCTGCCTTTCTGGCCAGCGGGCGCGATTTTGCAGCCATGGAGCTTGGCCGGCGGGTTGTTGCCCGTCTCGTCGGGCACCTCGCCATCCACCAAGCGTTCAAACGCGTAGTGCATAATCAAGCCGTCCAAGACCACGCCTGCTCCGTTGCGGAGGGCTATACGCCGTACCAGGGTCAAGGGGACGGTGACCTTGCCGAAAGCGGTTTTCAACTCGACGTTTGCCGGCGATAGTTGACCGCTGAGCCGGTCGCCATTGCTCAACTTGACTTGGGCCTGCTGGTGCTCCTGGTCGAACTCGATGGCTTGAACCAAATCCAGTTTCAAATCCACCTTGATGGTATCCGACTGCAACTCGACATGATCAAGCGCCGGCGCGCCGACGAGCCGCGAGCCGTCGGTCAACTCCAAGATCATCTGCGGAGCGGAGGCGGGCTTGGACCGCGCCCCGCCCGGGACGGATTCCGCGCCCGCCGCCGCCAGCACAAGCAAGAAGTTTATTATGGTGCATTTCATAAAACCCAACCCGCACTCCAAAAACGGGCTTCACTATACCGTCAAACTCCGCCGCGGCACAAATGAATAGTGCCGGCCATAGAATAAGCACCCCGCCGGCGGATGGCAAAAGCGCCCTGTGCCACGAAGCTTTATGCTTTCTGAAAATCTGCGCCAATCGGTGAAAATCTGTGGAAGAAAATCCGAAAGCTTTATCCACAGATTTATGGGATTTACACAGATTTCATGTCGGCGGATGAGGACGGACCGGCAGAATCTTGCCACGGATCAACCTGAAAGTTCTCCGGATGAAAGCAAAGAATGTTAGCCACGGATGAACACGGATTGACACGGAAAAGAAAGAATAATCCAGCGGCAGGCGGAACAGCTTTTTACGGAAGAAAAAGGGCTGGAGAATGATGGACGCTTTCCCCCCTGCCGGGCACGCTTGACAGACAAGGTTGGCGCCTGTATCTTTCGCGACCGATGACGCACACGGCAAACTCCTGGATCATCAAGCTGGCCATGATCGGCATCATGGTTGCGGCGGTGTTGCCGCTGGTGGGCCTGCAAGGTGACGGGTGCGACGGATGCGGTGAAAGCCAGCATCCCGACCTGTGTATTTGCGCCTGCCATGGCTGCTTCATCGCTACGGCGCCCCACCTGTCGCCGCCCGATGTCACTCCGCCCAGCCATGCCACCTTCGCATCCATGTCTGCGTACTCCCGCTTGACCGTCTGCTCGATTTTCCGCCCCCCGATCGCCTAACCACTTCGGCGGCCCCGTCGGCCGCCGGGTCGTCGTTTATCTCGGCGTTGCCGGTTTGAAACCGCGCAGCGCTGTCAACCAGCGGGCCGAAGTTGCAGCCGTGCGCTGCCCGCCCGCGAAATCACGAAAGGATCATCATGCAACAATCTATGGCTGCGTTCGGCTTATGCGTGCTGGCCTGCGCCGTACTGGGAGCACCCGGCCCCGAGATGGCCGGCCGCCTGCCACCCGTAAAGGAACTGACACTGGAGCAGGCCCGGCAGCGGGTGCTGGAACATCAGCCGGCCTGGGCCGCGGCGCAGTGGGACGTGCGGGCGGCGGCCGGCCGGGCCCGGCAGGCGGCCGCCCGTCCGAACCCCAGCCTGACCCTGGAGGCGGAAAACTTCGGCGGCCAGGGCGATTTTAACGGCTTCGACCGCGCCGAATATACGGCGCAAATCGCGCAGCCGCTGGAACTGGGCGGCAAGCGCGCCCAGCGCCAGCGCGCGGCCACACAGGATCAGCGCCTGGCGGATTACGACCTGGAAGCGCAACGGCTGGATTGGGAAGCCGAAGCCACCCGTCGCTTTGTGACCGTCCTGCACGGCCAGGAACAATGCGCGTTGGGCGGTGATTTTCTGATCCTGGCGGAAGCCTTCCACAACGCGGTGGCCGCCCGCGTGCGCGCCGGCAAGGTGGCGCCCACCGAGGAAACCAAGGCGGAAATACTGCTGGCGCAGCGGAAACTGCTGCTGGATCAGGCCTGGCAGGATCTGGTCCGAGCGCGCAGCCAGCTCGCCACCCTGTGGGGCGCAGCCACGCCTGATTTCGAGCGCGCCGCCGGTACGTCGCCGACGCCGCCCCCGCTCCCACCCCTGGCGGCATGGCTGGACCGCCTGCCCCGGAATCCGGACCTATCGCGCTGGAGTGCCGAAATCGAACAGCGCCGGGCCACGCTGGACCTCGCCACCGCCGGCCGCGTCCCTGACCTGACCGTGGCGGGCGGCGTCCGCCACTTCAGCGAAACGGACAGCCAGACGCTGGTGGTCAGCGTGGCGTTGCCCCTGCCGCTCTTTGATCGCAATCAGGGCCGGATCCAGGAAACGCAGGCCGGGTTGGCCAAGGCCGCCCGGCTGCAGCGCGCGGCGGAGATCAGCGCGACCACCCGGTTGACCGAAACGCATCAGGCCCTGGTGACCATGGAACGGAAAATCGCCGCCCTCAAAGGCGAGATTCTGCCCAGGGCGCAGACCGTATTCGAGGCCATGATGAAAGGTTACCAGTTGGGCAAATTCACCTATCTGGAAGTGCTCGATGCGCAGCGCGCCTGTTTCGAAGCCCGCAGCGAATATCTGGAGGCGCTGGCATCCTATCAGCAGGGACGCGCGGACCTCGAGCGCCTCGCCGGCGAGCCGCGCCAAGCGGGAAACGGCGAGTAATTCACGCGACGCCGATAATTCCGCCCTGGAGGCCGGGTCTCCGACCCGGCGAGACCTGTAGGCCGGGTCTCCGACCCGGCGAGAGAGGGGTGGCGTCCGGTGGGGAAGCAGCATTGCAACGCCAAGGCATAGCGCGGCTGGTGCCGCAAGCGAAAGCGAAGAAAACCACGGAACGCACGGATGACACGGACGAAAAACTGAAAGGGCTGGCTTAACCCATCCTGCTTCCGTGCTATCCGTGTGATCCGTGGTAAGAAATCTTTTCAGGAATACAAGATCCCGGCGGACAGCAATGCGAAGGGAAGACGCCGGCGTTTTAGACAAGGAAAGGCAAGACGATGAACAAATATACCAAGAACACACTCGGCGGGTTGGTCCTGACGATGGCAGCCCTGGGTTGGACGGGGTGCAAACCCCACGCGGCCGGCCCGGCCGCGCCGGACGGCGCGCCGGCCACAGCCGGGGCCGAAGCGAAGGAAGATCCCAAGCCGGAAACAATGACGCCGCAGGAAATCCTGCAGGCCAAATGCAGTCACGGGATCCTGACGCACCAGTGCGACGAATGCCGCTATGAGGTCGGGGTGGTCAAGGTGGCGCCCGAACTGCTCCAAGGCGCGCCCGGCGCAACCAACGGACTGGTACGCACGGCCCCGGCGCAGAAAAGCAAGGGGACGGTGGTCATCCACCTGACCGGGGAGATCCGGCTGAACGAGAACACGGCCGTCCACATCCGGCCGCGCATCCCCGGCATGATCCGCTCGGTCCACGTGGATCTGGGGACGCAGGTCAAACAGGATGACCTCCTGTTCACGATGGAGAGCGTGGAGCTTGGCCAGGCGCTGAGCGACTACGAAAAGAATCTGGCCCTGGTGGCGCTGTCGCAGAAGCACTTCCAACGGGAGAAGGATCTGTACGAGCAGAAGATCGGCGCGGAGCTGGAAATGATTGATGCGCGGATGAAGCTGGAGGAATACCAGGCCGCGCTGAAAGCCGCGGAACAGAAGTTGCAGGTGCTGGGCCTGGCGGACAAGGATCGTGCCGTACTCGCGGGCGACCCGGCCGCCCCCATGCGCGGCACGTTGTCGGTTCGCGCACCGCTGAGCGGCACGATCGTGGAGAAACATGCCGTCAGCGGCGAATGGGTGGAGCCCGGACGCGACGTCCTGCTGCTGGCCAATCTGGATACCGTCTGGGTCTGGGGCAATGTGTCCGAACGCGATCTGGCGCCGCTGCTGAAGCGGATGGAGCAGGAGCGCCTGCCGGCGGAGGTCACTGTCCGTGCTTTTCCCGGACAGACGTTCAGCGGCGTGCTGGACCACGCCAGCGCGGTCATGGACGAAGCCACGCGGACGGTCAAAATGCGGGTGGCCATCGCCAATCCGGACCGGCGGCTGCGGCCCGGCATGTTCTGCGAGGCCCGCCTCCTGGACACCACGAGCGCTGAGGTTCTGAAGATTCCCAAACTGGCGCTGCTCTCGGACGAAGGGGCGGACTTCGTGTTCACCCACCTGCAGGGCGACTTCTACCGGCGGCAGCCTGTGACTAAAGGCCGTGAGTTTGTTGACGGCATCGAAATCCTGACCGGGCTGGAGCCGGGCCAAACGATCGTGACGGAAGGTGCGTTTCTGCTGAAATCGGACGTACTGCGCGCCAAGATGGGCGCTGGTTGCGCCGACTGAAGGGAGCCCGCTTATGTTCAAGCGATTTATTCAAGGCCTGTTGCAGCAACGGATGCTCGTCCTGCTGGCCACGGCCGGACTGGCGCTGGGCGGGCTGGCCGCCTGGCGGCGTCTGCCGATTGACGCCTTCCCCGATGTCACGAACGTGCAGGTGATGATCCTCACCAAGGCGCCCGGCCTGGCGGCGGTGGATGTAGAGCAGCGCGTAAGCTTTCCCATCGAGCAGGTCATGCGCGGGCTCCCCAAGGTCCAGCAGGTGCGTTCCATCTCGCGGGCCGAACTATCGCAGGTGGTGATCATATTTGAGGACGGCGTCGACACCTACTGGACCCGCCAGGTTGTTTTTGAACGGCTGGGGATGACGCGGGATAAGCTGCCGGCGGGGGTGGAACCCGAGATGGGGCCCACCAGCACCGGCCTCGGCGAGATCTTCCAGTATACGCTGGAAAGCGACCGGCACAGCGCCATGGAACTGCGGACCCTCCAGGACTGGCTGGTGGCGCCGTTGCTCAAGCCGCTGCCGGGGGTGAACGAAGTCAACAGCTTCGGCGGCCAGGTCAAGCAGTACCAGATCCTGCTCAAGCCGGAGCTCCTGCTCAAGTACCGGCTGACCGTCGCCGAGGTGACCGAGGCCATTGAACGCAGCAACGCCAACGCGGGGGGCGGCGTGATCGTCCGCGGCTGGGAGCAGGTTTATCTGCGCGGCGTGGGGCTGCTCAAGGATATCCCCGACATCGAGCGCATCGTCATCAAAGCCCAGGATGGCGTGCCGGTGTATGTGCGCGATGTGGCGGAGGTGGTCATCGGCGCGGAGACCCGGCAGGGCGCCGTCTCCCGCGACGGCCGCGGCGAAGTGGTCGCCGGCATGATCATCATGCTCAAGGGCGAAAACTCCAAGGACGTGGTCGCGCGCGTCAAAACCGCCGTCGAGCGCATCCGCCCCACCCTGCCGGCCGGCGTGCGCATCAACGTCTTTTACGACCGGACCTCCCTGATCGAGGCCTGCATCCAGACCGTCGTCAACGCCCTGCGGGATGGCGCCATCTACGTCATCCTGATCCTGTTCCTGTTCGTCGCCGAATTCCGCACCGCGCTCATCGTGCTGCTCTCGCTGCCGCTGACCTTCCTGATCAGCTTCATCGTCATGGGCTGGGCCGGCATCACGTCCAACCTGATGAGCCTGGGCGGACTGGCGTTTTCGGTCGGCATGGTGGTGGACGCCTCCATTGTGGTGGTGGAAAATATCCGTCGCCATTTTGCCGAGCACCGCAATGCCAATCCGCTCGATATCGTCACCAAGGCGGTGCTCGAAGTGGCCCGGCCCGTGGCTTTCTCGGTCCTGATCATCGTCATCATCCTGGTGCCGTTGTTCACGCTCCAGGGCGTGGAGGGCAAGATGTTCGGGCCGCTGGCGCTCACGATGCTGATCGCCCTGCTGGTCTCGCTGGCGGTGGCGCTCACGGTGATGCCCGTCCTGGCGGCTTGCGCCTTCCGGCAGCGACCCGAACGTGAATTCGGCTTCATCCGCCGCTTCCATCAGGGGTACCTGCGCCTGCTGGAGCGGGCCGTGCGCCGGCCGGGTGTCACCCTGGGGCTTTCCGCCGCGGGGTTGCTGGCCGCCGTGGCGCTCGTGCCGCTGATCGGTACGGAATTCATGCCGCCGCTGGACGAGGGCGCCATCGCCATCAACGTCGTGCGCTTGCCCAATGCGGCGTTGGAAGGCTCCGTGCATGTAGCCGATTTCATGGAAAAGCGGCTGCTCAAATTCGCCGAGGTGGAAACGGTGGTCAGCAAAACCGGCCGCGCCGAAATCTCCGAGGATCCCATGGGCCCGGAACAGACGGACGTGTGCATCATGCTCAAGCCCCGCAAGGTCTGGCCGGGCGGCCGCAGCAAAGCCGCTCTGGTGCAGGCCATGCAACAGGACCTTGTGGTCATCCCGGGGCTGCGGATGTCCTTCTCGCAGCCCATCGCCCTGCGCGTGAACGAACTGATCTCCGGCGTCAAGAGCGACCTGGCCGTCAAGGTCTTCGGCCCTGACCTGGAGTTGCTGAAACGCGCGGCTGATCGCGTGGGGGCCGCCATGCGCGACGTGCGCGGCGCACAGGACATCAAAACCGAACAGGTGTCCGGCATGGCCCAGCTCGACGTGGTGATTGACCGCGAGGCGGCGGCCCGGCACGGCATCCGCATGGCCGATCTCAACGACACGCTCGAAACCGCCCTGGCCGGGAAAACAGTCACCATGCTGGTCGAAGGCCAACAGCGCTTCGCCGTGGTGGCCCGCTTCCAGCCGGCGGCGCGGGCCGACCTGGCGGCCATAGAGCGCTTGATGGTTTCGGCGCCCGGCGGCGCGCGGGTGCCTCTCGCGCAATTGGCCGCCTTCCAGCTTATCGAGGCGCCAGCCCAAATCAGCCGCGAGAACGGCATGCGGCGCGTGGTGGTGGAGGCCAACGTGCGCGGCCGCGACCTCGGCGGCTTTGTCCGGGAGGTTCAGGCGCGTATCGTGCCCATCACGCGCGAGTTGCCGCCGGGCTATTTTGTGGAATACGGCGGACAGTTCGAAAACCAGCAGCGGGCCATGCGGCAACTGGCCATCGTGGTGCCGGTGGCGCTGCTGCTGATTCTGATCCTGCTGTTCATGGCGCTGGGTTCCGTGGGCAACTCCCTGCTGGTGCTGCTCAACCTGCCCTTCGCCCTGATGGGCGGCATTTTCGCCGTGGTGGCCTTCCGCCTGCCGCTGTCCGTGTCGGCCGCCGTGGCGTTTATTGTGTTGCTGGGCATTGCCGTGCAGAACGGCGTGGTGCTGGTCGCGTTCTTCCGGCAGCTCCGCGAGCGCGGGCTGTCGGTGCCCGAAACCATCCGCACCGGCTGCGCGCTTCGGTTCCGGCCGCTGCTCATGACGGCGCTGACCAGCTTCATCGGGCATCTGCCGATGCTGTACGCCACCGGCTCCGGCGCGGATATTCAGAAACCCCTGGCCGTCGTGGTCATGGGCGGGCTGATCACCTCCACCCTGCTCACGCTGCTGGTACTGCCCAGCCTGTATGCGCTGGCGCATAACCTGCGCGACCGGCGGCGGACACCCGGCCTCGGCTCAGCGCCCGGTACCGCCACTTCATGATGGCCCGGCCGCGGAAGAAACGGAATTTTATCCACAGATTTATGGGATTTACACAGATTTAAGGCGCCAGCGGATGAGCGGGCGGAGGAATGGCCCGCGAAAAACGCGAATTAACGCGAAATCGGAACGGAAGGCGAGCAACCAAAGCAGCCGGAATTTCTTCCACAGATTTTCACAGATAGACACCGATTTTCAGAAAAAGAAAGATCCCGCGCGGCGATTTTCAGGCGCTTTGCATGGATTACGGCCGCTCATGGCGTATATTCAACCACGACCTCCAAGCCGGTGGTATCGCAGTTGTGTGACCCGTTGCCGTAACCGACGGAAAAATCAATCGTGTCACCCGGTTGGACGGCCACCCTGACATCGAAAGGGCTTTCATTACCCTTGCCGTGCAGATTCAGATCGGATGCGAACACTTCCTCTCCTTGGTGGAGCACATGCACATCGGTCGTGGTTAGCGATGTCCCCTCGAGGCCACTCAACCCAGTGAACGCCCCAGCGAGCTTGACCGTTCCCGCCCGCATCGCCGTCCAACGAACGATGGCGCATCCCCCCGATGATCCCGGATGAACAGCCACTTGCTTGGGACGGAAAGTCGAGCCGGAAGCATGAATAATTTCTTCACTGGTGTTGATGATCACACCGAAGGACTCGTTCTGTTTCCAACCGCGCAAGTCCGGACAAGCGCTGGAGATGTGGGTGTTGGTAAACAGATGAAACGATCCGTCGGGCTTCTCTATCCAGCCGTAACTCCACGGCCCGGCGGGATTGTCCTTTATGGAAAAATCCTCCGCCACGTCAAACTTAGCGCGGGTGGCGGAGTTCTCGGCAACCGTCATTTTCACGATGTGTTCGATCAGAATGGACACTTTCCCGAACGTGCCACTCAAATCAATGGACTTAATCAGCAACATTCCGGTGAGTTTGTCCCCATTCTGGAGCACCAGCACGACCGTCGGAGCTTTGGCTTCTTTCGTCAGACTGTCAGTCTTGTTCAACGGGAGATCAAGCGTCGTGTACTCGGTCTGCACCTGTAAAGATCGAACGCTGGACGTCCCGATCAGGTGTGAACCATCCGTGAGGTCAACGGCCAGTTGCAGTTCCGGCTTCGTTGGGGACTGCGCGAATGCTTGCGATGCAATCAACAGGGCGGCCAGCAAAACACCTGCGCGCATAATGTACCTCCTCCTGATACAGCAGGGATGATGATCAACTTCATGATTGATACTATGTGATCACCGGGGCGTCTGCAACAGGATAGTGACCATCGCGGGGACGCGCTGGACGGAAGTGGAGGGCGGTCGGCTCGACCGCCGGATTGCGGCGACGGAGGCCCGTCGCCCTCCAAAGAAATATCGCGCCTACGGCGGCTGAGGGCGTATCTGCGATCTTTGGCTCCCGGCCACCTTACGTGGCCGGAGCCTGAATTTCGCCTCCATCCCGACACCCACATCGTGGACGGGAAAGGTCGCTGGGAGACATATCCAGCATCGGAGAGGCGCCCGGCGGCGGGGCCAGTCTAACGCCGGGCTTGGCAATCCGGGCACCGGGGTTATACTGCGTGCCCGGCTGGCACCGGACAGGGCGTGGAGCGAGGCGGACGATGATCGGCATTGTGGATTATGGCATGGGGAATCTGGGCAGCGTGCAGAACGCCTGCCGCTTTCTCGATGTGGCGGCGTGTATTGTCACCCGGCCAGCGGAGTTGGACGGCTGCCAAGCGCGGATCCTGCCCGGCGTGGGCGCGTTCGGCGACTGCATGCAGCATCTCACCGTCCACGACTTCGT
>JAPLSZ010000173.1 GCA_026398385.1 Kiritimatiellota bacterium | reverse complement strand
GCAACGCGGCCGTCGGCGAATACTTCGGCCGCGTGGTCGGCGCGAGCATCCTGGGCGTGAGCATCATCGTCGCCGCCGCCGTGCTGGGCGGCCTCATCGCGGCGCTGCACTGAACTCGTTTCGCGCAACGCGAAACGAGTAACCAAGCTACGCTTGGGAAGAACCATGCGAAGATTATTGGCCATGATGATTGCGGCGGGCGCGCTCGCCGGCGCGTCGCAGGTTCAGGCCCGCGGCGGCGGCGGCTGCCTGGAGGCCGGCACCGGCATCCTGACGCCGGCCGGCGAAGTGCCCATCGAGCAGTTGCAGCGCGGCGACGCCGTGGTCGGCCTCCGCGACGGCCGGCGGATGTTAACGACGGTCGCAGATGTTTTCATGGTGCAGCCGGATGAATTCATCGAACTCACTTCCGGCGGTCGCACGCTGCGGCTGACGCCGGAGCATCCCGTGGCCACGGCAGAGGGATGCTTCCTGGCCGCGGGGGTGATAAACAAATCAACAACAGTTCAGACCATCGGCAAATCCGAATATCGAAATCCGAAAACCGAAACAAATCAGAATATCAAAACTCCAAACGAGGCCAGGGGTATTCTTTCGGATTTGTTGCCATTTGAATTTGTTTCGAGATTCGAAATTCGAAATTCGAGTTTATCCTCCGTACGCCGTCTGGCCGCCACGCGTCCGGCTTACAACCTGCTCGTGGCCGAGGGCGGCGTGTTCTTCGCCCACGGCGTGCTGGTCCACAACAAGGGCTGCTTTCTGCCCGATACGGACATCCTGCTGGCTGACGGCTCGCGGCGGAAACTGAGCGCCGTGCAACCCGGCGACCATGTCCGGGCGTTCGACTCCGCTAATCGCCTGGTGCTTGCCACCGTCGCCGAGATCATCACGCGCGATGTGGATGAGTTCGTCGAGCTGAAGACCGCGCTGGCGAGCGTTCGCGTGACACCGGAGCATCCGTTCTGCGTCGGCGCAGGCCGCTTCAAGACCGTCGCGGCGCTGCGGAGCGGCGACGAGGTTTTCCTGTGCGACGGCGCGGGCTTGCAGCCGCAGCACATCATCAGCCTCGTGCGCGTCCGCGCACCGGTGCGCGTATACAACCTCCGCACCGACGCGCCGCATACGTTCTTCGCGAACGCTTTCGCCGTGCATAACAAGGGCGGCGGCTGCTTCCCCGCGGGCACGCGCATTGCCACGCCGGCCGGCGCCACGCCGATTGAACAACTGGCGCCCGGCGACGCCGTGCTCGGCGTGGACGCGGCGGGCGTGGGCGTGACGGCGAACGTCCGCCGGCTCTATCGGCAAACCGACCGGCTGCTCACGCTGCACACCGCCCGCGGTGAACTGCGCACCACCGCCGAACATCCCTTGCGCCTTTTCGCCGGCGGTTTTCGGAGCGCCGCCGCAGTGCGCCTGGGCGACGAGCTGGCGTTTTTCCACTCCGGCTGCTTAGGGCCTGCCAGGGTCAGCGCGAAGGGAAGCGCGCCCGACCTGTCGGTGGTCTTCAACCTGGAAGTGGACGCTCCGCATACGTTCATCGCCGATGGCTTTGTGGCGCACAATAAGGGCGGCGGTGGCGGCGGCCACAGCAGCAGTTCGCGCGGGGGCCGCCGTTCCGGCGGCGGCAGCGGCAATGACAACCCCGTGCCTATTTTGATTTTCATGGGTTTGTTCATGGTCGTCTTCTTTTCGATCGCCCGGTATCAGAAGCAGCAGAAGGATGAGAATCTCGATTTCGTATATGCGCCCGGTCGCGTGGCGGCGAAGGCCGGCCAGACCCTGAAGCTGCTGGAATTCCTGGCGCGGCAGGACGAGGCCCTGCAACCGGCACGGCTGGAGCAGGTGGCGCGCGGCACATTCCTCAAGCTGCAGGAATGCTGGCAGGCGCGCGCCTATGGGCCGATGCAGCCGCTGATGATGCGCGACCTCTACCTGAACCACGGCCAGCAGCTCGCCAGCCTGCAGCGCAACCACGAGATCAACATGATTGACCATTTAAGCATTGCGCGCATGGACCTCGTCAATGTCCGCTACACCCACAAACCCGATCAACGCGAGTTCACCGCGCTGATCACCGCCCGGGCCAAGGATTACTATTTGGACGACCGTACGCAGAAATTTCTGCGCGGCGACGAGGCGGCGGCCGAGTTCCAGGAGTTCTGGACCTTCCAACGGCAGGGTGACGCGTGGTTGCTGCGCGAGATCGAGCAGTCGCGCGAGTCGGATGCGCTCCAGCAGGAAAATTTCGTCGAGCAATTCACCGATACGCAGCTCCGCCAGATTTATGGCGGCACGGCGGACGCCGCCGGGCCGGCTGGTCCGTGGCTCGATCAAGCGACGGAGACCAAAGCAACGCAGATCGAGCGGATGCTGAACTTCCTGGCCCAGACCGATAAGCTCTGGAACCGGCAGGCGATGGAGGAGCGCTCACGCCAGGTCTTTACCGCCGTCAAGCTGGCCGAGGAATCCGGCGATGCCGCGGGCGTCCTGGATGGGCTGTTCCCGGACGCCGCCGAACATCTGACGCAGCAGCTCGCCGCTCAACGGCAGCGCGGGCTGGCGGTCGAATACCGCAACCTCTGCGTGCGCAAGGTGGAATTGATCCTCGTGCGCAATTTTGCCGACAACACGAAGGACGAATTCACCGCGCGCATCAGCGCCCACGCCCAGCAAATCGCCCGCCGCGCCGATGCCGCCGTGGTGACGCAAAACGAGTACGTCGCGCCCTTCGTCGAGTTCTGGACTTTCGGCCGGCGGGACAACCAGTGGAAGCTCAAAGAGGTCCTGCCGCCCGCCGCCGGCGAAAAGGCGGTGTCGGCGGAGAACGTGGACGAGGATAGCAGCCCCGCGCAGGTCAGGTGGTACTACACCAAGACCCGCGCCAACTAACTCGAAAAAAGCTGGCTTGTTCTGCGGGCAACGCGGCAAGATGTCGCGTTAGGCGGGCTGGAAGCCCGCGCTCCCTTGCTGAACTTCCGTTCGCGTTGAAAACAAAGGCGCAGGCCAGCCTCCGCGCCCTTTGCACCGTCGCGTGACTTTTCACTCATGGATCCATCTTGCTGCAGTCTGCAGCCAATCGTCAGCGCTTGGCCGGCGCAGGCAGGCTGAGCGGTGCGAGGTCCAGCGCCGGCTGGTCGAGTTCCAAGGCCACGATCGTGTCCATCGGCTGACGGTTGGCGGCGGGAACGGAAACTTCCACGCCGGCCTCGGTCTGCTTGACCGTGGCCTCTCCGCCGGTGAGCACGCGACTCTTGACGATCCTGGCCGGGAGGGGCGGCAGCATGAGCGCGTCCGCGGACCAGCCGAGGATGTGGAGGAAAATGGTGCGATCTTTGCGGGTGGACACAAGGTGCGGGGCGGGTTTGAACGGACCGCCGCGCGTGCCGTAAACGGACGCGCCGTATTTTTCCAGCCACGCGCCCATTTCCTTGAGACGTTCGACCTGGCGCGGCTCGATGCGACCGTCGGGCATGGGGCCGACGTTGAACAGCAGATTGCCATTGCCCCCGACCGTGCACAACAACGCGTGCAGGCATTCCGGCAGCGACTTCATCTGATCGCCGGGCTTCCAGGCCCACTGCTGGCAGATGGTCATGCAGGTCTCCCACGGCCGCGCCATGTTGAACCCGCCGACATGCTGCTCCGGCGTGCCATAGTCGCCGCCGTCGCCGGTGCGGTCGTTGACCAGGATGTCAGGCTGGAGTTCGCGGACCATCTTGATGGTGTTATTGCCGCGACCCTTGAACTGCTGCGGCACGTCGTTCCAGATCGTGAGCAGCGGCCCGTAATTGACGATAAGTTCCTTGATCTGCGCCAGCAGATAGCGGTTGTAGGCGTCGAGGTCCGACTTCTCGCGCTTCTTTTGGCCGCCCGGGCTGGTCAGCGGAAAATCCGGATGATGCCAGTCGCACACGGAATAGTAGGTGCCGAGGGCAAGCCCCTGCTGCTTGCAGGCGGCCGCCAACTCCTTGACCACGTCGCGATGAAAGGGCGAGTTCATGATGTTGTAATCGGTCTGCTTCGTATCCCAGAGGCAGAAGCCGTCGTGGTGCTTGGTGGTCAGCACGATGTACTTCATGCCGGCGGTCTTGGCGGTGGCCGCCCAGGCCGCCGCATCGAAATTGGTGGGGTTGAACTCTTTGTAGAGGTTGTCATACACCTCGATGGGCGTCTGTTTGCCGCGCGACCAGCCGATTTCATGGCCGGTGAGACTCACCGGACCCCAGTGAATAAACATGCCGAAGCGCATATCCTGCCACCGCTGGAGCGCGGCGGGCGCGGGCTGTTTCCACGACGGCTCAGTCTCCACGGCCCACGCCGGATTTCCCATGCAACCAGCGGCGGCCAGAGCCACCGCGACGAGCTTGACTGTTTTCATGCGAGGGCTCCTTCACTGATCAAACTTTCAGCAGCGGCAGCAGCCAGTCCACCGTGGCGCGGATGGCGCCGGCCTGGTCGCGCACCACGCCCGCGGCGCGCTCGCCCAGGGCGCGGCGGGCGGCGGGATCGGCCAGCAGTTCGCCAATCGCCGCCGTCAGGCCGGCGGCATCGCGCACCTGCACCAGCGCGTGCGCGGCAAGAAAGTCCGGGACGATGCTGTCGAAGTTCTCCAGGTGCGGACCGGCCAGCACCGGCTTGCCGCACTGCGCCGGTTCGATGAAATTCTGGCCGCCGTGCCGGGTCAGACTTTTGCCGACAAAGATGACCTCGGCCACGGCATAGAAATCGCACAGTTCGCCGGTGGTATCCACCAGCAGCACGTCCGGCCGGACCGCGGCGGCGTCCGCTGACGACGGCATGCGGGAGCGGACCACCGCCTGCAGCCCGCGCGTTTCGATTTCCCGGAGCACCTCGGCGCGGCGCTCGGCATGACGCGGCACGAGCGCCAGGGCCAGGTCCGGAAAACGGTCCCGGAGCAGCCGGTAGGTGTCCAGCAGGACGGCTTCCTCGCCGCGCCAGGTGGAGCCGCCCAACAGCAGCAGGCGCGCCGCGTCGAATCCGGCGGCGCGCAGCACGGCGCGCGCCCGCTGCGCGCCGCCGTCGCCGGCGGGCACAAGATCGTACTTGGCGCTGCCCATGACCTGCACGCGCTCGGACGGTGCGCCGAGTTCGAGCAGCCGCCGCGCGTCCGCCGCGCCTTGCGCGCAGAACAGATTCACGCCAGCCAGCAGGCGGCGGGTCAGGGGCTTCAATAGCCGGCAGCCCCGGTAGGAATGCGGCGAGATGCGGCCGTTGATCATCGCCACCGGGATGCCACGCCGGCGGGCGCCCCGGACGAGGTTGGGCCAGAGCTCGTTTTCGATCAGCAGTAGCGCGCGCGGCTTGATCAGGTTCAGCACGCGGCGGGTGATCGGCGGAAAATCCAGCGGAAAGTAGATCAGCGCGTCGCCCGCGGCGAGCTGCTTGAGCGCCACGGCATGCCCGGTGGAGGTGGTGGTGCTCAGGACGAAACGCAGGTCCGGCCGGCCGCGGCGCAGTTCCGCGATGAGCCGCAGGCCCACCCCCACCTCGCCGACGCTGACGGCGTGGATCCAGACCCGGCCGCCTTCGGCCAGTTGCGCGCGGACTTCCGGCGCGTAGCGGCCGAACCGCTGCAGGAAGTTCCGCGCATAGCCGCCGCGGCGCGCCATGCGCCAGAGGAAGCGCGGCAGCATGACCAGAAAGCCGAACACGAAAAGAATATTATAAAAAAACCAGAGCATAGCCGTCCCTTGTGCTGCGTGCCGTGTCCCTGGCCGTTCATCGTCGGCCGCGCGCAACGGACGTGGAAACCTTCCTTGAAGACGTCCGCCATGTCGAGCATTTTTTCCTGCGCCCGTTCAAAAAGAGATTACGATTAAGATTAGGATTACGATTAGGATTAAACAGAGGAACCGTAGTTTTTACCACGAAGGGCACGAAGAACACGAAGGACGGTGGCATGTCTGTGCGGCCTTATGTGGGCCGGGCTTCCAGCCCCGCGCAAGCAATTGAAGCAAGGTGCATGAGGAAAGCAGGAACGGCGGGGATGTCTTTCTTTTCCTGCTTTCCTCATTGAACAATCCGACCCCGTCTGCTTCGCCCTCTCCACCATTCACTTTCCGCTTTGCACTTTGCACAGCCAGCCTCACGCCCGGGGATGGGCTTGATCATAGACCTGCTTCAGGCGCTCGACGGTGACGTGCGTGTAGATTTGCGTGGTGGACAGGCTGGCGTGGCCCAGCAGCTCCTGGACACTGCGCAGATCCGCGCCGGCGTCCAGCAGATGCGTGGCAAAGCTGTGCCGCAGCGCATGCGGCGAGAGCTTCGCGGGCAGGCCGGCCAGCAGCGCATATTTCTTCATCATCCGCTCGATCGAACGCGGGGTCAGCG
>JAPLSZ010000206.1 GCA_026398385.1 Kiritimatiellota bacterium | reverse complement strand
GTGGCGCGGGAGCTCTATGCCCAACTGCCCCACAGCGCCCGCTATGAGGTCGCGCGGATGTTGGGCCGGCTGACCCGCAGCCTGCCGGCCGGCCGGTGGGCGCTGTTCGGCCCGGGGCGCTGGTGCACAACCAGCCCGGAACTGGGCCTGCCCACGACCTTTGCGGAAATCAACCGCGCGGTGGCGCTCGCGGAAATTGTGGAGATGCACTCCGGCCTGACGCCGGAGGTCTCGCGCGGCATCCACCTGTTCAATGAACTGGTCGCCACCAACATGCTTTATCTTGCCATTTTCCCCGGCCACCCGCATAATTCCCTCGCCCGCGAACGGCTGATGGACGCGCCCAACCGGCTGACCGAAGTGCTGCCCGACGCGGCGCGCTGGGCCGGCGTGGTGCGCCTGCTCGACGCGCGCGCCTTCGGCGGCGCGACGGCGATCGAACTGCACGCCGACAGCCGCCGACAGCGGGCGCTTGTCTATGTGACCGGCACGCGCAGGGGCGCAAGCCCAAACGAGGAACGACGACCATGAGCGGCAACAACCCTTTGGATGTGGCGTGGACGCAGTTCGAGGAAGCCGTTGCTTTCCTGGGCCTGGAGGCCGAACTTGCGGAATTTCTGCGCCAGCCCATGCGGGAATATATTTTTACGGTGCCCGTGCGCATGGATGATGGCCGGACGCAGATTTTCCAGGGTTACCGGATCCAGCACAACGACGCGCGTGGTCCGTGCAGCGGCGGCTTCCGCTGGCATCGCGACGAAAGCCTGCAGGGCGGCCGCGTCCGGGCGGCCTGGAACACGTGGCGCGCGGCGCTGATGGATCTGCCGCTCGGCGGCGCGAGCGGCGGCCTGATCTCCGACTCGAAGAAACTTTCCGAGTCGGAAAAAGAGCGCGCCGTCCGCGGGTGGATGCGCGCCATCGCGCTGGAACTGGACGGCCACCGTGACGTCGTCACGCCCGACCTCTACACCACGCCGCAGATCATGGCGTGGATGATGGACGAGTTCGAGACGCTCGCCGGCCGCGCGCATCCGGCGGGCATCACCGGCAAGCCCCTCGTGCTGGGCGGCACGCAGGGCTACAGCGATGCCCTGGCGCGTGGTGGCGTGCTGGCGGTGCGTGAGGCGTGTCAGGCGCTCAGCCTCGACGGGGCGGCGTGCGCCTATGCCATTCAGGGCTTTGGCCAGGCCGGCCAGCACACGGCGCTGCTGCATCCGGAGATTCTGGGCGGCGGCAAGCTGATCGCTGTCTCCGATTCCAGCGGCGGCGTGGTCAGCAGCGCGGGGCTCGCTCCGCAGGCCCTCGTGGATTACAAGCGCCGCCACGGCAAGGTGGCCGGTTTTCCCGGCGCCACGCCGATCGGCAACGAGGACTTGCTCGAACTCAATGTGGACATCCTCTATCCCGCCGCGCTCGAAGGCGTCATCACCAGCATCAATGCCGAGCAGATCAGGGCCCGCATCATTTGCGAACTGGCCACCGGCGCCACCACGCCGGAGGCCGATACGATTCTGAGCGTCAGGGGCGTCCATGTGATTCCGGATTTTCTGGCCAGCGCGGGTGGAAGTATCGTAAGCTACTTCGAACAGGCGCAGGGCCGCGGCAACTACTACTGGTCGCGCGACGAGGTTAACCGGCGGCTCGATGCCAAGGTCAGCGCGGCGTGGCAGGAAGTCCGTGGCGTCGTGCAAAGCCGGAACGTGCCGCTGCGCTTCGCCGCGCTGCTGGTCGCCGTCGCCCGCGTCGCCGAGGCCGTACGCCTCCGCGGCTGGGTCTGAGCGGCCGGTGGCGCAGACTTGAAATAAGGAATCCGGATATGGCCGCAGGTTTGCAAATGGAGGTGATCCCATGCCGCGTCGTGATGATATTCGCAAGGTGATGATCATTGGTTCGGGTCCGATCGTGATCGGACAGGCGTGCGAGTTCGATTATTCGGGCACGCAGGCGTGCAAGGCGCTGCGGAATCTGGGCTACAAGATCGTGCTGGTGAACTCGAATCCGGCGACGATCATGACCGACCCGGGCATGGCGGATGTGACTTACATCGAACCGCTCAACCTGGAGCGGATGACGCAGATCATCGAGCAGGAACGGCCGGATGCGCTGCTGCCGAACCTCGGCGGGCAGACGGGCTTGAACCTGTCGTCGGAACTGCACAAGGCCGGCGTGCTGGAGAAGTACGGCGTGCAGATCATCGGCGTGCAGGCGGACGCGATCGAGCGCGGCGAGGATCGGCTGGCCTTCAAGGAGACGATGAAGAAGCTCGGGATTGATCTCCCGGAGAGCGCCATGGCTTACAGCGTCGAGGAGGCGGAGAAGATCGCGGCGCAACTCGGCTATCCGGTGGTCATCCGGCCGGCGTACACGATGGGCGGCACGGGCGGCGGGCTGGTGTTCAACGTGGAGGAGCTGCGGGTGATCGCGGCGCGCGGCATCGCCGCGAGCTTGATCGGTCAGCTTCTCGTCGAGGAATCGGTGCTCGGCTGGGAGGAACTGGAGTTGGAGGTGGTCCGCGACGCGAAGAACCGGATGATCACGGTCTGCTTCATCGAGAACATTGACGCGATGGGCGTGCATACGGGCGACTCGTATTGCGCGGCGCCGATGCTGACGATTGATCGAAAGCTGCAGGAGAAACTGCAGCAGTGGTCGTATGCGGTCGTGGAGGCCATCGAGGTGATCGGCGGCACGAACATCCAGTTTGCGCACGATCCGCAGACGGGCCGCGTGGTGATCATCGAGATCAATCCGCGCACGTCGCGCTCCTCCGCGCTGGCGTCGAAGGCGACGGGCTTCCCGATTGCGCGCGTCTCGGCGCAACTGGCCGGCGGGCTGACGCTGGACGAAATCCCGTACTGGCGCGACGGGACGCTGGACAAGTACACGCCGTCGGGCGACTACGTGGTCATCAAATTTTCGCGCTGGGCGTTCGAGAAGTTCAAAGGCTCGCTGGACAAGCTGGGCACGCAGATGCGCGCGGTCGGCGAGGTGATGAGCATCGGCAAGACCTACAAGGAAGCGTTCCAGAAGGCAATCCGATCGCTGGAAATCGGCCGCCACGGCTTGGGCTTCGCGAAGGATTTTAACAAGAAATCGCTCGACGAACTCATGGCGCTACTCGTCGAGCCGAGCAGCGAACGGCAGTTCATCATGTATGAGGCGCTGCGCAAGGGGGCCTCGCTTGACGAATTGCACCGGCGCACGTTCATCAAGCACTGGTTCATCCAGCAGATGAAGGAATTGGTCGAGTTGGAGGAGCAGCTGCTCCAACACAAGGGCCGGTCCCTGCCGGACCAACTGCTGCGGCAGGCCAAGCAGGACGGCTTTGCGGACAAATATCTGGCGAAACTGCTCGACGTGGCGGAGCAGAGCATCCGCGAGCAGCGCCAGCGGCTCGGCGTGGTGGAAGGCTGGCACGCGGTGCCCGTCAGCGGCGTCGAGAACGCCGCCTACTATTATTCGAGCTACAACGCGCCGGATGCGACGACCACCACCAACCGCCGCAAGGTCATGATCCTGGGCGGCGGCCCGAACCGCATCGGACAGGGCATCGAGTTCGACTACTGCTGCGTCCATGCGGCGTTCGCCCTGCGCGACCTCGGCTT
>JAPLSZ010000205.1 GCA_026398385.1 Kiritimatiellota bacterium | reverse complement strand
GCAAGGTCGAGAAACAACCAGAAGACGACCGGAGCCTCGTCGTTGTCCGGAGAGGTGTCAACGAAGTCCATCCACCCCGATGCAACCAGCGCGCCACGAACGTCACGGACCTCGACGTCCGACAGGCTCTCGAACATCGTACCCCGATAGTCGCGCCAGTGCCCTTCTTGAACAACCTGCGACCAGTCAATCAACAGATCTTGGCGTGAAATGCCGTAATGAGCTAAGTCGGCGAGCAGTCGCTGCTCGACCCAGTGCCTGAGTTCGGGTCCCCAACGGTCGACTTCATGTGGCAACTCGTGCAATCCGTCAATCCCAGGAACATTCTGCTATCAATGTTACTGTTGTCGAACAGACATTCCGTCCGCTCCTATCACTTCGCCGCCGGCGCGGGCTTGCTGAGCAGCTTCGCGCCGCCGAGGTCGCCGAGCGCGGCCCGGTCGAGGTCCGTCCACAGCGTGCCTTCGCCGGCGTGCAGGATGGTGATGTTGACGAGGGGGTTGAGGCCGCGCGTTCGACCAGGTTGTAGGACTGGGCATCGCCGAGCGCCTTGACCTTCATCTGGAAGCCCGTGGCCCGCTCGCCCTCGACCATCTGGACGGATTCGGCCTGCGCCTTGCCGAGCGTCTTGACCTTTTCCGCGCGCAAGCCCGCGGTCTGCTGGTCAACGACCGCGACCTGCTTGAGCGTCTCGGCCTTGATTTCCGCCACCAGCTTGTCCTGCTCGGCCCGGATCTCGGCCTTGAGCTTGGCGGTTTCCTGGGCCACCTGCGCCCCGCGCTGCTCGATCAGACTTCCTGGGCCACCTGCGCCCCGCGCTGCTCGATCAGGCTCTGCTCGGTGTTCAGCTCGGCCTGCTTGCGCGCGGTGTTCTGCTTCTCCTTGTTCGTCAGGTCCTGCTCGATGGCCACGCCCGCCTGCTGGATCGGATCGAGAATCTGCTCGGGCACGTTGACGTGCCGGATCAGCGCGTTGTGGATGGTGATGTTCTTCTCTTCAAGGCTCTTCTTCAGCGTCAGCGTCAGGTCGTTCTGGAATTTCTCGCGGCCTTCGCCCACGATGAAGTCCGTGGCGCGGTAGGCCGAGCCCTTCATGCGCGAGATGGAGAGGATCTGCGGCATGATGATCTTGTCCACCACGGCGGGCAGGTCGCCGTAGTTGCGGAAGAGCGTGGCCAACTGGGTGGGGAGCAACTCGAACTCGACGGTCATGTCGAGGCTGATCTCGAACCCGTCGCGCGACGGGAATTCGACGAACTGGTTGAGCACGAACGTCGCGCTGGCCGGCGGATTCGGTTCGTTGGGCCGCGCCGGTTTGCCCGGGGCCTGCGGCGGCGCGTTGGGCCGCGCGCGCTGGGCGGCCGCATTCCGGCCGGGGGCCGACCGGCTCCAGAGCTGGAAGGCGGAATCCCTTTTTTCACCTTCGGCCGGCGCCGCCTGCTGGGGCTGCGCCATCTGGATGTCCGCGTTCTGCGCCAGATAGTCGTTGCGCTGCTGCATCTGGTTTTCCAGCACCTTGAACTGGAGCTTGTTCATGGTTTCGCTCTGGCTGGCGATCTGGCCCTTGGTGATCACCGCGCCGCCCGCCTTGCCCAGCAGCGAGACCTGGTTGAGGCCGACCTCGAGCACGTCGATCTTGAACTGCTTCGGATTGGCGTAGTACAGGCCGGGCTGCAGGATGTCGCTGCGGATGCCCTTCTGGTTCGGGCCCGCGAACTGGCCCTCCGGCGCCTTGTCCCCCGCCAGCGAGGTGACCACGCCGGCGAAGCCGATCGGGATGCTGATCGCGTCCATGACGTCAATCTGGTAGCCCACCGGGTTCAGCCGGTACTTGCCCGGGCCGAGCACGCGCTTCTGGATGCCCTTCTGGCCCGCTTCCGCGAGGAACTCGCCCGGCGGCAGATCCTGGCCCACCTTGGCGGTGACGATGCCGACCTTGCCGGCCGGGATGACGGTCATGGGCATGAATTTGTGCTCGAAATAGTAGGGGTTGAGAAAATGCCGGCCTTCGCCGAGCACCTGCTCGCGCACGCCCTTTTGCTTTTCGTTCGCCAGGATCTGGCCCGCCGGCAGCGGCTCGCCGTCCTTGGCGATGATGATCGCCATGGTATCCGGCGCCACGTAGAAACGGCAGAAGCCCCACTCCCAGACCAGCCACAGGCCGCCGAAGATCAGGACCAGCAACAACAGCATGACGGTTAGATTTTTCATTTCCCGGCCTCCTTCGTCGCCGGCGGCAGATACGGCAGGAACAGGCCGCCGAGTCCTTCCGGTTTATCCGTAGTCAGGATCGTGCCGATGCGCGGCCCGACCTTGCTGTAAAACAGATAGCGCGCATAGGGGAGGCCGCCGCCGACGGCCTGCGCCTGGTTGCGCAGCACGCCGGCGTCGGCTTCGTTGTTCATCCGGATCACCGCCTGCTCGCCGCCGGCCCGGGCCAGCACCGCCGCGGCCTGCGCGGTGGCCGCGTCGTTCTCCAGCTTGGCCACCGCGAGATCCTGCTGCGCGCTGGTCAACCGGACCTGCTGTTCCTGCTGCGCCAGGATGCGCGCCTGGATCTGAACGGTCGTGGCCTGGACCTTCTCCTTGTTCTGCAGCGCGAGCATCTCCTGCTTGGTCAATTCCGCCTTCGATTTGGCCTGCGCGATCTGCTGGTCATACATCTTCGCGTTCTGCACGGCCAGCTCACGGTCGCGGATGACGCTGGCGATCTGGTCCGGCACCGTGATGTTGCGGATCAGCACCGACTTGATCGCCACGCCCCAATCCAGGCATTGCGCGCGCAAGT
>JAPLSZ010000168.1 GCA_026398385.1 Kiritimatiellota bacterium | reverse complement strand
TGGACAGGATTTAAGCGGATTGAAATCGGAGGAATTCTGCCGCGATAGAACGCATGGAACGCAAAGTTGAAGATGGTTGGACGATGAACCGGCCTTCCGATGCTATGCGATCTATGCGATCTGTTGCGGCAAAACCTCCGGAATTTCTTCCACAGATTTATGGGATTTACACAGATTGAAGAAGGCGGAGCGGGTGAGGCGAGAGGTCAGAGGTCAGGCGGCGGGGAGAAGATTTTTGACCCGGCTCCGTCAGACTACGCCGGGCACGCCCGATTTCGTCAGACTACGCCGGGCAGGCCCGATTTCGTCAGACTACGCCGGGGCACGCCCGGCTTCGTCAGACTACGCCGGGCAGGCCCGATTTCGTCAGACTACGCCGGGGCACGCAGATCCCGACACTCTGGGAGGTCGGGATGAATGGACAGGATTTAAGCGGATTGAAATCGGAGGAATTCTGCCGCGATAGAACGCATGGAACGCAAAGTTGAAGATGGTTGGACGATGAACCGGCCTTCCGATGCTATGCGATCTGTTGCGGCAAAACCTCCGGAATTTCTTCCACAGATTTATGGGATTTACACAGATTGAAGAAGGCGCTGAGGCGGAGGGGCCGGCCATTTTTGCCACGGAAAAGGAGGATTTACACGGAAGCGGAGCGGAGGATTCACCACGAATTCAGGCATTGACATAAAAACAAGAATCATAGTATTTTTACTCATCGTTGTGAGTAAACCGTAGAGGTGTGGCATGAAAGCTCAGTATCAACGCCAACTGTACCCCACGCTGCTGAAGCGCATGCGGGAGCCGCGTCGTTTCCTGCAGGTGCTCGCCGGTCCCCGCCAGGTGGGCAAGACCACCTTGGCCCGTCAGGTGGCCAACGAACTCGACATCCCCGTGCACTACGCCTCGGCCGACGAGCCCACCCTGCAGGACCGCGCCTGGCTCAATCAGCAGTGGGACATCGCCCGGGCGCTCACGCGCCAGATGCCGCGCACACACCCAGCCCTGCTCATTGTGGACGAAGTCCAGAAGGTTCCGGGTTGGTCCGAGACCATCAAGCGCCTCTGGGACGAAGACTCCGCGGCCGCCGCCCCGCTCCGCGTGCTGCTTTCCGGCTCATCGCCGCTGCTCGTGCAGCAAGGCCTGACCGAGAGTCTCGCCGGCCGTTTCGAAATCATCCCGGTCCCGCACTGGGCCTACACCGAGATGAAGGCCGCCTTCGGCTGGTCCGTCGAGCAGTATGTTTACTTCGGCGGCTACCCCGGCGCGGCCGCGCTGATCGCGGATGAAAACCGCTGGCGGCGCTACATTGTTGACGCCCTGATTGAGACGACCATCGCGCGCGACATCCTGCTCCTGTCGCGCGTCGACAAACCCGCGCTCTTGCGCCGTCTGTTCCATCTCGGATGCGACTACTCCGGCCAGGTTCTTTCCTACCAGAAGATGCTGGGCCAGTTGCAGGACGCCGGCAACACCGTGACCCTCGCGCATTATCTTGACCTGCTCAAAGGCGCGGGGCTGCTGGCCGGCCTTTCCAAGTACGCCGGCCAGAAAGTCCGGCAGCGCGGATCGAGTCCCAAGTTCCAAGTGTTCAACACCGCCCTTATGACCGCGCTGGCCCACACCGCCTTTGCCCGCATCCACAGCGAGCGCGACCACTGGGGTCGCCTGGTCGAGTCCGCCGTCGGCGCCCATCTGATCAACAGCACGGTCGGGACGGAGATCGAAGTTCAGTACTGGCTCGACCGCAATCGCGAGGTGGACTACGTCCTTTGCGCCGGGGAATCCGTCACCGCGATCGAGGTCAAGAGCGGCCGGCGGGAGACCATGTTGCCGGGCATGACCGCCTTCGCCAAGGCCTTCCCGGGCAAACGCCAACTACTCGTTGGCGCCCAGGGCATCCCGCTGGAGGATTTCCTAACGCAACCGGCCGCCCATTGGCTCGCGTAATGACACGATAAACCCTCCGAGCTCCTGGCCGCCATCCGGTCGAATCCGGCTCTGCTTTCTCGGATCGGCTCTCTGGTCCTGCGAAGCCTTGGCGAAGAAGGAAGCGCAGCGGGTGATGAAAGATTCCGGCTCGGATTTCAGACCGGATGAAGAGGAAAACGTTTTACCACCCGTTCACGGCGTTCACTTCCTGCGTCGCCCGGCTATGCAAGGACACGAGCGTTGGGGAGGAAGCCCGAGGCGGAGCGGATGGGCGGGTGAGGCGAGAGGTCCGAGGTCAGGCGGCGGGGAGAAGAGTTTTGACCCGGCTCCGTCAGACTACGCCGGGCAGGCCCGATTTCGTCAGACTACGCCGGGGCACGCAGATCCCGACACTC
>JAPLSZ010000330.1 GCA_026398385.1 Kiritimatiellota bacterium | reverse complement strand
GCGCCGGCCGGCGCACAGTTCCCAGGCCACCTGGCCGGGCCGCTTGAGCAGGCGGTCCACCAGGTGCGCCGGATCCCGTCCGGCGGCATACGGGCGATAGTCCCGCGCGAACGCCGTCGGCCCCGCGCTCTCCGTTCCAGCCGCCGGCGGTCCCGCCGGGATGGGCGGCACCGGAGGCTGCGGCTGATCATTCATCGTCGTGGTCATGGTCGGTTCCTTTCATGCAAAGCACTTTGTAGTGCAAAGTATAGGATTCGACCACCCAAGTCAAGTTTTGTTCAAATTGTTTTTCCCCGGCGAGTCCGGTTGCAGCCCAGGCCGCCGGGCGGCTAGCCCGGCAACGGGTGGGCTGGTGCGTCCGGGAGGGCGGGTTCGCCGATGACCACGCGATTGCGTCCCGTGCGCTTGGCGCGATAGAGCGCCGCATCCACGCCGGCGATCAAGGACCGCGCACTGCTGGCGGCCGGACCCAGACACGCCACGCCGATGCTCACCGTGATGCGGCCCGCCGGCGGGGGCGCAGCGGCACCGGCGGGCATCAGCCGGGCGGATTCCACTGCGCGGCGCAAGCGTTCGGCCAGGTTGACGGCGGCCGCCAGGGCCGTATTGGGGGCGATGACGAGCAGTTCGTCGCCGCCATAGCGCGCCACCATGTCGGTTTCCCGGACCGTATCCACGACGAGCTTGCCATAGCGCTGCAACAGGGTGTCGCCGGAGAGATGCCCGTACGTGTCGTTGATCTGCTTGAATTGATCCAGGTCCAGCAGCAACACCGCGAGCGGCTGATGGTAGCGCCGCGCTTCCGCCGCTTCGAGAGCGAGCTGGCGGTCCAGGTAGCGCCGGTTGAAGATGCCCATGAGCGGGTCGATGATGTTCTCCTGTTCCAGGATGGCGAGCCGCCGGACGTCCAGGGCCGTCTGGAGCGCAAGGATGTTGACTTGCAGGATGAAGCTGGCCGCCAGGAAAAAGACCTCGGCGGCCACCCAGTCCGACAGGGTAGGGGTGTTGTTCCAGCGGGAGCTCAAGTAGATCGGGTAGGCGGCGATGAAAAACAAGATCAACGCGCCGAGCACGTGCCACTGGCGACGCATACGACCCGGCGGCAGCCGCGCCACCAACTGCCGGATGGGCAGCAGCGCGGCGATCAACAGCCACGCGCCGGCCAGGACCAGCCCGTTCAAAAAAATCACCGCGGTGTCTTGCATGGTCAGCCTGCCGTTATGCCGCGCGGCCCCAAGCCGGCGAATTATTGACATGGTGCCAAGGCGCGCCGCCGGCGGCAAGCCCGAAGGCGCAGCCTTGCTTTTCTGCCGGCAAACCCTAAACTTTTCGCCATTCGGAAGAGGACAATTTTATGGCGGAGCTGCCGAAACATTACGATGCGCAGGCGATCGAGGCGAAGTGGTATGCCTGGTGGCTGGAGCACCAGTCGTTCCACGGCGACGCAGCGCGCGGCGGCGCGCCCTACAGCATCGTCATCCCGCCGCCGAACATCACCGGCATCCTGCACATGGGCCATGCGCTGAACAACACGATCCAGGACGTGCTGACGCGCTGGCAGCGGATGTGCGGGCGCAACACGGTCTGGGTGCCGGGGACGGACCACGCGGGCATCGCGACGCAGAACGTGATCGAGCGCGCGCTGCAGAAGGAAGGGCAGGGGCGGCACGACCTCGGTCGCGCGCACTTCAGCGCGCGCGTGTGGCAGTGGCGCCAGGAGTACGGCGGGACGATCATCCGCCAGCTCAAGCGGCTGGGTTGCGCGTGCGACTGGCAGCGCGAGCGCTTCACGATGGACGAGGGCCTCAGCGCGGCCGTGACGGAGGTGTTCATCCGGCTGTACAACAAGGGCCTGATCTACCGCGGCAAGTACATCATCAACTGGTGCCCGCGTTGCCAGACGGCGCTGTCCGACGAGGAAAGCGAACACCAGGACACCGCCGGCAAGCTGTATCACCTCCGCTATCCGGTCGCGGGCGTCCCGGGACGGCAATTCATCGTTGTGGCCACGACGCGGCCGGAGACGATGCTGGGCGATACCGCCGTGGCGGTCCATCCCGGCGACGCGCGCTACCGCGAGTTGCGCGCCGGCGGCCGGGTGCTGCTCCCGATCCTGAACCGCGCGCTGCCGGTGATCGCCGACGACTACGTGGACCCGAAGTTCGGCACCGGCGTCGTCAAGGTCACGCCCGCGCACGATCCGAACGACTTTGCGATGGGTCAGCGGCACCACCTTCCGGCGATCGACGTAATGAACGACGACGGCACGATGAACGCCGAAGCCGGCCCGTATGCCGGCCTGGACCGCTTTGCCTGTCGCAAGAAAATCCTGGAAGATCTGGAAGCGGCCGGGTTAATCGAGAAGATCGAACCGCACCAGCACGCCGTGGGGCACTGTTATCGCTGCCACACGGTGGTCGAGCCGCGGCTCTCGCCCCAGTGGTTTGTGAAGATGAAGCCGCTGGCCGCGCCCGCCCTGGCGGCGGTGCGGGACGGCCGCATCAAGTTCACGCCCGACCGCTGGACCAAGGTCTATACCGAGTGGATGGAGAACATCCGCGATTGGTGCATTTCGCGGCAGATCTGGTGGGGGCACCGCATCCCGGTATTCTACTGCGACGCCTGCGGCCGCCAGTGGGCGGCGAAGGGCCACCCGGCCGCATGCATACACTGCGGCGCGGCGAACATCCGGCAGGACGAGGACGTGCTCGACACCTGGTTCTCGTCGTGGCTCTGGCCGTTCAGCGTCTTCGGCTGGCCGCAGCCGAACGCCGACCTGCAGTTTTATTATCCCACCCACACGCTGGTTACGGCCTCGG
>JAPLSZ010000072.1 GCA_026398385.1 Kiritimatiellota bacterium | reverse complement strand
AGCCCGGCTTATTCATGAAGCATGAACAAGCCGCCCTGCGGGCTTCGACTCCGGCCCGCCAAACCGGGCCTGCGCTCAGGGTTAGCCGGGCTTGGCCGGCTCGGGAGTTTTCGCGAGCGCCTTGCGAATCACGTCGAGCGCGTTGTCGTATTCGGGGGCGCTGGTCATATAGAAGTGGCAGTTGCGGCCCGTGAGCGAGGTGACTTCGCTTTGCAGCACCCGGTCAAACGGATTGAGCACGGCCACAAGCAAATCCTGACCCAGCATCTCGAAGACAATGGCGCCCCAGTGGCTGATAAAGTCCAGCGGCAGCAACTGGTAGGCTTCTTTGGGGATTTCAAAATGGGCCAGCGCGATGATGGGCTTGCCGGAGTTCTTGGACATGAAATACATGATTTTTTCGAGGTTCTTGCTGTTGCGATCGTGCAACGCATGCAGCACAGAGACGGGCACGTTGGACTTCTTGGTCGAGATTTCCGTCAGATCCTGCACCACGTTGGAATATTCCTCCTGCGCCAGCTCGCCGGCATGAAACAGGCGCCAAGCCAGGGCCAACTCGGTTTGAATGTCCATCGTTTGCCGGGGCGTGGGCTCGACCTGCAGTTCCTCCGCCCCCGCGGCATCATGCTGGCCGGTCGCTTGCAGCGCCGCATCGAGTTGGGCCACGCGCGAGGCCACTTCCGGGAACTCGGGCATCAGATGGAGGAGCAGGCTGCGTAAATGATTGCCGACATCGGTGTTGCCCTCTCGCAGGAGGACGGTAATCAGCCGATCCAGATATTTCAGCGCCTGGACATGATCGCCGGCCTCCCGGTAGGCTTCGAACAGCGACTCCAGCGCCAGCGGGTCGTCCGGAATGACCTCCAGCAATTGCTGGAAGGCCGCCATCGTGCCGCTCAGTTGGCCTTCCTTGCCGTCATCCTTCTTCAGTTCATTCGCATCCATGGTGCTCCCTATTAAGTCGTACATCATGCCAAAGTCAGCGACCGCTTACAACCCAATCATGAGTGGCCGGGATCACCGCTCCTCGGCGGCAGCGAAGCAGAGCTGTCCTCCTGTAGCCGGGGTCGGTGACCCCGGCGAAGGCCCCCGCAGAAGGGCCCTGCGCCCATAGCTGCTGACCACCTGAGATGCCTAGCTGCTTTCATGCCAAATATTGAGCCGTCTTCGCATCCACAAGAAAATCAGGCCGGGCCGCCGCCAAAACATATTCCCTTGCACAGGTAGAAAGGCTACTATTCCGTGAATGATCGCTGGTTCCCCCCGTGCCCCGGGTGGCGGCGGGCGAAACCAGGGCTGGCGTGGCATCATACTTGCTAGTAAACTGTCCCGATGGAAACGGAAAGCTCCAGCAGCAAACTGTACGAGATCTTTTTGCGCCGTAATGCGGCCAAGCCGGAAGTGCTCCTCGAGGCGCGCAAGGACGCGGAGGCGACGGGATCCCGCTTCGAAAAAGTGCTGGCCGAGAAAAACCTGGTTTCGGCCTCGCACATGGTGCTCGCCCTCTCCGAGTACCTCAACATGCCCCCGGTTGCCCTTGGTCATTTCACGCCGGACCCCCAGTTGCTGGACCTGGCGCCGCGCGAGGTGCTGACACGCCACCACATGTTGCCCCTGCACCGCTGCGGGCGCCTGCTGACCGTGGCCATGGGCGATCCGTTCGATGTCATCGGGCTCGTCACCGTGCACGACCTGTCCGGCCTCGAGGTGGTGCCCGTGGTGGCCCCCGATCGGGAGATCACGGACCTGTTGCAGCGGTTCACCCGCGAGCCGACGCAGGGTCTGGAGGATATTCTCCGCGATGTCGCGGAAAGCGATGTTGAATTCGGCTTGGAGCGCAAGGAGGATATCAGCCTCGAGGAGATGCTGGAAAGCGCGGAGGACGCGCCGGTCATCCGCATTGTGAACTCCATCATGGTGGAGGGCTTGCGCAAGCGGGCCAGCGACATCCACATCGAGCCGATGGAAAAAATCGTGCGGCTGCGCTATCGCATTGACGGCATGCTCTGCGAGAACCCGAGCCCGCCCAAGCATTTGCAGGCGGCCATCACCTCCCGCATCAAGATCATGTCCAACCTCAACATCGCCGAGCGGCGGGTGCCGCAGGACGGGCGGTTCAAAATCAAGGCCGTGGGCAAGGAGGTGGACATCCGGGTGAGCATCCTGCCCACGGTGCACGGCGAGAAAATCGTCATGCGCATCCTGGACAAGTCCAGCCTCGCCCCCAACCTGGACGCCCTGCAACTGGACCCCAAGTCCCTGGCCAATCTGCGCTACGCCATCGCCCAGCCGCACGGCATGATCCTGGTGACCGGTCCCACCGGCAGCGGCAAGACCACCACCCTGTATTCCGCGCTGCAGGAGCTGAACCAGCCGGATGTGAACATCATCACGGTCGAGGATCCGGTGGAATACCAGTTGCCGGGCATCAACCAGGTGCAGGCCCACGCCGAGATCGGCCTGACCTTCGCCGCCGGGCTGCGCTCGATCCTGCGCCAGGATCCCGATATTGTGCTGATCGGCGAGATCCGCGACGGCGAGACCGCCGCGATCGCGGTCCAGGCCGCACTGACCGGCCATCTGGTGCTCAGCACCCTGCACACCAACGACGCCGCCGGCGCCATCGCGCGCATGGTCTACATGGGCATTGAGCCTTTCCTGCTGGCTTCCTCGCTGCTCATGACCCAGGCGCAGCGCCTCTACCGCAAGCTGTGCCCGGCCTGCAAGCAGGAGCGCGCGATGCCATCGGAACTGCTGCTGGCCAACCACCTGGATGCGGACAAGTTCCGCGGCCTTGCGCTCTTCCAGCCGCGCGGCTGCCCGAAATGCAACGACACCGGCTTCCGCGGCCGCGCGGCCCTGATGGAAATCCTCCTGGCGGATGACAGCATTCGCGACCTGATTCTCAAAAACGCCAACACCGGCGCCGTGGCCGAACAGGCCGTGAAGAACGGCATGACGACGCTGCGCGAAGTCGGCCTGCAGCGCGTGCGCGAGGGCATCACCAACTTCGAGGAGATTCTGCGGGTCACCACCGCCGATTAGGAGCAGGTACCATGGCCAACCCACCGCCCCTCAACGCTGCGCGCCCAGCCGCGTTCCAAGCCGGCGCGCGCGCCAAGGGCGCGCTCGCCGCGAAATTGCCCGGCGCGCGTAAGATCGTGCTCAATGATCTGCCCATGTTCACCCGCCAGTTGGGGGCCATGTTGTCCGCGGGCATGCCCCTGGTGCAGACCCTCTCGGCCCTGGAAGAGCAGATTCCGAACAAGGTGTTCAAGCAGGTCGTCGCCGGCATCCGCTTGCAGATTGAGGGTGGCGCCGTGTTCTCGGAAGCCCTGGGCCAATACCCTTCCATTTTCAACGAGCTGTATGTCAGCCTCATCCGCGCCGGCGAATCGGGCGGCATCCTGACGGAATCCACCGAGCAGATCGCCGGCTTTCTGGAGGCCAACGGCCGGCTGCGGCGCAAGGTCAAGTCGGCCATGATGTACCCGGCCATTGTCCTGTGCCTGGCGCTGGTGCTGGCCCTCGGCATGATCACCTTCATCGTCCCGGTGTTTGCCGGCATTTTTAAGGATTTCGGCGCCCAGCTGCCCGGCCCGACGCAATTCCTGGTGAACCTCAGCAACCTCATCCGCCACAACGGCCTGATCGTCATTATCGTGCTGGCCGTGTTGGTGACCTTCTTCCAGCGCTACCGCAAAACGCCCCGGGGCGCCTACCAGTGGGACGCTTTCTGCCTCCGTTTTCCGATCCTGGGCGTGCTGGCGCGCAAGATCGCCGTCGCCCGCTTTGCCTCGACCTTCGCCCAACTGCTCCACAGCGGCGTGCCCATCCTCAAGAGCCTGGAAATCGTGGCCACCGCCACGGGCAACCGCGTGCTCGGCAAGGTGCTGCTGGACTCCCGCACCTACGTGGAGCGCGGCGAACCCCTTTCCACCGCGCTGCGCCAAAACAAGCAGTTTCCGCCCATGCTGATCCACATGCTGGCCGCCGGCGAACGCACCGGCAAGATGGATGCCATGCTCCGGAAAATCGCCGAGTTTTACGACGACGAGGTCTCCGCCTCGCTCTCCGGTCTGACGTCCATGATCGAGCCGCTGCTGATGATCTTTCTGGGAGTGGTCATCGGTGGCATCGTGATCTGCATGTTCCTGCCCATCTTCAAGATGGGCGAGATCGTCAATTTCTAACGGCCCGGCAGCTCCGCGGGATCACGTCTTGGCCTTTGATTCCGCTGAGAAAATCCGACTCAACACGAAACGCCCGGCCCGATCCGCGCCACTTCCTGACAAAATCTCGGCCGCCGCTTGACGAGCGGAGCCGTTGGCTGCATAGTTGGCGCGACAGGAAAGGAACTTATTATGATCAAGGCAAAAATCGTGGGCGCGGGCGGCTACGGCGGCGTGGGCATCACGGAGCTGCTGCTCCGCCATCCCCAGGCCAAGATCGCCTGCCTCGTGGATACCGAGAACGTCGGCACGCCGATGAGCGGGCTCTATCCGCACCTGACCGGCTTCTGCGACATGAAGATCATCGCACCCGACGATCCCAAGGCGCTCGCGCCGGCCGACGTGGTCTTCTTCTCCACACCCGACGGCGTCGGCCAGCAGTTTGCGCGGGCGGAACTGGCCCAGGGCGCGAAGGTGATTGATTACAGCGGTGACTTCCGGTTCGACAACGTGGCCGACTACGCCGAGTACGCGCGCCGCATCGGCCGCGCGCCGCAGCACCAATCGCCCGACCTGCTGCCGGAGGCAATCTACGGCCTGCCGGAGCTGCGCCGTGCGCAATACGAGTCCACGACGCGTCTGATCGGCAATCCCGGCTGCTTTGCGATGAGCTGCCTGCTGGGGCTGGCCCCGGCCGTCAAGTTCAAGCTCGTGGACCCCGCCAGTTTGATCTGCGACTGCAAGACCGCGGTGTCCGGCGCGGGCAAGAAACCCAGCCCGGTCTTCCATTATCCCGCGCGCTACGACCAGATGAACGCCTACAAGCTGGCCGGCCATCAGCACGTGATGGAAGTCGAGCGCGACCTCAGCCTGCTGGCCGGCGCCGCGGTGCACGTGACCTTCACCGCGCAGGTGGTCCCGATGTGCCGCGGCATCCTGTCCTGCCTCTACGGCACGCTGCGGCCCGGCGTGACGCCGGAGCAGGCGCAGCAGGCCTACCGCGACTTCCACGCCGGCAACGTCTTCGTCCGGATCTTCGACCGTAACGCCGCGATCGGCACGGTGCATGTGCGCGGCACGAATTACTGCAACCTGATCGTGGACGTGGACGCCCGCACCAACCGGCTGCGCGTCATTTCGCACATCGACAACCTGATGAAGGGCCAGGCGAGCAATGCGCTGCAGAACATGAACCTGCTGTTCAACCTGCCGGAGACCGCCGGCCTCGACCGGCCGGCGCAGTACCCTTAAAAGATAAATCCGAAATACGAAACACGAAATCCGAAATAATTTGGAAATTCAAATTTGAATATTATTTTGGATTTCGATATTCGGGTTTCGGATTTTTTTGTGTCAGAGTCCGGTCATTATCACTTGGTCGGCATAGCCGGCGTCGGCATGAGCGCCCTGGCGCAGGCACTGTTGAACGAGGGCTGCGGCGTCTCCGGCTCGGATCGTTTTCGGGATCAGGGCCGCGGCGATCTGGCTGTGTTGGAGGTGTTGACCCGCGCCGGCGCCCGGCTTGTTCCACAGGACGGTTCCGGCATCACCGCGCAAACCACGGCGGTCGTGGTCAGCTCCGCCATCGAGGCGGACAATCCCGACCTCGTGGCCGCCCGCCGGCTGGGTCTGCCCGTGTTGCACCGCGCGGAAATGCTTGCACGGCTGGCCGCGGGCCGGCAGGTGGTCGCCATCGCCGGAACCGCCGGCAAAACGACTGTCACCGGGCTGGCGGGGTATCTACTGGCCGAATTGGGCGCCGACCCCACCGTGATCAATGGCGGCAACGTACTCAACTGGCAGCGCGCCGACGCCACCGGCAGCGTCCGCCGCGGCCGCTCGAACCTCTGGGTGCTCGAGGCGGATGAAAGCGACCGCTCGCTGCTGCGCTTCACACCCGACTGGGCGATCGTCACCAACATTTCCAAGGACCATTTCGAACTGGCGGAGGTGGTGGCGCTCTTCCGTCAGTTTGCCGGACAGGTCAAGCTTGGCATCATCTGCGGCCCCGGCGTGGCGGAACTGCTGCGCGGGTACACCGCCGCAGTGCTGATCGAAGTGCCAGGATTAGATTCTTCAGCTCGACGCTTGTCGCCGGATGTGGAAGCGACGGCTCGTCGCTTCTCTTCAGAAAAGCGGCCGGAGGCCGCTTCTACGACAGACACCGCTTCCGTAGAAGCGTCGTCCCGACGCTTGTCCCATGAAAAGCGGCCGGAGGCCGCTTCTACGGTAGCGATTGATCCCCTCGCAGACGTAGAAGCGACGTCCCGTCGCTTGTCCGCAGAAAAAAAGCGGCCGGAGGCCGCTTCTACGCAAGCGCAAACGGCTTCCACGTCGCCACATTTTTTCGACCCCCATGAGCCGATTGCGAAACTATCCGGCAATCTGCCCCACTGGCGGCAGGCAGGCGCCACCTATTTCGTCACCTTCCGGACAGCAGACTCGCTGCCGCAGGAAAAAATCGAGCAGTGGATCCGCGAGCGCTCGGCTTGGTTGCAGCAGCATTCGGAGCCGCACACGGCCGCGGAGCGGCAAGAATACCATGCGTTATTTTCAGAACGCTTCGAAACATGGCTGGATACTGGTTATGGCGCTTGTCTGCTGGGCCAACCCGACGCACGGCGCATCGTTGAGGAAACCTTGCGGCACTTCGATGGCGAGCGCTATCGTTTAGACGCGTTTGTCATCATGCCCAATCATGTGCATGTGCTTGTCGCGCCTTTGGGTGAACATCGCTTGTCAGAGATCGTCCGCTCCTGGAAATCCTATTCGGCGCATGAAATCGGAAAGCTTTCTGGACAATCCGGCGCCATCTGGCAAAAGGAATATTTTGATCACATGGTGCGGAATGCCGAGCACTTGGAACGCATACGCGCTTACATTCGGGACAATCCTAAAGGTCTGAGGAACAATACCGCTTCCGTAGAAGCGACGTCCCGTCGCTTCTCTTCGGAAAAGCGTCCAGAGGACGCTTCCACAACGGACACCGCTTCCGTAGAAGCGACGTCCCGTCGCTTGTCATCCGGAGAAAAGCGGCCAGCGGCCGCTTCTACGAAAGCAGTCCAGTTGCCGTCTGATAAGCTATCGCCGGCTGCCGCAGCCTACGCGTCCCCCCTGCCGGGGCGTCACAACGCCGAAAATGTGCTCCTGGCGGCGACGCTCTGCGAACAGCTCGGCTTCGCCCCCGAAAAAATCCTTCAGCCGCTGAAGAATTTTTTGGGCATCCAACGCCGGCTGGAAAACGTGGGCACGGTTCGCGGCGCCCGGATCTACGACGACTACGCGCACAACCCGGCCAAAATCGCCGCCGTCTGGCGGGCGGTGGCGCCGGCGCGCGGCCGCGTATTCGGCGTCTGGCGCCCGCACGGCTACGGCCCGCTGGCGCTGATGCTGCGGGAACTGGCCGATGCGTTCGCCGCCGTCGGCCGGCCCGGCGACCGGATATTCATTCTGCCGGTCTTTTATGCCGGCGGGACGGCATCGCCCACCGTGTCGTCGGAGCTGCTGGTAAGCGCACTACGCGAGCGCGGCCTGACGGCGGAGCTGGCACCGGACTACGACTGCCTGCAGGCGCGGTTACTCGCGGAGTTGGGCGCCGGCGACGTGATCCTGTGCATGGGCGCGCGCGACCCCGATTTGCCGCTGTTTGCCCGCCGCCTGGCAGCTTCATGATTCCGCGCGTGCCGCGCGCGGAATAAGCAGTTGAAAGGCAGCGGCTGGATTGGCCGGGCCGCTCCAGAATAAGGTCCTCTCGGTTGCGCACGTCGATACCTGCCAAAGAGAGTCACCCTTGCCGCCGCAGGTCGCCAGTCGCCCACAACTAGAAATGGTAGCGCAGGCTGGCGCTGAGGGTATATTCGTCGAAGTGCAGGATCTGCCCGCCGAAAGATAGATTGTGCGAGATGTACAGATCCACCCCGCCGACCACGCCCAGCAGCCGATCCTCGGAAAAATTCGCGCCGGCGGCCGAGCCGTCAATTCTGGAAACCGCCGGGCCGCCGTAAAGCACCAAGCTGTAGGGATATTGCGCGGTATCGGTCATCTTTGTCGAAAAGACTTCAAAGTTCAGCGTCAGGTCGGCGTAGCCCTCGTTCCATTTCAGTTCCTCGCGGCCCTGGCCGGAGCGGTATTGCGCGAACTCCGCCGTGGACTGGAAGCTCAGGCGACCCGCCAAGAAGTCGGGATCGGCGATATCGTAATGCCACCAGTTGGCCTTCAGTCCGGCGGACCACTTGAACTGGCCGCTATGATAGCCGGACTCCGTGTTGAACTTCGCCTCGCTGCGGCCCGCCGTGGCGAAAACCGTCAGCCAGGGCAGCACATCGAATCCGAGCTGCCCCGAAACCACCCGGGCGCGCAGCTCCTGCATGCCGCCGCGATCCAGGGACATGGTGCGGTTCATCTGCGCATAATCCACACCCGCACTCAGGCGGGCGAGGACCTCCGTTTCCACCAGCGAATCACGCATGCCGAGGCCGCCCAAGGTGGCCGCCGAAGCCAGACCCGCACTACCGATCACCAACGCCGCCATGAGCAATTTCTTTTTCATGCTGCCTCCCCGTGTTCTGCCGCCCAATGTAACCATGGCATTCATAGTCCATGGGCGAAACAAAGTCAATCACGTACGCGACTGCCGTACCGGTGGCGGTCGATGCCGTCCGGACGCGTCCCGGGCGCATCTGTCCGGAAGCCGCGCTCATCGGTCGGCCGCGGCGGTGGGCCGTCTTCTCGCCCGGTCGACGGCGACAGCGCGGGCGTCACCTTGCGCCGGGTCGGAGACCCGGCCTACCATATGATCTTATCGCAAGGACGGAAAAGGTTCGCTACCATCGCCGCCGGCTGAGAGCACATCATGGCGCGATACATCCTGCGACGCGTGCTGCAGATGATCCCAACGGTGTTGGGGGTCATGCTGATCACGTTCGTTTTGTTCAACGTCGTCGGCGGCAGCCCGGCCTCGATGACGCTCGGCCCGCATGTCACCCCGCAGGCACTGGAGGATTTCGGGCCCGGACGCGCGCGCTGGCGGACGAGACCTTCGACCGGAATGCCGGCGCGTGGCGGCAGGCGCCGGGCGCGGAGTTCGCCGCCCACGCCGGCCTGCGGCTGCCGGGCGGCGCGGAGTACACCGCGCCGCTGGCCTTCGCGCTCCGGCCCGACACGGACTACCGCCTGACATTGCGCTATCGCACCGCGGCGCCTGACGGCGCCCCGCGCGCGCCGCTCGCGGCCGACACCGCCGTGGTTTTCCGGGGCTCGGAAACGAAGGCCCTGCCGTTCGCCCGGGTGTGGACCACCGCCGCCCTGGATTTCCGTACGGGCGCACAAACGAGTGCGGCGGATCTGAAGATCCGCGTCGGCGCCGGGACGCTGGAGGTGCAGGCCCTGCGCCTGCGGCGCGGTATGGCCGGCCCGTTCGATTCGCAACTGACGTTCTTTCTGAAACAGCTCGCGCGGTTCGATTTCGGCGTGTCGAGCAGCCTGAACCAGCCGGTGGCGCACCTGCTGGCGCAGGGCGTGGGGCCGTCGCTGCTGCTGACCGTGCCGATTTTCATCGGCGAACTGGCGCTGGCCCTGACGCTGGCGCTGCTGTGCGCATACTTCCGGGACCGCTGGCTGGACCGGATGCTGGTGGTGACGGCCGTGGCGCTGATGAGCATCAACTACCTGGTCTGGATCGTGGCCGGGCAATACGTGCTGGGCTATCGCTGGGGCTGGTTCCCGGTGTGGGGCTTCGCGTCGTGGCGCCACCTGCTGCTGCCGGTGCTCGTGGGCGTGGTCAGCGGCGGGGGCGCGGACCTGCGTTTTTATCGGGCGATTATGCTGGACGAGATGTACAAGGACTACGTGCGCACCGCCTGCGCCAAGGGCGTCAGCGGGTCGGGCGTGCTGTTCCGCCACGTGTTGCGAAACGCGCTCGTCCCCGTCACAACCAACGTGGTGGTGGCCCTGCCGTTCCTGTATACCGGCAGCCTGCTGTTGGAGAGCTTCTTCGGCATACCGGGCCTGGGCTACCTCGGCGTAAACGCGATCAATTCGGCGGACGTGGACGTGGTGCGCGCCCTGGTGCTCATCGGCGCGGTGCTGTTCGTGATCGCCAACCTGGCGACGGACCTGTGCTACGCGTGGCTGGATCCCAGGGTGAAACTGGAGTGAGGACAAGGAGACAGGGTTCAGGAAATCATGAGTGCTGAGGTGCCAGAGATGCAGCCCGTCGCGCCGGGCCAGGGCGCCGTGTCTGTGGATCGTCGGCGGGTACGCCGCGCTGGCGCTCTATGGCGAGACCGTGTTCCGCTGGTATCGGTTCCGGGATCTGACGCCGTCGTATCAGCAGCCGAACCTGGCGGAGCCGTATCAGCCGCCGAGTTTTCTGCGGCAGCCGTGGTCCACTCCGCCGGACGGGGGGCGCGCGGCGGCCGGCGGGTCACGGGTCAGCGCGGGCCTGCGGAAACTGGGACATCATCCGCTGGGCACGGACGGGCTGGGCCGGGATGTGCTGCAGCGCCTGGTGCAGGGCGCGCGGATCGCGTTCCAGGTGGGCATCGTCACCTCGCTGATCGCCATCCCGATCGGGGTGCTGCTCGGCTGCCTGGCCGGCTATTTTGGCGGGCGCACCGACGATGTCATCGTCTGGCTGTATTCCACGTTCGCCTCCATCCCCGGCCTGCTGTTCATCCTGGCCATCGCCCTGGTGGCGGGCAAGGGCCTGCCGGGCGTGTATCTCGGCATCGGGCTGACGACCTGGGTGGGGCTGTGCCGGCTGATCCGCGGCGAGGTGATCAAGCACAAGGCGCAGCCGTACGTGCTGGCGGCGCGGGCGCTGGGGCTCAGTCCGGCGCGGATCATGTTCCGGCACATCCTGCCGAACGTCTTCCATATCGTGATCGTCACCTTCACGCTGCGCTTTCCGGCGGCGATCAGCACGGAGGTCTTCATGAGCTTCCTGGGAATCGGCGTGCAGGGTGAACCCTCGTGGGGCGTCATGATCAGCAATGCGCGCCTGCGCCTGTGGGAGGGGGTGTGGTGGGAAATGACGTTTGTCACCCTGGCGATCTTCCTGATCGTGCTGGCCTTCAACCTGCTGGGCGACGCCCTGCGCGACGCGCTGGATCCGCGGCTGCGTATGCGGGCGCGTTGAATGGTTCTCACAATTGTCTTTATTTCTCCGCCGCATAGGTTATATTTTCTGCCGCATGCCAACGTATGACTATGAATGCTCGCGGTGCGGCAAATATGAGAAGTACCAGAGCATCAAAGCGGCGCCGCTTAAGCGGTGCCCAACCTGCGGCGGGCGGGTGCGGCGCCTGATCGGAGGCGGCGCCGGCGTGCTGTTCAAGGGCAGCGGCTTCTACGAAACGGACTATCGCAGCGAAGGCTATAAGAAATCCGCGCAGGCGGAAAAGACCGCCGCCGCGCCGAAGACCGAGACGCCCGCGCCGCAGGCCGCGGCGGCTGCGCCAAAAGCCGAGCCGGCCGGCGCCGAAAAGAAAAAAACAACCGAGTCTAACAAGGCGAAGAAATCATGAGCAACCAGGTGATTTGCAGCAAATGCGGCCACGGCAATACGTTCGGCCATGTGTTTTGCGTCAAGTGCGGCGCCAAGCTGGACATGACGCGCGTGACGGCGGCCAAAATGCAGGGCGGCCTGAATAACCTTATGTCTTTCATCGCCTTGGGGGTGCGGGCCATCGTGGCTCTGGCCGTGGTGCTGCTGGTGGTGTGGATCCTGTGGCCGGTCGAGCCCCGGGGCGCTCCGGGCCAGGCGGCGGATGTCCGCAAGTACAAGGAAAAACGCGGGGAGCTGGATCACGCCCTGCTGGAAGGCCAGGCGGGCAAGGCGGAGTTCACCGAAGGCGAGATCAATGCCTACCTGTCCGATGTTTTGCAGCGCGCCGCCACCAATGAAACCCCCGCGGCCTGGCAACTGCAAGCCGCCGGATACAACGTGGCCCTGACCCCGAACGCCATCACGGTGTTCTGCGCGGCCCGGCTGGGTCCGTTGACGCTGACTTACGAGGTCACCGGCGCGCCACGCGCCGGTCCGGGACCGTTCGCGCTGCAGATTCGCTCCGGCCGCTGGGGGCGGCTGTCGCTGCCGCAGCCCGCCGCGCGCTGGATGGGCGCGCGCCTGGCTGCGCTGTTCCACCGCTGGGAGAAGGAACGGACGATCCTGGATCATGCCGCCGCGCTGGACACGCAGGCGGGGCAGGTGGTCGTGACCATAAGCAAGAAGCAAGCGCCGGACTAGAACGCCCAACGCGGCAGCAAAGGATGACGCATGAAAAACAAGGAAGAACTCTACAGCAAGATCGAGCAGATCAACCAGCAGGAGGCCAAGCAACTCCAGCAGTTGATCGGCGACTATGACTTCGCCCGTTACGTGCTGAGAATCAGCCGGATTGACGAGCCGGCCGAAACCCAGCACAGCCTCCTGGTGGTCACGGTCCCGCAGATCATCGCCGGCTTTCCGCCGCAGTTGATGGAGACACCGGTGGGCCGCACCGCCCTAGAGGATTTGCTCACGCGCAAAGTGGCCGAGGAGATCGATAAAATCGCGGCGTACGACGAAGACGGCATTTCGCGCCGCCGCCTGCACATCACCCGCCCGGGCCAGAAGATCCTGCCGCGCTCCAGCCTGGTGATCACCGAGGAGTACGTCCAAGCCCGCGTCTACATCCGCCTGCCGCTGCGCGACGGACGGATTCTGGGCCCGGATTTGAACGCCTTGTTCTTTGAAATCCTGCCCATCGTGGTCAACGCCGCGCTGATTTACTGTAACCTCGACGAAAACGAAATCGCGGCGGCCGTCAGCCTGATGAACGATGCCGACCATGTCCGCCGCCTGCTGGCCACCCGGGGCTGGGTCAGCTTTGTCGCCGATCGCGCGCGGTTGTGCCGCGCGGGCAACACGGATCGGCCCGCGGTCGAGCACGCCAACCCGCTCGTGGTGGACGAGACCCTCGCGCGCAATGTGGACGTGCCCCACGCCGGCGCGCTGCGCGGTTTCGGCGTGCCCACCGGGCTCACCCTGATCCTGGGCGACGCCTATTCCGGCCGCGCCGAACTCATGCGCGCCATCAGCGCCGGCATTTATAACCATATCGCCGACGACGGCCGCGAAATGGTCATTACCGTTCCCGACGCCGTCTATGTGAAGGCCGAGCCCGGCCGCAGCGTGCAACGCGTGGACATCAGCGCCTTTGTGCGGCCCGCCGGCGGCGGCGCCAGCCCGGCCGCTTTCACCGACCTGCACGCCGATGCCTGCGCCGCCCAGGCGGCCTCGACCATCGAGGCCCTGGAGGTCGGCGCGCGCGCCCTGCTGTTCGATGAAAGCGATTCCGCCGTCGAATTCCTGGCGCGGGATGCCCGTTTGTGCGGCCTGCTGCCCGAAGCCGACCGGGCGATCACCCCGCTCTCCGCGCTTGCGCGGCGGATTGTGGACCAGTTGGGCGTGTCCCTGGTGGTCGCCGGCTCCAGCACGCTCACGGACTTCATCCCCGTGGCGGACACCATCCTCCGCATCGCCAATTTCAAGGTCTCGGACATCACCCAGCAGGCCAAGGCACTGGTGGCTCCGCCGGAGACCGCGCCCACCGGCGGGGATGTCTCGGCCCTGCTCGCCAAGAAACGCTCCGTGGTACCCAGCAGCATAGATCCCAGCGCCAACCGCAGCGACGTGCGCATCGAGACCAAGGGCATGTACCAACTGCAATTCGGACGCAATGCGATTGACCTCCAGGGGGTGGCCCAGTTGGCCGACGAGGACCAGACCCGCACCATCGGCCGCATCCTGTACTACGCCAAGACACACTATATGGATGAAATCCGGACCATCAGCGAGATCCTCGACTCCGTGGATCAGGACCTCAGCATGGAGGGCCTCGAAACCATCACGCATATTTTGCAGGGCGATCTCGCCCGACCCCGCCGCTATGAAATCGCCGCCGCGCTGAACCGGCTGCCGGCGCTGCGCATCATCCGCGCCACCTGATGCGGGGCCGGGCGATCCAGGGCCGCGGCGAGTCCCAAGGGCGCCGGCGGGCCGGAATACGATCGGCCAGCCCAGCGGCCCGTTGAATGTCACGGAGGGTCACCGATGAAGCTCGTGATCCAGCGCGTGCGGCGCGCCGTCGTGCGCCTCGGCCGCGATGCGATCGGCGCCATCGGCCCCGGCGCGCTCATCCTGACCGGTGTCGCGACCGACAGCACGCTTTTCGATGTCCGCTATCTGGCGCGCAAGGTTTCCGCCCTGCGCATCTTTGACGACGAGCAGGGCCGCCTCAACCGTTCCCTGCGCGACGTCGGCGGCGCCGTCCTCGTGGTCAGCCAATTCACCCTTTACGGCGACGCCGCCCACGGCAACCGGCCCGGCTATACCGACGCCGCCCCACCCGACCGGGCCCAGGCGCTGCTCGAGGAGTTCATCGCCGCACTCCGCGCCCTTGGCCATGACGTGCAAACCGGCCGCTTTGGCGCCGCCATGCAGGTCGAACTGGAAAACGACGGGCCCGTCACCCTCATCCTCGAAAGCCGCGGACGGCCACAGGACTGAGTCCTTCCTTAGCCCGCCTGCGGCAAAGCCAACGGTATCGGATATGGAGCGCTGCGCCGGTAGCCAAAGTGATTGAGAAGGGTTGAGAGGCGTGACACGGCCCTCCGCGGTGCGCCGGAAGGCAGGCCGGTATCACGCGTGACCGGGGCCACCCGATGCACGGCGCTTCTTTGCTTCGCATCCCGCACCACACCGACACCCCGCGCGGCCCGATCCGCGCCACTTGTCCGTTCATCACCCCACACGCCACTTTCCCGTTCCCCTCCGCCACAGAACCCGCACGTCCGGCGATCCGTGTTCATCCGTGGCTAAAAGCGCCGCCTTCTTCGTGATCTTCGTGCCCTTCGTGTGAAATAATCCCCTCCGCTCCGTCTTCGCTCCCTTTTCGCGTTCTCTTCGCGTGTTTTGCGGGCAACCTCCTCTCCGCCCCTCCGCTCCTTCCGTGTAAATCCGTGCTTTCCGTGGTAGAATTTTTGTTCCGCCGCCCCTGCCGTCGATCCGTGTTCATCCGTGGCTAAAAGCGCCGCCTTCTTCGCGTTCCTCCGCTGCCGGCGCAACGCTCACCCCAGCCCTCGGAAACGCCTCCACCAAGCTCTTCCACTCCACGATCCCATCATTATCCACCGTCACCTTTGACTCCTTCGGTAACAGCGGCATGCACACCGTCTTGAAAAACTTCATCGGGTCCGCCTTGAACTCCGTCTCCAAAGCCCGCTCCAGCAACCTCTTATTCTTGCTCCGCGCCAGCATCCGGTCCAAAACCGCCAGCGCCTGAATCCGCCCGCCGAAACTCCCTTTCGGCCTCCCCCTGGGATTCCCTGATTTTCCAGCCTCAAACATGTTCACACCCCCATATAACAGCAGATTATCAACCGCCCTTGCCGCTCCCGGCGAGCCCTCCCCCGCTTCGCCACATAACCCCGACGATATGTCCGCTACGGCCGATCCGTCCGACTCCCGCCCCGCCGTGCGGAATGCGCCCGCCGCCGTAGAAGCGACGTCCCGTCGCTTTGAACAGTGTCCAGAGGACGCCGCGTCGGGGCCGTCAGATCCCCGCCACGTCCATCGCCCCGTATTACGTTTGACAGACCGCGCCGCGGCGCGATAGTCTGCCACCCGTTGGGAGGGGTGGTGCGTCCATCCCTCCGCAGAAGGGGGCGAACGTGATGATGACGCAGGGCGGACAACAAAGCCGGGTCGCGGATCGAGCGGGTTCGCCGTACCCCTGGCCCCGCCATGCCGGCGAACCCGCTCGCACCCTCCCGGCTATTGCGGCTCCGCCGGACGCATATCATCCCTCTCTCGATATTTTGCTATGCGTCAATTTCACGCGTAACTCGCATATTGCCAACGCGGAAATATTGGAACGGCATCCCCTGAGCGGTTTTAGGGCTGCTATGCTTGACGGCTAATATGATGTTCTGCCATGAGAGAGATCATGAAAGGGAAGGCAATTTGGCTCTGCGGTTTCTGGGCAGGCTGTGCGCTGTTCGTACTTGGTCAGGTGATCTCGTTCTATCCCGGTGCTGAACGCGGATGGTTTATTCTTGCCGGATTACTCTGCATGTCGGGTTTGCTCATCAGAGGCAAGGCGTACCGGATTGCCGCCATCATCCTCGTTTGTCTGTCGGCGTTCTTGGCAGTTGCGGGCCACCGGCGCGGAGTCGATTACAGGAAATGGTTGGAGACAAAGAAACAGCACAGACAAGAGGCAGAACCAGCAACCGCACCCTATTCGGAGCCCGCTGCGCGG
>JAPLSZ010000006.1 GCA_026398385.1 Kiritimatiellota bacterium | reverse complement strand
TGAACTTGTGTCCCAGGGTGTACATCATCAGCAACGGCGTCATCTCCGCCGTGTCGCCGAAATCGTAGCGCAGTTCGCCCTTGGTCAGCGACGGGCAGGCGGAGGGTTCCACGGCGATGATGCGGTACGGCTTCTTTTCCACGATTTTTTCGCGGACGAAGGGGAAAGCGATGCCGGCAAAGTTGCTGCCGCCGCCAGCGCAGCCGATAATGATATCCGGCTTTTCGCCCGCCAGTTCCATCTGTTTGAGGCATTCCTGGCCGATGACAGTTTGATGCATGCAGACGTGGTTGAGCACGCTGCCGAGCGCATACTTGGTGTGGGGCGTGTGCAGGGTGTCCTCGATGGCCTCGCTGATGGCGATGCCGAGGCTGCCGGCACAGTGCGGATCCTGGGCGAGCAGCTTGCGGCCGTATTCGGTCTGATCGCTCGGACTGGGGAAGACGGTGGCGCCCCAGGTTTGCATCATCAACTTGCGGTAGGGCTTCTGGGTATAGCTGACCTTGACCATGTACACGCGGCACTCGATGCCGAACAACTGGCAGGCGAGGGACAGCGCGGCGCCCCACTGGCCTGCGCCGGTTTCCGTGGCAATGCGCTGGGTGCCCGCCTGCTTGTTGTAGTAGGCCTGCGCCACGGCAGTGTTGGGCTTGTGGCTGCCGGCGGGGCTGACGCCCTCGTACTTGTAATAGATGTGCGCCGGTGTCTCCAGTGCCTTTTCCAGCCGCACGGCGCGCAGCAAAGGGGTGGGGCGCCACAGCGCGAGAATTTCGCGCACCGGGGCGGGGATCTCGATGTAACGCTCCGGGCTCATTTCCTGCATCACCAGGTTTTCGGGGAAAATGGCTGTCATGTCCGCCAGCGTCACCGGTTGCTTGGTGCCCGGGTGCAGCGGCGGCGGCAGCGGCACGGGCAGGTCGGCCTGGATGTTATACCAGTGCGTCGGCATGTCCGACTGGGTCAAACCAAAGTGGATGGGTCGCGTCATACGTTCCTCCGGTTGGTGGTCAAGCGGCGCATTTTAGCGCGCCGCACGCCGCACGTCAAATCCGAAACGGCCGCGACAATCCGAAACGGCCGCTGGCGCCTCGCCGGGATGCATCCCGGATGCGGAAATCGTCCTGCATGTTGAACGGAACTTGCATTTCGTCTGCCATTCGACGCCCGCGGGTGTATACTAGAAACGTTCGCTATGACCTGGCTGGGTATGAACATGCTCGTTCGCGCGTTGGTCGTGCCGCCGGCCATCAGCCATCATCACAAAGCAAAAGGTGAAATGTGAACATTAACAAAGTCCTGCTCCTCCGGCCTGCTCCGCTTCACGAGCAGTTCGGGGATGAGTCCTTCATGCCGCTGGGGCTGGCCTATATAGCCGCCGTGCTCGAAAAGAGCGGGTGTGAGGTTAAAGTGCTGGATCTGCTGACTACCAAAAGGAGCGAGGCGCAACTGCTGGAAACAATTACCTCGTTTAAGCCCGAGGTCATGGGTTTTACCGCGGTAACGCCGGTGGTCAACAGCGCTTACCGGATGCTTGAAAAGATTAAAGGACTGAATATTAGAACCGTAATTGGCGGGCCGCATGCCTCCGCCATGCCGCAGGAGGCGCTCGAGAAAGGCTTTGATTTTGTGGTCAGGGGCGAGGGCGAGGAAACCATCGTTGACCTCATGCAAAATATCGGAGCGCCGGAAAATGTAAAGGGTATCTCCTACAAAATAGACGGGAAAATAATCAATAACCCGCCCCGGGAGTATTTAAGAAATCTCGACACCTTGCCGTTTCCGGCGCGCCATCTTTTCTCTGATCTAAAGCTTTATAAAGGCCAGGAAGCGCTCGGCAGCAGGGTGCCGGTGGGTTCCATCATGACCTCGCGCGGCTGCCCGTATAGCTGCAGCTTCTGCTACAAAGCCGTGTTCGGCAACCGCTTCCGAGCGCGCTCCGCCGAGAACGTGGTGCAGGAGTGGGTACACCTGGTGGAAAAATACGGGGTAAAAGAGATCGCGATCGTGGACGACAGCTTTACCACGGATGTTGCGCGTGTGCATAAAATCTGCGACTACCTGATCAAGGCGCATATCAAGGTCCGTTGGTCATGCCCGAACGGCATACGAGTGGATCTGGGCGACCTTGCAATGCTGAAAAAAATGCGCACAGCCGGGTGCTACCGGACCGCGCTGGGCCTCGAGTCCGGCTCGCAGAACATACTCGACACCATCGGCAAGAAGATAACACTCGCTGAAATGGAAGCCATGATTGAGCACTGCCGGGCCGCGGGTATAAAGACCATGGGGTTTTACATGCTCGGCAACATCGGCGAGACGCAAGCGACCATGCAGGCGACCATTGATTTCGCGCGCCGGGTGGGTACTGATTACGCGCAGTTTTTGATTGCCGTACCGTACCCGGGCACGGCGCTTTACGACGAGGTAAAAAAGAATGGGAAACTTTACATAACCGACTGGGATCAGTACGGCCAGTATGAGAGGAGCGCGTGCTTCGAGCATGGCGCCTTAACCCCGGATTTACTTAAACAAATGTGCAAAAAAGCTGAAAAGGAATATTACCTTGACCCGAAGTATGTGGTAAAACAGCTCTTAAACCCGGAGACGTACCTTTTCTTACCACGCAGGCTAAAAGCAGCTTTAAGGGTGATTAGTAAGGCTTAGTTGCTTGAGCCCAGCCACCATGGGAAACGCCCGTATGTTGACGCAGATTTTCGTATGCAGTACGATTTTCGCCGACATGAAGTTTGTGTAAATCCCATAAATCTGCGGATAAACTTCCGTGAACTCATGACCGGAGCCGCATGACCGCCAAGGAGATTATTAGCTGGATGCAAGCGCGCGCCAATCCGGCCAACGTCGCCGGCATGGCGCGCTACGGTATCCGCAGCAAGAACATGCTCGGCGTCAGCATGCCGGCGATGCGTCAGCTGGCCCGGCGCATCGGCCGGGACCACGATCTGGCGCAGGAGTTGTGGGCCTCCGGCATCCTCGAAGCGCGGATTCTGGCCGGCCTGATGGATCAGCCGGCGCGGGTGACCGCCGGCCAGATGGAACGCTGGGCGCGCGCTTTCGACTCGTGGGCCGTCTGTGACCAGGTGTGCAGCAACCTGTTCGACAAGACCCCCCTGGCGTGGATCAAGGCGGTGGCGTGGGCCGGCCGTCGCGCGGAATTCGTCAAACGCGCCGGCTTTGTCCTCATGGCCGCGCTGGCGGTGCATGACAAGCAGGCTGCGGACGCCGCCTTCCGCCCTTTCTTCCGGCTGATGGTTCGCGAGGCGACCGACGAACGCAATTTTGTCAAGAAAGCCGTGAACTGGGCGCTGCGGCAGGTGGGCAAGCGTAATCCGGCCCTGCGCCGCACCGCTATGCAGACCGCACGGCGCATCCGGCAGTTGGATTCCCGCGCCGCCCGCTGGATTGCCGCTGATGCGCTCCGGGAACTGTCCCGACGCGGCGGCAGTGGAAAGAAACATGCCGGCGGAAGTTCGTGAGCAATGTGGCGGCGCTGCTCCACCCCGCGGATCACCACGTGATAGATCGCCCCTTTAAAAAGATTGTCTTGCCGCGGGAATTGCGCTAGCATCCCGCCCAACAAGAAAGCGAGGGTTCCCTATGCAAACCTTTTTACACCGTGGTATGCGGATCGGCGTGGCCGTGGCCGCCGTGGCGCTGCTGCCCCTGTGGGCGGACGCCGCCAAAAGAAATGCGGGCAACAAGAAAAACGCGGTCGGCAATTGCGACAAGGTCACGGCAGTGGACGTGGCGAAAAGCACGGTCACGGTGTTCGCTCGTATAAAAAATGCGGAGGTGACCTACCCAGTCACCACCAACACCGAAATCTTCGTCTTCCATGACAAAGTGGGCCTGGAGGCGTTGAAGTCCGGGATGAATGTCTCCGTCACCGCGGAGGGCGCGCCCGAGGTGGCCACGCGCATCGATGGCGTCGACAAGCCGCCCGCGCCGCCCAAGCCGCCCAAGCCGGCTGGCAGGAAAAGATAGCGCCGCTGAAGTAGCCATTCAGCTCTTCACGCAGCTGGCGCGGCAGCCGCGCAAGCTTGCCGGTGACGGTCATGATATACCCCGACGTTCACACGTCCGTCGGCCGCTCGTCTTTACACGC
>JAPLSZ010000317.1:8454-13452 GCA_026398385.1 Kiritimatiellota bacterium | reverse complement strand
GGACGATCAGAACCCAGGGCCAAAAAGCGCCGGCCCAAGAACTACCATCTCCTCAATAAACCCCGACACCTCATGGTCGTTCCAGCCCACAGAAATCGAAGCTAAATAATGTCCCAACCCCACCTTATCTTAGTGCCATTCGGGTCAGTCCTTGCAAGGTTGCAAAATGACATGAGTGAGATAGGGGATATGATGGCGTTCACGAATAGAATGGAAGTTGTTGGTCAACTGACCGGCATCAGTTATTCCGACGGCACGCCCGCAGTCGGTTTCACCCTCAATCGGTTCGGACAACCGGTTTCAGCGCTCCGCGATTCGCATGGCCAGCGGCGTTTGGATCCCCGACCACCGACACCGGGATTCTTTCAGGCTGGGCTGCCGGTGTCATACGCCTGACGGGTACGGCCAGGCCCGAACCCACCGTTGCGGTATGGGGTCCCAGGGCCTGATCACGCATGATACCGGCCCGTCCGCGGTGCACCTCGTCGCGGGCGTGAGCGCCGCCGCCATCACGGCAGATCGAAGGAGATAACCTCAACCGGCGGCGCACCGCATAGAGCGAAGCGGCTGGTGCGAAAAGTGCCCCGCACTTTTCGTGTACAGATGCGAAGCGATGAGGAGATAAAGATAATCGCCAGGCACAAGGGTCGGTTCAATTGGTTGATCCGTCCGAAGATCGGTTTCCTCTCAGCGCATATCGTGCGAACAGCCATCCGAAGTACGCAATCGGGATCACGCCAAGTTTCTGCCATCCAGTGGCACAGAACAGAATGACCGGCAACATGGCGACGAAGAGGAGAGATAGAGCACATCCGAGTATCCTTGTGATGGGAGCTTTCATCCTATTCCGCCGCACACTGGCCAGTGCAGTAGGCGGACGCGCCGACTACGTAACCTGTCGCACCGGCGCTCACGATTCCGGTGGCTTTTGATAGGAAGGACAGAACCTTCGTCCAGACTGACAGGGACTTCGCCGCACTTGCTGCCTTTTCGGCTGCCTCCATCTTCTTGACGATGCCGCCCTCCGTGAAGGCACCGGCCAAGTTGAGACTCTTGAGTTTCTCTTTCGCAGAGGCTTCAACAATGCCGTTGTACACATCCTGAGAGATCTGCACGACACTGAGGTAACTGAGGCCGAGGGCAACATCAAACGACTTGCCGTAGTTATCCTTGATGCATTTCTTCCAACACTCAGTAAAGCAACTCAGTCCCATCGGATCAAATTCGTTGAGCGGATTGTTCTCTACGAACGGATAGAGAAGATGCTGAGGGCGCCCTGGCCGTAACCCCTGTTGGGCAACCAAAGTCGGATCAATCCGAAAAAGTAGGGCGTACAGTTCGGCCTCGGCTTCCCGTTCGATCTCCGATTGCGACTTCTGACGCTTACTCGCGAGTTCAAAGCCTGGATCTCCCATCGGATCTCTAGAAAGCCAACATGTGAGACCCGACGCGGTTTTCGTAGGGGTAGGCTGGTTTTTCCGGTGCGCTGCAAGGGGTTGCGGGCCGAAACGCCGGGCGCGAGCTGGGGTGATCGCCGAAAAATCCCCGACGCGGTTTTTCGGGGGGAGGTCAGCGATCTCCCGGCGCGCGGTTGTGGCATAAAAGCCCATGCACGGAAGGTAGCCCTCCGCGGCCGTTTTCGAAGCCTCGGCGGGCTCGGCGACGCTCGCCGAAGCGTGTCTTCCGGGCCGCTCGGCCGGGTGGCATCCGGCTTCGCCCTCCGGGCTATGCCGGGACAAGGCGCGCTGTTCTGCGGGGTGACAGCGGGAGTGGACGGCTTGAAGTTGGATGATGCTGACCTCGGTGTAGATGGCGGTGGTCTCCAGCTTCTCGTGGCCCAGCAACTGCTGGATGTAGCGGATGTCGGCGCCGCCTTCGAGCATGTGGGTGGCGCACGTGTGGCGGATCAGGTGCGCTCCGGCGCGGCGGCCGACGTGGGCTTTCTCGATGTAGTCGGCGACCTTGCGGCCCAGCACTTCGAGATTGAAACGCGCGCCGTAGCCGGTCAGGAAGAGCGTCCGCTCGTCAACGCTCATGAGGAGCAACGGCCGCACGTCGCCGAGGTACTTCTCGGCCCATTGCATGGCCCGCGTGCCGACCGGAACCACGCGCTCCTTGCGGCCCTTGCCATACACGCGCAGGATACGCCGGGCGCAGTTGAGGTCGGAGACCTCCAACCGTGCCAGCTCGGCCCGGCGGATGCCGGTCGAGTAGAGGAGTTCCAAGACAGCCCGGTCCCGGATCCCGAGCGGGTCGCTCACGTCGGGCTGGGCCAGGATGGTCTCCATCTCCGCGATGGAAAGCGCCTCGATCGGGAGCCGCTTCTCGGGCCGGGGCAACTCGAGATCGGCGGCCGGGTTGGCCTCCAGAACGCGCTGCTTGCAGAGCCAGCCGAAGTAGCATTTGACGGCGATGAGCTTGGCCCGCTGCGTGGAGATCCCCAGCGGCTTGTCGTTGGGCCGTCGGAAGCGCCACAGGTGGCGCTGGTAGCTTTCGAGGATGGTTCTGGTGATCTGCGGCGGTTGCGTGAGGCTGCGCTCCTCGGTCCAGCGCAGGAAGGTCTTCATTTCCTCCCAGCGGCTGGCTACGGCCGCGGGCGTGCGGTTGTGCACGCGCATCCACTCCAGGTATTCGTCCACGTAGGCGGCCAGCGTCGGCCCGCCGCGCGTGAAGCCGTCGGCGGGCTTCTCTTGGCCACCGCGCTTTTCTTCGGGCCGGTCCCGCATCCAGCGCACGGCATGATATCCGGTCTTGGCCATATACGTCTACGCCGGAGCCGTGGCGGGCGCTCCAGATTCGTGTTCACAACAGGCCGACAGGTTGACTGTAAGACATGGTTCTGCAACACATTGAACCTGTCGGGTGGCATCCCGACAACCCCCGACAGGCGGTTGGTTTTCCCGACAGGTTGGTTGTCGTAGTCGTGCGGCTGCGCCCAGAGGTTTCGCCGTCACGCGTGCGGCTCCGCCCGGAGGCGGCTGCGCCGGCACAAGCAATTTCTCCACGTCCAGCAGGCCGATATGGGTCGTCTCGCGGGGTTCGCGGCAGTCGGTCAGCAGTTCGTACTGGAAGGCGCTGCCCGGCCGCCCGTAGTGGGCGGCGATGTACTCCAGCTCGCGCAGGCGCTCCAGGTGAAACCTGATCTGCGTTGCGCTCCAGCCCAGGCGCTGACGCACCTCACGCCGGCTGAAGAAGGCAAAGCGTTGCCCGACCGCACCATCGTCGCATTTCTCCCGGATGATGGCCTTGACGGCCTCGTATACCCGCCGCGTTTGCGGCGGCAGTTCGTCGAGGGCGCGGCCCAGGAGTTCCGGCGCGAGCCGGTTGGCCAGGGCGATGTCGGCCACGGTTACGCGGATGAATTCGTTTTCCCCCTCTTTTGCGGCAGGCGCAGAGGGCAAGTCGGCGGCCTCCGGGTCCACCTCGCGCGGTCGCTGGTGCTGGTGCAACAAGGCGATCGCGTCAATGAGCGTGAGGTATTTTTCGTGGTCCCGGCGGGTGCGGGTGTGGTTGGCCGTGAAGGTGAGTTCGGCGGCCCAGGGGTTGACGATGTCCACGGGCAGCAGGAGGCGCTGCGCGTTGCACAAGAGTTTCAGCAGCCGGGCTTTTTGCTTACGCCGGCGCCAGCCGTCCAGGGTGCGGGCCTGGCGCTGGAGCGTGTGAATGCGCGCGGTCTGCTCGCGGCTCTCGTCCACGGTGAGCGTCAGGCACCGGTTCTGCAGTTCCTCGGCGATATCCACGGCGGTGGTCGTCAGGAAGATCATGACGGGGCCGGCGACGTGGTATTCCTGGGTTTCCAGACGTCCGGTTTTGGGGTCCTTGCCGGTGCTGGCGATGGTGAGTTCGCCATCGGATTGGAGGAGCTTCAGGGCGTAGCTGGCTTTTTCCGCGCCTTCCTCCTCGACGATGGCCAGGATTTTGTGCTGGAGGTCCGTCTCGCCCAGGTAGTAGAGGCTCTGGCCGGTCATGGCGCTGTATTTGACGCGCGCTTCTTCCGGGAACATGGCGAGCACGGCCTCCATGAGGGCGCTTTTGCCGGCGGCGCTGGTGCTCTGGATGATGACGGCCAAAGGTTTGTCGAGGTGGCGCGAGGTGCAGGCCAGGTAGGCGGCCAGACGGTTGGCGTCCTCGCCGGCCAGGCCGCAGGCGTCGAACGCCGCGCCGATCTGTTCGACCAAATCCGGCGACTTGAGGAAGGCGAGCGCCTCCTCGCGCTCCGCGCTCGAAAGCTTGGGGTGCAGGGTGTGGGGGTCGGGGTTAAGAACAGAGCTGATCCGGTCGGTTTGTGCCGCTTCGAGGGCCAGCAGCAGGCGGCCGAGGTCGCGCTTGATGAGGTCTTTTTCGAGGCCGGTCTCCTCGGCGGCGCGTTCGATGAACCGCCGCCGCTGGGCGTCCTGTGCCATGTCGAAGCTGTCCAGGTGGAACAGGCCGTCGGTTGTCTGCGGCGGGTTGTCCGTGGTCGGCCGGGGACTATCGTTTTCGACCGGCAACTGTTGCGGCCACACCATGAGGCGCAACGACACCTTCAGCACCTCAAGGCTGTTGTTCTTCTCCAGCCCGCCGATACGATACTCACGCTGCCCGAGTCGCAGGACGTGGTATTCGCCGACCCGGTCCAGGGCGACCGCCTCCCCGCTTCGCTCGGCGAGCTTCGCAGGGCAAGCCGGCGTGGCCGGCTTCGGTTGTGCGGCCGGTTCCGGCTTGGGCTGCTCTTTGTCATCAGCGGCTGACTCAGCAGCTAAAGATTCAGAAGAAGGCGCGGGCGCGCGTGTGCGTGAAGCCTCCGCCGCCACCGGCGGCGCCATGGGCCGCACGTCGGCTTTGCCGCCGCACCATTCCGCCGCGTTCAAGACCGTCTGCAGGGCTTTGCCGGGCGGCTGCATCTTCTGGGCGTATTCGTTGGCATCCATGCCCCAGGGGAATTTGACGCGGAAGCACTCGATGCCGTGCGCCGCGAGGCGCTCGGCATCCCGGGCCGCCGCCTGGTTGCCGGCCCCG
>JAPLSZ010000317.1:0-8407 GCA_026398385.1 Kiritimatiellota bacterium | reverse complement strand
AAGCTCATCCGTGAAGCCTTCGGTCCCGTAGATGAACGTCACGTTTTGGAAGCCGTGCACCCAGAAGGTCAGCGCATCGAACGGCGCTGCGCACAGGATCAACTCGGATACGTTCAGTGCGTCCGCATTCCAGAGGCCTGCATGCGGCCCGGGCAGGTAAAGGTGTTTGGGCGTCCCGGTCCTCAGGTTGTTGTTAATCTTGCGGCCGTACATCTCGGCGACCCTTCGACTTCGCTCAGGGCCGGCGTGGCCCGTGTATTCGTAGATCGGCAGGACGATGGAGCCGTTGAAGTGCTCGTGTCCGCTCGCGCGGATGAGGCCAAGCGTCTGCAGCCGCGTCCGGAGCGCCGCACCATCCTTGCGGTTCATGCCCGGCAGCCGCAGCCCGAGCGTCCGGTCGGCGAAGCCGAGTCGGAAGCGCTCGATGGCATCCGCGTGGCGCAAGCCGCGCGAAGTCAGGTAGTCGAGCGCGGCGGGCGTGGCGAGCAAGCGCTCGTGGTAGTAGGCCACCACCTGGGCGTAAAGGTCTGCGTCCTGAGCGTCCAGGCAGACCGGCGCTTCGAGCCGGGGCACGGTTGCCTTCTTCAAGGGCGTGTCGGTCGGCCCGATGGCACGCAGCCTGGCGCTGGCCGGCAGCGAGAACGCCGCCGGGCCGGCGTTGATAATTTCATAGGCGTGGCGAAAGCTGACGCCGTCGAACTTTTCCACGAACCGAATGCAGTTGCCGGCAACGCCGCAGCCCAGGCAGTGGAAAAGGCCCTGGTCGGGGCTGACGATGAAGGAGGCCTGGTCATCCTGGTGAAACGGGCAGCGGCCTGAAAAATCACGCGCGCCCTGTTTGCGCAGATCAATGCCGCGCGAGCGCACGAGTGCGAGCAGGTCCGTCGTGTGCTGGATGCGATCAATTTCTGACGTGGAAACGCGCGGCATGGGGACTGCTCCTTTCGCGAAACAAAAGCGCGCCGGCCGGCAAGGCTTGAACGCGCGGCGTTTTTAGTGGGCCGTGTTGTGTTCCGAACAACAAGCGCGGCCACCGGCTACGCGCCGGCGGCGTTGGCGCACGCGAAGATCCGCCGCGCTCAAGCGGTATTCGCGCCGACGCCAACGCAAGTTTTGCGATCACGGTCCGTTCCTTCCGCCGTGCCGGGCACCATGCCCAGAATCATCTGCCCGCGAGTGTGCAACTGGTGCACCATCCGGGCGATATCCTCTTGTAACGCACTGCCGGCCAAGCTGGCTATAATCCCCAGCAGAACAGTGGGTTGCGCGAGGAACACATCTTGTAACGCATCCGGAAGCAAGCTGGGCTTAATCGCCTGAACCTTAGCTGGTTGCGCCGTTATCGTCTCTTGTAACGCAGCGGGTCTACCACGCTTGTTCCGCCAATATCCAGGATGGGCCTGGCGCCAGCGCCGTACACGGTCTACTTGCTCGGGACCTCGAAAGTAGTCCCGGTTTTCCGGCTTGGCCAACCAACGCCGCTGACTGTTCGCCTTGCTGGCCTTCCGGCAGGTGGGGAACGAGCAGTGCTGCTGGCCATAGGCTGTTCGAGGGTCGGGCTTATACCGCTGGCCGCAGGCCTTGCACCTGCGCTTTTGTATTCGTTTCATTCCGCCCATCATGGCGAACAGCCGTGCTCGGCCAAGTACTTTTCATTCAGTATAACTTGCAATCATAAACGCAAGCCCAGTGCCGCATTCATGAAGCCCGTCCAACCCAACGAGAAACTCGCGTTGATAGTCGGTGCGAAACCGTTGCCTCGCACGGAGCTCACCAAGAAGCTCTGGCAGTACATCAAGACGAACAAGCTGCAGGACAAGCAGGTGAAGACCCAGATCAATGCGGATGCCGCTTTGCTGGCCGTGTTCGGCGGCAAGAAGCAGGTCAGCATGTTCGAGATGACCAAGCTGGTCTCCAAGAACGTCACGTAAGCCGGCATGTGATAAATAAAAAGAGAGCCCAACGAGGCGCTCTCTGATCTTCACGCCTGCCGCTCCCGCCGGCAGGCACTCTTTTCACGCATACAGCGCACATCCCTCCTGAGCCAACCCGGCTCGGCCACGGCATCGGCCAGCACGGTCGAGCCCCAGCGCAGCTTGATCTGCCGCCCCAGCTCGCGCTTGATCTGTGAAATGCGTCCGGGGGACAACCGCATGACCAGTTCATCGCGAGCTTGGCCGCTGAACTGCAAGGCCGCACGGGGACATCCTTCGTCGAGGCGTTCAGTACGCCGTATGTTCTGTTCCTGCTTGCCGCACAGGCCCGCCACGAAAGCGGATTCCGTCAGGCGATGGTTGGTGACCTCATACGGTGAAAGGGCCAAATCGTTGCTGCCGGGCTCTCGACTGGCTGATCCCGTCGCCCGCCGACCGCGCAGGATGCCCCGCGGCGGGCGAACTGCCGTCCTGACACAGGGGGTCCGCCGCGCGGCCCTTAAATGCCCCGCCGACACGGCCAAGGCCGCCCCGCTGACCCCCCACGCCACGATTCCCCGCCGTAACGCCCGATGATAGCCACCGGCACGTTATCGCCGGTGTGGAGTTAGGGGACCAGCACCGCGGAAGGGTTCTTTTCTGCCGGCAGGCCACCGGCGCCGCGGAAAATTGTGTCCGGTTTTTGTGTCCAAATTGTGTCCGTTTTTCAGGGTGTTTCACAGTGTGGCAACGGCGAGATCACAGGCGAGCCGAAATGCGTTTGACCGTGATATTATTGAGTAAAACACTTGTTTTTACTGGTGTGCCTGGCGGGAGTTGAACCCACAACCTTTGGCTTCGGAGGCCAACGCTCTATCCAGTTGAGCTACAGGCACAGATTAAGTTTCACGTATCAAGCATCAGAAACCGGAAAGCGCGGCGCACAGCCCGCCGCTCTCTACCGTCACCCGTTGCGCTTTGCAAAGTCTTTCATGAACGCGATCAGGGCCTCCACGCCCGCCAGTGGAAAGGCGTTGTAGATCGAAGCGCGGATGCCGCCGACGGAGCGGTGCCCCTTGAGACCCTTGAGCTGCTGCGCCGCGGCCTCCTTGACGAACAGTTCTTCGAGCGCCTCCGTCGGCAGGCGGAAGGTGACATTCATATCCGAGCGGCAGTCCAGGGTGGCCGTGCCTTTGTAAAAGCCGGAGGCGTCAATGGCTGCGTACAGGCGGGCGGCTTTAGCGCGGTTGATCCGGGCAATGGCCTCCACGCCGCCTTGTTTCAGCAGCCAGCGCGGGCACAGCGCGAGCATGTAGATGATGTAACAGGGCGGGGTGTTGTGCAGCGAGTTCTCCTCGAGGTGCGTCTTGTAACGGAAAATATTCGGCGTCTGCTCGTTGACGCACTCGGCCAGATCGTTGCGGATGATGACTACGGTGACGCCGGCCGGTCCGAGGTTCTTCTGCGCGCCGGCATAGATCAGGCCGAACTGCGCCACATCAATCGGGCGGGAGAGAATGTCGGAGGACATATCCGCCACGAGCGGGGCGGCGGGCGCGGGGAATGTTCTCCACTGCGTGCCGGGGATGGTCTCGTTGGAGGTGAGGTGCACGTAGGCCGCGCCGGGCGTGAACCGCAGCGCGGACAGTTCCGGCAGGCGGGTGGGGATGTCTTTCTCCGTGTTGGCGATCACGTTCACCTGGCCGATGACCTTGGCCTCCTTGGCCGCCTTGGCGGCCCAGGCGCCCGTGTTGATGTAGTCGGCGATCCGGCCGGATCCCAGCAGGTTCATCGGCACCAGGGCGAATTGCGCCGTGGCGCCGCCCGTCATGAACAGCACGGAATAATTCGCGGGGAGCTTGAGAAGCTTCTTAATATTTTCGACGGCTTCGTTGTGGACCGCTTCGTACTCCTTGCCGCGGTGGCTCATCTCCATGATGGACATGCCTGAGCCCTGGAACTCCACCAGCTCGGCTTGCGCCTGCTCCAATACTTCCAGGGGCAACACGGCCGGACCCGCGCTGAAATTATAGATTCTTGTCATCGTCGTCTCTTTCTTGCTGCTGACGGGAAGCAGTTTACCGGACAGCCGGAGCGAGGCAAGCTTTTCTGGACACACAAAATGTACGAAAGGGGATTTCTGCCATCCAAGGGGTTAACAGCGATGTCGAAGAGTTCTTCCGTCATGGTCATCTTTGCTCGCCGCCGGGGGCCGAGGCATTATACACTCAAATAATTCGGACATCTTAGCACGTAGACGCGGCCGCTGGCCGCGTTCGCAAGCGGCGGGACGCCGCTTCTACGTCACGAGATACCATCCAGCCTAGTGTGGGCAGGTTAATGGACGCATGAACGTCGGGCATTCCAAAGCGGTGGTGGTGGTCGGCGCGGGGCCGGCGGGGTTGCTGGCCGCCATCGCCGCGGCGCGGCAGGGCGCGCGCGTCCAGGTGCTGGAACAGATGGATCGCCCGGGTCTGAAGCTGCTGGCCAGCGGCGGCGGCCGCTGCAACCTCACCAACACTCTGCCGGCGGCGGACTATCCCGCCCGGTTCGGACGCCAGGGCCGCTTTTTGGCACCGTCGCTGACCGCGTGCGGACCCGACCGCCTGCGGGAGTTCTTTGCGGAGCTGGGTGTGCGCACGCACAGCCCGGATGGTTTCCACGTCTATCCTGTCACCGACTCGGCCGCCACAGTGTTGGCCGCGCTGCTGCAGGAACTGGAGCGCTGTGCGGTGCCGGTGCGGCTGGGCATGAAGGTTACCAGTCTGGTGTATGCGGTAGGCAATCTGCAAGGCGTGCGCGCGGCGGGCGCGGCGATACCGGCCGAGGCCGTGGTGCTGGCGGCCGGCGGCTGCAGTTATCCGGAGCTGGGCGGCACCGGCGGCGGCTACGCGCTGGCGCAGGCGGCGGGCCACGCGCTTGTCGCTCCGGTGCCGGCGCTCGTGCCGCTGGTCACGCGCGAGACCTGGCCCGGCGAGTTGGCCGGCGTGTCCCTGGCCCAGGCGCGTCTGGAACTGGATCTGCCCAGACGCTCCCGACCGGCTGTGCAGGGGGCGCTGCTCTTCACGCATCGCGGGCTCTCGGGCCCGGCGGTGTTGGACCTCTCCGGCGCGGTGGCCGAACTCCTGGCGCAGGGGTCGGTGGCGCCGTTGCGACTGAGCCTGCTTCCCGGCGCGTCGGCAGCATCCCTGCACGGGTTGATGGGCCTCTGGCACAGTGCCCAGGGCCGCAGGTCCGTCGCCCGGCTGCTGGCGGAGGAAGGCTTGCCGCAAGCGCTGGCGCGCAGCGTGGTGCGCCTGGCGGGTCTGGCGGCCGACCGGACGGCCGCGCAACTGACGGCCTCTGAACGCCGGGCGCTGGTCGGCTGTCTGACAGCATGTCCATTGACCGTCACGGCGACGGAGGGGTTTGCCCGCGCCATGGTTACGCGCGGCGGTGTCGCCCTGCGCGAGGTGGCGCCGGCGACGCTTGCCAGCCGGAAAATGCCCGGCCTGTTTTTCGCCGGCGAAGTGCTTGACCTGGACGGGCCGTGCGGCGGTTTCAATTTGCAATGGGCTTTTGCCAGCGGCTGGCTGGCCGGCCGCCGGGCGGCGCAGGCATCTTGAAGGAAGAAATTCAGAGATCAGAAGTCAGAGGTCCACAGATTTCTCAGATTACACAGATGAGGAGAGGAAGATCGGAGTTTAGCCACGGATCAACGCAGCGCGGCATAGCCGCAACCAAAGACTGTTTAGACAGGATTAACAGGATTTTCAGAAAGGTTGTTGGTTTATGAACAGATAGGCTGGCCTGGCGACAGCTTTCAATCCTGTAGAATCTTGTTAATACAAAAAAAAAATCTTCGCAAGAAAGCAAGATTTGGGCTGATACAGCCTGACCACGAAAGGCCGCAAAGTTGTCACCGCGATTCTTGCGGCCTCATCTGCTGATACGGAACAACTTATGAGTATCGCCGCATGAAAAACGTGCGCAAAAAACAAGATTATGACGGATTGTAGTGCAGATTGCACAGATTGGCAGAATGAAACCATGGATTCTTGGCGGATTGCTGGGCGTGATGGGCCTGCTGCTGCTGCTGATCTACGCGCCCTTGCTGGCGTGGATGGAACGCATGGCTGTCAGCCAGGCGCAACTGGGCACCGGCGCGGTGCTCGTGGTGTTTACCCTGGCCATCTCCGTCTGGGACCGGCTGGACTGGAAAGAAATCAAGCCGAACCTCAACCCGGATGGGGTGGGGTACCTGGCCCTGGCGTTTTTCTGCCTGTGGCTGGCGGCGCGCTGGCGCTGGTTGCAGTTTCCGCTGGTGCTGATCTCGTTTGCCCTGACGCTCACCGGCTTTCTCACGTTCCTGTTCGGATCGTTGAGCGTGCGCTGGTTTTTGCCGGCCATCGGCGGGCTGCTGGCCTTCGGGCTGCTGGCGGCGCTGTTCCCGGCGCTCGACTGGCCGCTGCGCGCGGTGGCGGCGCAAGGGTCCGCCCAGGTGCTTACCTGGTTCGGCGTCAAGGTGGAATTGCTGCTCTATGCCGCGCAGCCGCCGGCGTTGGTGCTCCATCTGGGTCAGCGGGCCTTCCTCGTGGCTACGGAGTGCAATGGCTTCGGCCTGCTGACCTCGTCGGTGATCCTGGCGGCCATCCTGGCCTTGCAGCCCGGCCTGCGCTGGATCCGCCGTGCGGCGGTGGTCGGCGTGGCCGTCCCCCTGGCCCTGCTGGGCAACGCCCTGCGCATCGTCAGCATCGCGCTGACGGCGGTGCACACGAACTGGACCTATAATCTGATCCACGAGGGCTTGGGCACCGCCTTCTACCTGGCGGGCTTGTTCCTGGTCTGGCGCATCGGCGCGCGGCCGGAGCCGGCCCGGCCGGCTGGAGGATGAAGAGGTAAGCGCAAAGGCTCAAAGGATGGGCGGGAGACGCAAAGCGAAATCAGAGGTAAACGCAAAGGCGCGAAGGAAAAGCCGAAGGCGCAAAGCGGCAGCAGAGGTTAACGCAAAGGTTTAGCGCGGCGAAGCCGCAACCAAAGAAGACTTGACAGGATTAACAGGATTGTACAGGAAGGTTGCTAGTTTGTGGACGGATAGGCTGGCACGGCGGCAGCGCTCAATCCTGTAGAATCTTGTTAATCCTGTAAAAATCTTCTCTGGAAAGCACGATTTGGACGGTTAGCACTGCCAAGCGAGGGCCGATGGGCCCGATTGTGATGGGCCTGGTCATCGGTCAGAGCAGCTATGAATAAGTTCGAAAAAGCTCTGCCGGCGCACCGTTGCGTGGTATAGTAGCGCGTGTCGACTAGCGGAGCGTCGTGATGGACCTGCAATGCGAACTGTCAATGCGAATTGTGTCCGCGCAAATGCCGCATCCCGCCCGGCGGTCGCGGCGACTGTCGCATTCGCGTGCATTTGGACGGCCGCTTGCACGCGGTGACGTACGGCCATCCCTGTACGGTGCATATTGACCCCGTGGAAAAAAAGCCGGTGTTTCATTTTCTGCCGGGCACGCCGACGCTGTCGCTGGCCACGGTCGGCTGCAACCTGCACTGCAAGAACTGCCAGAACTGGGAGATCTCGCAGCGCAATCCGGAGGAGGTTGAGGCCATGGCGTTGCCGCCGGAACAGTTGATCGCGCTGGCGCGCCAGTATCAATGCCCCTCGATCTCCTACACCTACACCGACCCGGTGGTGTACTACGAATACACGCTCGACACCTGCACCCGGGCGCGCGCCGCCGGGCTGAAAAACATCCTGGTCACCGCCGGCTACATCAACCGCGAGCCGGCCCGCGAGCTCTTCCGGGTCGCGGATGCCGCGCGCATTGACCTCAAGGCGCTGTCCGACAAGTTCTACCAGGACGTCTGCGGCGCGACCCTGCAGCCGGTGCTGGACACCATTTTGCTGGCCAAGGACATGGGCCTGGAAGTAGAGCTCATCCACCTGATCATTCCGACGCTGAACGACCGCGAGCGCGACCTGCAGCAGCTCTGCCGGTGGGTGGTGGAGCATCTCGGCCGCGACGTGCCGCTGCATTTTTCGCGATTTCATCCGCAGCACCTGATGACCCATTTGCCGCCGACGCCCCTGGCGACGTTGAACCTGGCGCGCGACATTGCCCGCGCCGCGGGGCTTTACTTTGTTTATCTGGGGAATATCCTTGAACCCGACGCTGCCACGACGTGGTGTCCGGCCTGCCGGAAACCGCTGGTGCGGCGGAGCGGGTTCAGCCTGCTGGAAAACCGGCTGCAACACGGCGCCTGTCCGGATTGCGGGAGAAAGGTGTACGGCGTATGGAATTGAACCGCCGCGCGATGCTGAAGACCACGACGGCGCTGCTGGCGGCGCTGCTCGCCGGGGGCTGGACGTGGCTGCGCGCCGCGCCCGCGCGCTGGGTGCAGGCGGTGCGGGCCAGCCGCTACCCCGGGCGCATCCAGCCGCTGGACGAACGCGAGCTGCAGCGGCCGGGCCGGTGGTTGGGGTGAGGGGGTGGATGTCAGAGGTCAGAAAT
>JAPLSZ010000228.1:2900-29676 GCA_026398385.1 Kiritimatiellota bacterium | reverse complement strand
CGGACGCCGCCCTCGGTCTCCAGGGCGCCGGTCAGCAGCGCCGTGTCGAAGCGGCGGTTGAAGTCCTCGCTGTTCGGCGGGATGAGGTCGGCGCGCTCCTTGGCGTCGCGCGCGACCGAGGCCGTCTGCGCCTTCAGCCGTTGCGCCAGCAGGATGCGCTCCACCGCGTTCAGCCGGCCGAAGCGCCACGGCTCGAGGTAGCCCTTCAGATCGTCGCCGATCAGCCAGCGGTCCATGAAGGTCTTGTCCTTCTTGTTCTTGAGGTAGGGCGCAATGACCGCTTGGAAAAAGGCAGGATCCTTGTGATACAGGAAGAAGCTCAGCTCGTGGCAGGCATACTTGGCATACAGCCGCCGCTGCTCCTTCGCGTCCAGGCTGGGCCAGTTGGCGACGAACGCGAACTCCTCGAAGGTGGGGTTGCCGCCCAGCGTGGCCAGCAGGCGGTAGGCCTTGGCCACCGTGTCGTAGGTTTCGAAGCGGGCGGTGGTCGCGTCGGCGATCTCCAGCCCGGCCTTGGCCTGGACGGGCGTGATCAGCCGCTGCTCGGCGTAGGTCTTCGCCGGATCCAGCCCCGCGCTCAGGCGCAGCTCGCGGGTTTCGAGCGGCGTGTCGGCCAGCGCGGCGTCCTTCAGGATCGTGGTGATCGGGTCCACGGCCAGCACGCGCAGATGCGGCTTGCCTTGCAGCGCGGCCCGCGGAATGCGGACCACCCCCGCCTGGTCGGGCACGAGGTTCAGCAGCGTCACGGACGGCTGCTTCAGGAAGTCGAGCGCGGCGTAGCCCTCGGGCGGCTCGCCCCCGCCGGCTAGCCCGGCTGCTTCGGCGCTCGCGGCTTGGGCGAGGCCATCCGCGCGGCCGGCATAGGCGCCGCCGCCCTCGAGCACTTCCGCCTGCGCCTCCGTGTCGCGCAGCGCCCACGGGTTCAGCAGCAGGCCGGGCCGGTCGAGCATGTTGCCGGGGAACTTCTTGGCTTGTTGGCGGTCAATGATGTAGCGGTATTCATCGCCGATGTCGCGGCCGGATTCGTAGAACGTGCGCGCCGGCTGCCACGGCTGCTGCAGCAACCCCGGGGCGCCGGTGAACCCCAGCTTGCCGAACACGTCGTAGGCGGGCAGGTAGCGCGTGGCGAACACGTGCACGCGGGTGAAGGGATTCACGTTCGCCAGCCGGATTTCGACGGCCTCCTCGCCGGCCGCGATCGCCGTCACCTGCAGCGGCGCCAGGCGCGGGCGCTCCAGCGCGCGGCGAGGCGAGAACGTGAAGCCGTCGCGGTCCTCGCCCTGCGTCACGCGGACGGCGATTTCGCGGGCGTCGGATTTGAGATAGAGCGCGTAGTCGCCCGCCGGCAGGCTGCGCAGTTCCAGGAAGCCGTTTTCATTGACGGCAAGCGCATCGTGCCAGTCCTTCACGAACTGGCCGCGGCGCACCTCGAGCAGCGAAGCATCCGCGAGCGGGTCGGCGTTATCCCGCACGATGGGCACGCGCAACGTCTCGCCGGCGCGGCCCTGCAGGGCGCCGGGATAGGCGCAGGCGCCGCGCGCCGGGTACCAGGTATGCTCCGCGCCGGCCGGCTCGCGGATGCGGAAGCGTTCGATGCCGGCCAGCGCGCCGAGCTGCACGCGCCCCTGCGCGTCGGTCTGCAGCTCCGCATCCACCTCGTCGCGGAAGCAGCGGTGCTTGAAGTAACAGGCCAGTTGCTCGCCCGGCCGCGGCTCGCCGTTCTTGCCCCGCAGTTCGACGAAGTAGCCGGCGGCCGTGCGGCTGACGTGCAGGTCCTGCACCGCCGGGCTGCGCTCGATGCCGTTCAGGGCAAAGGTCGCGCCGGAAGACAGATCCTGTTTCTTGTTCTGGCTGACGTTCTGGATCCTGGCTTTCAACGTCACCTGGAGGCTGACCGTGTTTTCCGGCACCACGATGTCGCGGATGGTTTCTGCATCCTCGCGCAGCGCGAGATCGGGTATTTCCTTCTCGGTGGCGATGCCCTGGAGGTCCACGGACTGGATCAGGAGGCGCGGCTCTTCCAGCAGCTTGAGGCTCGTGGGGCGCCCGTTCACGCGCAGCACCGGCCGCACGACGATCTGCGCCTTCTCCCGCCGGATCAGCGCCTCGCGGTCCACGTAGAGGCCCGCGCGCAGGTCGTAGTTCTCCGCGAGATGCTGGAAGCGCACCAGGGTGGCGAAGCCGTTCTGCAGGATGACGATGTTTTCCGGCTTCGGCGCGGCGGTGAAGGGCACCAGGATGCGGCCGTCCTTGCCGGGCGCGAACTCCCGGCCGCCCAGCCAGCCGCGCGCATCGGTCAGCCGGCGGTTGGCGTCGTCCAGCACGGTAAATGCATGGCCGGCGGCGGTGACCTCCTGCAGCACGCCGAGCCGGCCCTTCTGCACGAGGGCGCGGCTGCTCTTGCCGTTGCCAATCAGCTCGACCACGTAGACACCGCGCTGCTTGAGCTCCGGGAAGTCGAAGGCGCGGGCCACGCGGCGCTCGGGCGGCTCCTGGTACTCGAGTCGTCGCGTCGCGGAGGCCACCAGGCCGTCGAGGTTGATGGCCAGGTTCAGCGGTTGTCTGGTCTCGCGGTAGTAGTTGAAGGTGTTGATCTCGTAGACCTTCACCAGCAACACGGGCACGTTCTTGACGAAGGCGATCAGCTTCACCGGGGTGTCGCCGGCCAGCAACTCGGGGTTGTCCGGCGCACAGTCAAGGTCCACCCGCTCCTTCAGGCGCCGGTACTCCTCCGGCGCGAGCAGGGCCGCCCACTGCTGCGGATCGCCGACGCCGCCCACGATTTTCGCCTCGGCGAAGATGCGTTTGAGGAAGTCGTCGCGCACCCACGGCTTGTACGCGTCGTAGTTCGCCGCGTCTTCGAGGTAATGCAGCAGCAGGCTGCGCACCAGCGGCTCTTCATTGGCGATCGGCGGCAGCGCGAGCAGGCTGAAATCCTGGTTCAACTGGGCCATGAATTCGGCGCGGGGCAGTTGCTGGCGGATCTCGTCGCGCAGGTAATACACGTTACGCGGCAATTTCAGGTATTCCACGAAACGGCCGTGGTCGTACATCCCCAGGCGCTGATCGTGGCGCAGGCGGTTGTAGAGCGCATTGGCCTTGAGCGAATTGTGGACGGGCTCGAGCGTCTTCACGAACGCCCAGACCCGGTCGTAGTAGGCGGTGCGCGCCGCGGGGTCGGTGTCCAGGGTTCCGGAGGTCCGGCTGCTTCGTCAGCAGCTCATCCAGTTGCGCGAGCGTCAGGCGGCGGTGGATTTCGTGGTGGCCGAAGCCGCGGCTGTCGCGGTACTGCAGGTCCGCGATGACCAGGTCCACCAACCCCGGATAGTCGGGGCGCTGGAGGCGGGCGAGCAGGTTGCGGCGCTGCTCGGGGTTGATCGCCTGGCCGGCGACTAGCTCGAGCCCGGCCACTTCGATCCGTTCGAGGCTGCCCGGCTCCTCGGCCAGTGCGCGCCGGAGCAGCGTGGCAATGCTGATGCGCTCGTTGTCGAGCGCCGTGGGCGCCGCGCTGCGGTGTTCGCCGGTCTTGCGTGCGTGGTCAAAGTGCAGACCCAGCTCCCGGCGGAGGTAGTCGAGGGTTTTCTTCGGATCCTTCCCGTAGTCGAGCAGCGCCTGCCGGTTCAGCAGCTCGCGCGCGCCTTCGACTACCGTCCCGTTCCGGGTGCGGGTCCAGCGTTCGATGACGTCCTTGAAGCGCTCGTTCTGACCGGTGTTCTGGGCCTGCAAGGCGTGGAAATAGAAAAACTCGTCCGTGCCGGGGACGAGTTCCTTCAAGGCGTCCTCGCGGTTGGTGGCGAGGCTGAAGGTTTCGATGTAGCCGATCTCCTGCGCGGCAGCGTTCAGCGCCAGCGCGCCGACGATCAACATGGCCAGCTTGGTCTTCATCTGCGGCCCTCCTGGTGTGAATGCCAACATCCTCCGGGTTCCCTGCCGGTCGAGCGGCAACCCATCACAGCATCATACGCTTGTCAGCCGGGAAGTCTTCAAAAAAATGGGAAGGCGCCGTTTATCCACAGATTGCTCAGATTACGCGGATTAAGATGGGGAACGGAGCAGTGGCGGAATTTTAGCCGCAAAGACGCACAATAATCACAAGGCAAAGGCGGCGGAGGAAGGGGTTCGCGCAAAGTCGCGAAGGCGCAAAGAATTCAGCAAGGACCAGTGTGCTGCGCCTTGTGCAGTTCAATCTGTGAAATCGGCGGATGAAACTCCGCTATGCTGCTTTCGCGTTGTTCGCGCTTGCCCGCCATAGTGAACGGGTGGTGACCATCGTAGGGCGCGAGCTTGCTCGTCGCCGCCAGAGGAGCGGATTCGAACGGAACAGCTAACGAAGAAAGGCGGAAGAAGCTTATCCACGCGGCAGTATCCGGTCGAGCGGCGTGTAGGCCAAACCGGCTGCGTCCGCTACCGGCCGGCAGGTCACCCGGCCGCCGATCACGTTGACGCCGCTGGCGAGGCTCGGATCGCTTGCGAGAGCGCGCGCCACGCCCTGGTCGGCGAGCGCCGCGATGTAGGGCAGCGTCACATTGGTCAGTCCCGCGGTCGCGGTGATCGGCACGGCGCCCGGCATGTTGGCCACACAGTAATGCAGCACGCCATCAACGACATAGGTCGGCTCGCTGTGGGTGGTCGGCCGCGACGTCTCGCAGCAGCCGCCCTGATCGATGGCCACGTCCACCACGATCGCGCCGGGCTTCATGAGCGCGAGCATGGCGCGCGTGATCAGGCGCGGCGTCCGGGCGCCCGGGATGAGCGCACTGCCGATGAGCAAATCGGCTTGCGGCAGCGCCTCCGCGACCGTGGCCTCATCCGCCAGCACGCAGGCGCGCGCGGCTGGATTCAAGGATGGTGACGCCCGCCTGCATACCCCGCGCGACCAACGCGGCTTGGCCGCCGACGATGCCGCCGCCCAAGATCAACACGTTGGCCGGCGGCACGCCGGGCAGTCCGCCCATCAGACATCCGCGGCCGCCGCACGGCTTCATCAGATAGTAGGCGCCGACCTGGGCGGCCAGCCGTCCCGCCACCATGCTCATGGGGGCCAGCAGCGGCCGCTGGTGATCGGGTGTTTCCACCGTCTCGTAGGCAATGCAGGTGGCGCCGCTGGCGACCAGCGCCCGGGTCAGCTCCGGGGCGGCGGCCAGATGCAGGAAGGTAAACAGCGTCTGCCCGGGCGAAAGCTTCCCCCACTCGCCGTCCAGCGGTTCCTTGACCTTAAGCACCAGCTCGGCATCGCGCCAAACCGTGTCGCTGTCCACCAAGACCCATCCGGCGTCGCGCTACCCGCGCCGGCGCCCGCCTCGACGAACACCTCGTGCCCGCGCGCCACCAGCTCGCGGGCGCCCACCGCGGTCAGCGCGACGCGGTACTCGTCCTTTTTGATCTCTCTGGCCACCCCGATTTTCACGCGCGCCCTTTCCGGATGTTATCTGGAATAATCAACCACAGCGCCCGCCCGGCGTCAAGAAAGCTCCGGCGTCCGCGGCGAAGCAATGCTACCGGCGACGTTCTGCGGCAATAATCCCCAGCGCCGGGACCGGCGCTCCCGGCTGCAGCGTAGCCAAGGCGGCCCCTGTAGCCGGGTCGTTGACCCCACGAAGCCCCCCCCGCAGAAGGGCCCTGCGCTTCCTGCCGGATTTCCGCTTGCCTTTCTGCGGCGAATGGGTATACTATCCCCGCAAGTGAAACTCATGAAAGGAGTTCAGATTATGAAGAAGTTATTGATGGGATGTGCCGTGGCGGTGTTGGTGCTTTCCGCGAGTGCGGTCTGGGCCAATTGCGGAACCTGCGACAAGAAAGCCGAGGGCGCGGCGTGCGACGCCAAGGCCAAGATGACCTGCCCCTGCATGTGCGTTCAGGGTCTTACCCTGACCGACGCGCAGAAGGCCAAGGTGGACGCCTTGCAGGCCAACTGCAAGGACGGCTGCCCGGCCGGCTGCTGCAAGAAGTGCATGGCGGAAATGAAGAAGATCCTGACGGATGAGCAGCTCAAGTCTTTCAAGCAGAACTGCGCGGCCTGTAAGAAGCCCGGCGCTGGCTGCCCGAAAGCGGCCCCCGCGGCCGAGGCGCCGAAATAGCCTTACCGCAGCGAAGTACAACGAAGCGACGGCAGGTTTAGGCTTGCCGTCGCTTTCTTTCCGCCGGCCCCGGCCCGTGGGTTCGACCCGTTCGACAAGCTCAGGGATTTCATCAAGCTCACCACAGGCGGGCGCAGCTCGTGCTTCGTCTTGTCCTGCATAGCCTCTTGACCTGCGTAGCCTCTTGACCTGCGTAGCCTTGGCGAAGCGGGTTGGCGAAGCGGGAAGCGAAGGCGGCCTCCGCTGACTTCGCAGAGTAGCACCAGACTGCGCCCCTACATGACCCCTAAAAAGGCTTGTCTTGCGCCCGGCGGGTGGGGGAGAGTGCGTCCATGCATCCGATTTGTTGGCAGTTCGGTTCCCGGCCGATCTACTGGTTCGGCGTGCTGATGGCGCTGGCGTTCCTGGCCGTGATCAGCCACTGGAACCGGCTGGCGCTGCGCACGGGCCGCCCGTCCGGGTTCGGCTCGGAACTGGGGTTCTGGACCATCCTCGCCGGCATTCTCGGCGCGCGGCTGGCCTACGTGCTGGCAAACGCGAGCGAGTTCATCTCACACCCGCTGGAAATCCTGCGCATGGACCACGGCGGGCTGGTGTATTACGGCGGCTTCATCGGCGGCGGCCTCGCCGTGCTGCTGTTCGCGCGCGCGCGGCGGGAGCCGCTCTGGGCGCTGGCCGACTTCGCCATCACCGGCATTCCGCTCGGCCACGCCTTCGGCCGCATCGGCTGCCTCCTCAACGGCTGCTGCTTCGGCGCTCCGACCGGCCTGCCGTGGGGCGTTTGTTTCCCCGGCACCCACGATTCGCATGGGCTGCCGGTGCATCCGACGCAGATCTACGAATCGGTCTTTAACCTGGCGCTTTACGGCGTGTTACTGCTGTTTTACCTGCGCGGTCGCCGCGCCGGGGCGCCCACCGGCCGTGTGCTGGCGCTCTATCTGTTGCTGTATCCGCCCTTCCGCTTCCTCGTGGAATTCCTGCGCGGCGACGAACGGCTGCAGGCCCTGGGCCTGAACGTGGCGCAGGAAGTCAGCCTGGCGCTGTTCGCCGCCGGCGTCGCGCTCTGGTTCCTCCGCGCCCGGCAGCGGAGGCCAACCGAAGTCAGTAGTCAGTAGTCCGTTGTCAGTATGACCGAAAAATCAGATCCGCTCATCGTTCCGCCCGGCGGCGCCGGGACGCGGCTGGATAGCTGGCTCGCCGCACAGCGGCCGGAGCACTCGCGCGCGCGCTGGCAGCAGCTCATCCGCGCGGGCTGCGTCCGTGTTAACGGCACGCCGCGCAAAATCAGCCAGGAACTGCGCGCCAGCGACGCGGTGGACTACACGCTGCCGCCGCCGGAACCCATCGGCCTGATCGCACAGGACATCCCGCTGAACATCCTGTACGAGGACGCGGATATTCTCGTGCTCAACAAGCCGCCGGACCTCGTGGTGCATCCGGCCGCCGGCCACGCCTCCGGTACGCTGGTCAATGCCCTGCTGCACCATTGCCACGACCTCGCCGGCATTGGCGGCGAGCTGCGGCCGGGCATTGTCCACCGGCTCGACAAGGACACCAGCGGCGCGCTGGTGGTGGCCAAGAACGAAATCGCCCTGAACGGGCTGGTGCGCCAGTTCAAAAGCGGGCGTGTGCAGAAGGAATACCTCGCCCTCGCCTGGGGACGCCCGGAGCCGGCCCGCGGCACGATCGCCACGCTGATCGGCCGCGACCCACGCCACCGGAAAAAGATGTCCGCGCACCCGAAGTCCGGCCGGCCGGCGCGGACGGACTACGAAGTGCTGGAGCAGTTCGCCGATTCCGCCGTGCTGCGCCTGCGCATTCCCACCGGCCGCACGCATCAGATCCGCGTGCACCTGGCGCATCTCGGCCATCCCGTGATCGGCGACACGGTCTATGGCCGCGCCCGCCGGAACGCGCGACCCGCGCCCGCCGCGCGGCAGATGCTCCACGCGCAGCAGTTGGCCTTTGACCACCCGCGCACGGGGGCGCCACTGGTTTTCATGGCGCCCGTGCCGGAGGATTTCCGCACCCTCTGGCGCGCCCTGCGCGCGCGCGACCAAGAATCCGCTTTGCCCGGCGCCGGCGGACGGGTAACATCACGCGCTTCATGACCAACCCGCGTACCAGCAAACTGTCCGGCGCCCTGAACCAGTTGACGGACCACCTCCACTGGCTTCGAGAAGAGGGCGTCGCCACGGTCGCCGCGGATTCGTCTCTCGTGCGAGCGGTGTCCCGGCGCGCCGCCGTCGCCTCGGGACCGGCCGCATCCGGTCCCGGAACAAGCCACCCTGCGGCTGGGCCAGCGGCGGTGAAGATAGCCGCGGGCCGCCCGCCGCCGGCGGCGAGCCCAGTGGAAACCCCGTCCGCGACCAAGCCCGCCAGTCCCGCGGAACAGGAAGCGGCGATGGCGCTGGCCGCCATCGCCCAACGCGTCGCCGTCTGCCGGCTATGCCCGCTGGGCCGGACGCGCTCACGCACCGTGCCGGGCCAGGGCCATTCGCGGCCGGAGATCATGTTTGTCGGCGAAGGGCCCGGCGAGGACGAAGACCGCCAGGGCCTGGCCTTCGTCGGGCGCGCCGGCCAATTGCTGTCCCGGCAGATCCTACGCATGGGCCTGACGCGCGCGGAGGTTTTTATCGGCAACATCGTCAAATGCCGGCCGCCGGGCAACCGGGCGCCGTTGCCCGACGAGATGGCCGCCTGCCTGCCGTACCTGCGCGAGCAGATCGCGATCCTCCAGCCCAAGGTCATCGTCTGCCTCGGCGGGACGGCGGTGAAGGGCCTGCTGGGCGTCGCCACCGGCATCACGCGCTTGCGCGGGCAGTGGCACAGTTACGCGGGCGTGGACGTCATGCCCACCTACCATCCCTCCTACCTGCTGCGCGGCGGCGGCGAGGACAAGGCGCGCTGGTGGGAGGTCTGGGACGATCTGGTGGCGGTGCTGAAAAAGATCGGCCGCGCACCGCCGCCCAAGTAGAAGCGCGCCGGCGGTTCTTCCCACAATGGCAAAGACATAGTGCCGGTGCGGCACGCGCGCGGTCAGGCGCCGGCCGACGCGGTCGCCAAAGAGCAGCACCCGCTTCTGGTGGCAGCTTGGGCAGAAGCCGCGGCACCGGCAGGAGAAGGCCAAGAGATAGTCCCGTTTGCAATACTTGCAGTGGATGCGGGCAAATCCGCGCGTGAGGTCGCCGCAGGCGAGGAACTTTTCCACCACATGCTTCACCACCGGGCGCAAGCAGCCCAAGCGGGCTTCGTAGCGGTCGGGATACAGCGCGAGGAATTCATCGAAATGCGCCACGAGGCAACGCCACAGCGGTGAAGTTCGCGGCTGGCGGGGCCGATACGCGCCGTGAAACGTCAATACCGCGGCCCGCTTCCTCTGGGCGTGTGGTTCCGCGATGCGACCTCCTACCCTGCCTGAGTATCCGGCATCGTCAATTAGGGAAGGTTGGCGGTCAAGCGCGGCGCAGGATTAGAATTTGGCCTCGAGGTCCTGGATCTGCCGTTGCATCTCGTGGTTCGCGCCCGCCGCTGGCGCCGGCGTCTGCAGGTAATTAACCGGATACTCCAGGGTGTATTCCAGATGCAGTTCCTTCTTCTCGCCGGGCGCCAGCACGAACTTCCATTCCAGCAGGCCCTTGGGGTCCGGAACCGCTTTCGGTTCGATGTCGACGCCGTACACTTTGATCTCCCGGTCCTGCGAGACGGGGACACGGTCCAGCAGCCGCACGCCGGCCGGCTGCCGGGACAGGTTCTCCACGCCGATCACAAACGCGGCCTGGATCCGCGTGCGCGAGCCACGCACCAGCGCGCTCTTCTTCTGATCCAGCACGCGGGCCAGCTTGATGGAATCCGCCATGCCCAGCGCCAGTTGGAAGGCTTCGCCCTCGGCGACAAACTTCATGTCCGTGTAGCCGAGAAACGCGCCGCCCTCGAACAGGGCCACCCGGCCGGGCAGCAACGGCCGGCCGGTGGTGTTGGTCAACGCGATGGTGTGCACGGCGTTCAGTGTCTTGGCCGGCACGGCCAGGATCCCCGGCTGCGTCTTCACGTCCGCGCGGCCGATGACGACGCGCACGGGTCTCCCGTCCGCCCGCACCAGCGGCCGTCCTTCGCCCGCAAAGTGCGACGTGGTGCCGCGCAGGGACAACTCCGCAAACAGGCGATTAATGCGGCCATTCAGGGTGCTCAGGCGCTGGACCTCCTCCAGCCCCACCGGATTGTTGTTGAGGCGATTCCAGTCCATGTTCTGTTCGGCATAATTCTTGGCCGCAATGGAAAAACTGGACACGGCAGCTTTGACGCCCACGAGTTGCGGCGCGGGGCGGCCTTCCAGCAGGACCTGGTCGGGTTCGGGCAACTGCAGAATGTCGGCGGGCGACTGGGTGGAAAACGTCAAGGCGGCGCCGTTCCAATCCTCGCCCGCGGTTTGAGAAACCACGGCGTAGCTGGTCACCGCCACCTGTTCCGGCGCCGGCCCGGCGGCGCGTAATTCGTGCAGCGGTTCCCAGCCGGCGCCCGGCATGAGGCACGTCAGGATCAGCGTCGCCTTCCGCGCCTGCGGCGCGCGCAGGGACACCACCACGGTGCACTGCTCCAACCGGCGGCGGGTCTGCAGATCGCTCAAGGCGCGCTGCCGTGCGCCGAGTTCCGGCTGGAGTTCCCGCCGCCGCTGCTCCAGGGACCGGCGCGCCACGGCCACGGTGGTCAGGTTGCTGCTGATAAAGCCGACGGTGGCGGCGTAATCGCCGATCTTGATACCTTCCAAGGCGGCGTCGCGCGGCATCTTGTCGAGGGCAAAGACCCGGATGTTCTCCAGGTGTTTGGCCATGACCTCGAGCGTTTGCTTCTCGTCGTCCAACGCGGCGAGCCGATCGGCGATGTCCGTCACGGTTTTTTCGGCCTGGCGCAGTTCCTGGTCGGTGGTCCGGGCCAGAAATTCGCGCTGGATCCGGACGTCGGCGACCTCGGCCGCGTCGGCCGGCGTGAGGGCCAGGCGGACCGACTCTTCATCAATCCAGCCCGGCAATTTGGCGAACGCCACGGTGAGCGTTCCGGCCGGCAATTCCACCGCCGCCTCGCGGGTAACCCGTGCGCGGTCGGCATAGACCGTGACCGCGGTGATGCTGGCCTGCAGGGGCGCGGGACCGGCCGCGTCGGCGCCAGCCGTCGCTGGCCCGACCGCCCAACCCACGCCAAGCAAGAGTGTCAAACGAAAGGAACGCCTGGCCTTATTCATCTCCTGCCTCCTTGGTCCTATCGTCTGTTCCGCACAACGGAAGCCGGCTGAGGGAGTCGAACCCCCGACCATCGGTTTACAAAACCGATGCTCTACCACTGAGCTAAGCCGGCAAAGCACGTAAACAATAAACAACGGATGTATTATACGCCAACGCGGAGCGACGTTTCAAGTCGAAGACCATCTTCGATGCGGCGCGGCGGCCATAATGCGAATTGCTGGTTTATATGCCTCCGGCCGGCAGGACGACCCCGCGAGGGAGCTCGGGGCGTTTCCGCCATTCAGGGCTTTGGACGATGGCGCGGATCGTCTTGTCCAGTTCATCCGCGACGCGATTGAGGCCGGGCTGCCGGGCCGGCGCTACGTCCGACTCCAAGGCGGGTTCCTGAGAATAAAGATCGAAATGAACCCCATCCCGCGCAAAGAGGTGGAGGTTCTCGGGGCCCTTCAGCAGGGCGGCCAGGTCCAGCAAGGGGGCCTGTGTCCGACGCGCCACGTCGCGGGTGATCTCGACATACGCGTCGTGAATCCGGTTGCCCTCTTCAACCGAGCGGATTTCGCGGATAAACTCGTACTCAGACGAGATGCTGCTGCGCGGGGCCGTGATCAACAGAGGCACGGCGTCAGCCCGCCGGATCTCGGCCACAAAGTCCGTCATCACAGCCCGATACTCTTTTGGCTCCACGCGATAGACGCGCCCATGGAACACATCCGCCTTGGTCCGGTAATCCAACCGCTGCGGCGCTTCGCCAAGGCGGGCCATGTGCAAAAAGGGGTTCAGCGACCACGCGAGGAACTGGAACATCCGCTTGCGCCGCAGCGCGTCGAACACGCGCGCCGTCCGTGGTCCCATGGGCAAGCTCATTTGCTGGCGGTCGCTTCTGTCGCTGAGCCAGTGATCGTTCCACCCGAAATAGAGGGTCACGATATCCGGCCGGAGTCCCCTGCCCTGCTTTTGAAACAATTTCAGGCCCTGCAGGCTGGTATAGGCGTGGATGCCCATGCTGAAGACTTCCCAACGCGCCGGGGTCGGCGGCCTAGCGGTCAACCGCTCGTGAAGGTACTGGGCATAGCCAGGACGGCCCTGGGCGGTGACCGAGTCACCCATGCAGATCACGCGAATCGTCCCCGGCGGCTTGACCGCAGCGACTTCGCGGCCCAGGAAGCCGAGGGTGTTGACCACCCGGCCGGCAAACCGGGAACCCGGCTTCAGGCGGTAAATTAACTCCGGGTCCGGCAGCGTCATGTTCTCGGCCAGCGTTCCGTCCTTCGCTTTGCTCACGATAACCACGGGCGGAGGAAGTTCCGCCTTGAAATTCGCGAGGGTCAGAACACCTTCCCCCAGCGCTACGAAGCCATACGCGGACGCCAAGGCGACCAGGAGCCGTTTGAACCACAGGCGCTCAAACAGTGCCGCAGGCGTCGATTCCCTGCGCCGGAAAATTCCCGCTATCAGGCATCGCGCCACCAGCAGAAGCAAGAGCGCCAGCGCGGGCATCCAGGGCCACGGCAGGGCGAGGCGGACGAATCCAAAGCCAACCTTCAGCGGGTTTAACAGCCAGACAGCGGGGAGCAGGAGTAGTGCCGCCAAAATCAGAAGATCGAACAGCACCAGCATCGCCTGCACCCCCCTTGCGTGGAACACGCGCTTTGCGAAAGCGACCATTTCCCCGCCCCCCTTTTTTTACCCATAGACCCGTGATCCTCACCCAATATGAGGAAGGGTAGATTCGAACAAAACCAGATGCAGGGGTCAAGCCATTCCGCGCAGCTATTCAGCAATCGTAGGCGTCGGCTATGCCCGCGGCAAAACTGCCCGCGCAAATCAAGGTGGTCAGCATGATAGCCGTTCTTGCTGTTCTCATGTTGAACGGAATCTTTCTTCGTTTGGTCGATGACATCCCGGCCTACCACCGGCCTCGCGAGGGTATGGCGCTCTCCTGCAATGTCTCCGTGGTGAACATCAAGGCGGGAAGCCCATCCTTGTTGAACAGGTTTGCATAACTCGGTCGCGGATTGAACGCGTAGCGCACCTGGGTCGGCGCGGGGACGGCCCCGCTGCGTAGCACCACGGTATTTCCGTCAATGTTCGCTTCCGCCCAGTCCCACTTGCCGTCCGCGCCGGCGATTTCAAATCCCTGCAACTTCGCACCGAGTCGGATGGCCAGCCCCTTGCCCACGTGGTCGAACGTGATGCGCAGGCTGCCGCCTGCCACCACGTGGGAGCGGTAGACCGGCCCGCAGATGGCGACGTCGCGGCCGTAGACCGCACCCAGCGCCACGCGGCAGGCGCGGCTGCCGTAGGCGGATTTGGTTGCCGGATGTACGCCCGTGGCGAGATCCATCGTTGTAACCAAGGGCGCGTTCTTGATCGTTCCCATCCGGATGTGATTCAGCGTGTAATCCATCTTGTCATGACTCATCTGCTGCGGCTCGGCCGGCTGGGGCGTGAACGCGGCCGCCCCGCGGTTGACGGGGTCCGCCGGGTCCCACGCGCAACCGCCGCCGCTGGGCTTCTGCAGGTGCAGGAAGGGGAAGTCGCCCTGTCCCCAGTCCTTGCGCCAGCCGGCCACCAGCGCTGACATCGCCGTGCACTGGTCCACGCCCTCCAGCGCCGTGCCGGCTTCGCCCTGGTCCCACAGCACACCGCGGATGCCGTAGGGCCAGAACCGCTTGATTCCGTTCTTGTACGTCAAACCCATCTGCTCGCGTGTCAGAAATCTGGGTTTCCCGCCGGCCGGCTTGTCCGCGGTCTGCCCGGCCGCAGCGGTCCGGTTGGCTACGCCCAGTTTCCGCAGGATTGGATCGCCGCTTCCCGCGGCCATCTCGGGCGTGATCCAATCCCCCGACGGTCGCCCGCCATAGGCCACAACCATCATCCCGATCGGTACGTTGAGTCCCTTGGAAAGCGAGTAGCAAAAAGCGAATCCGAGCGCGGAAAACGGGTCGATTGTTTTCGGCGAAGCGGTCTTCCAGACGCCCTTTTGGGTGTCGTAGAGGCGGATTTTCCTGTTAGACGCGTCCTCCGCCCACGCGTTCAGCGCCTCGTCGCCTTTGCGGTAACCGCCGGTGTGCCCCGCCATGTTGGACTGTCCGGTGCCGATCCACACCTCGCCCGCCAGCACGTCAGCAAACGTCACCGCCTCGCCGGCCTGTCCCCCGCGAACGGTCAGCTCGCCGGGCTCGCCGGCCTTCAGAGGGTCAAGCTTCACCTGCCAGTTCCCTTGGGCGTCCGCCGTCGTTTGCTTTTTCTGGTCGCGGAAGGCAACCACAATCGTCTCGCCGGGCGTCGCCGTTCCCCAGACGGGGACCGCCATATCGCGCTGCAGGATCATGTGGTCGCTGAACATCCGACCCGCCCGCAGTGCGGCCGGCGCCGCGATGGCCCCCGGCGCCGCGCCGAGCGCAAGCAGAAGCCCGTGGAGCATGATCTGTCGCATCATCGTCATAAAAGAGCCTCCCGTTGTTACCCATGGTTCTTGCCGCTCAACGGACGATTTATACCACTAAACCTTTGCTTGGTTCACTGTCCATCGTGGACCATTCCGTCCGATTCACAGTCATAGTATGATTTTTCGGGGTGCGAACAACCCTTTCTTGCCGCTTCCCGACCGGATTCTCGACTGCGGAGATCCGCTCTTCCGGCATGAACGACGTTCAACGCCGTTTCTCGATCCGGCGAGCCCTCCGCTTTGTCGGCAGGCTTGCCGGATTTCAATACCGCGTCGGGCGTTCTCGTGGGGACGGCGACCGCGCATGTGGTTTCTCAACCATGGGGGTGACGGTTCTAGCGATTATTCTATCGGTTGTCCAAAACGCACATCGTCAGCCGCCCAGAAAAATGGGTTTGAAATGCCGGTCAAACAGGTTGCCGGTGACGTTGCGGGCGATGATCTCGCGGTTTGCCTCCACCAGGTCCAGGTACTCCTTGCGCTTGTGCGCCGCGACCTTGTAGCCCACGTGGATCAACTGACGCAGGCTTGGGTTGAACTCCCGGCAGTGCGGTTCGTGGCGCAACGCGTTGGCAAATTGTTCGCCCGTCCAGCCGGCGACCGTGGTGGCCGCAGGCAGCCTGGCGCGGTCAATGTCAATCACCGTGGCATAGGGCGCGCACAGTTCGTCGGCGTGGGCGAGGGCTTCGGCATAAATCGCCTTGGCCAAGGCCAGGCCTGCACCGCCGCTTTCGGCCAAGCCAATGACTTCCTCCAGCCAGCTCGTGCCGGCCGTCTTGAGGTGAACGCCGGCGTTGTGTCGCTTCAGCGCACGGTGGATCGCGGGATAAATCGAAAACTTGTCGCTGCCCGAGTGGACGCTGAGCTTCAGGTTCACCGGCAGGCCATAGGTCGCGATGACGAACTGGATGACGCTAATATCGTCGTTGAACTCCTGCTCGAACTTCGCCGCGTCGCCCACGTAGTCCACGCCCTTGTTGAAGCGGCCCGTGAACTTGGGCGCAATTGTCTGGACCGGCACCTTCTCGTCCGCCAGCGCGGCGAGAATGACCAGCAATTCCAGCGGCGTTTGCGGCGCATCGGTTTCGTCGATCGAAACCTCCGTGATGAAATTTGCTTCGCCTTTCTTCGCGGAAATGTGGCGGTAAATCCGGGCGGCTTCCTGAACGGCGAAGAGGTGCTTTGACGCAAGGCGCCCAACCTCCGCGGCCGTTCCCAGCATGGGCTTCGCACCGCCGGGGAGACGGATCTCGCGGGCAAGTTCAGCGTGCCGCACAACGAACGCCTGCACAGCCTCAGGGGCGGCCGGCTTGCCGATCGAGTCCGCCACGTCAATCGTGAAGAAGTCCGAGGGCGGGATGAACCGGTCCACGGTTTCCAGCCGGATGTGGTCGGCGTCCACGTGCCAGGGCTGCCGCCATGCCAACGCTTGCACGGCCGCGGCGGCGGCCGTGCGGACGCTGGTGGGCTCGGACCCTACGATCAGGTGTTCGCGATTGGACTTGTTCCAGACCGGAACGATTTCGGCGCCGGATTCGCGCGCCCGGATGCAGGCGTGCAATTGCGCTTCCGCTTGCATTGCGAAGCGGTCGCCCACCCCGGCGGAGTATTTTTCGAGTTTCAACATAGTCTTTGCTCAGTCAAAATCGGCCCGATCACCGCGCGTTCGCTTCGTCGCCAAAGACGCTAACCTCTTCCTGAATCCCGTACTTCAATCGACCTTTCGTGCCATTGAAAGCAATATGATAACCCTCCCACGCATTAAAGGTGTTGAGCGAGGAGGAGAGGGTTGCCCCGGTGTTGTATTTTACGATCACATTCATCGTGTCCTCAATGTCAATGTCCCTCCGGAACACGCACTGGTCGCAGAAGTAGCCGTCGTACTTTTCGTTGTCGAGGTGAAGCTCCTTGAAGCTTTTGTTGCGGGCGAGGTCAAGGACAAAAGTGCATTCTTCCTTTTCGGGCAACAATAGCTTCGTCTTTTTGTCTTCCTAGCTTTCACAATTTGAGTCCTTACAAATGAATGCGCTTTTCATGATGTTCAGGGTGCGGAAAGTTTTCGCCTTGGTCTCGGCAGGCACGTCCTTGGCGAAGGTCACGCCTTCCTTGGCGCCCGAGTAATCGCAGTCCTGCAATCGGATGTTCCTCGTCCGGCCGCCCTTAACTTCGAGAAACACGCTCGCGCCCTGGGGACTGGGCGACCGCTCGAACAACGCCCCGGCGGCATCGCGCAACGCCAGGACCGGGCCGCTGGCAGGCGTGAGGCGCACATTGACGCATTTCAAATCCTCGACGTCGGTGAACTGCCCCCCGGCGGCCCCGTCCATCGTGATGTTTTCCAGCACCAAGCCGGCCACGGGCCGCTCGGGCAGCCCGGTCACACTAACCGCGCCCCGTTTCACATCGTGCGCGGTGATATTCTTGAAGTGGAAATTGCGGAAGGTCGGCGTCCGTTCGCTGATGGGCTCCGCCGGCGTCTGATGATAGAACATCGTGATGTGGATGCCGTAGTCCACGCGGTTCATGGTGAGGTCCTGGAAGTGGAGGTTCTCCACGACGCCCCCGCGGCCGCGCATGGTCTTGATCCGGATGCCGATGTCGGTGCCGGTGAAATCGCAGTCATGCGCCCACACGTTGCGCAGACCGCCGGCGGTCTCGCTGCCGATGACCACCCCGCCGTGGCCGGAGAGGGTCTTGCAGTTTCGCACGACGACATTCTCGGTGGGGCGCCCCACCCGACGGCCGTCCACGTCCCTGCCCGATTTCAGGCAGATGCAATCGTCGCCGGCGTCAATCAGGTTGTCCTCGATCAGCGCGTTGCGCGTTGAATCCACGTTGATGCCATCGGTGTTCGGCCCGCCCTGGGTCCGGATGGTTAGATCGCGGGCAATGACGTTCTGGCAATAAACGAACTGCACCGTCCAAAACGGCCCGGGCGCGGCAATCGTGAAGCCCTCTAACAGGACGTTGGTGCAGTGGATTGGCTGGATGAATTGGGGCCGGAACCCCTCATCCGTGGCGGTGGGCATAAGGCGCTCGGCCGAGGGGACCTTCGCGATGACCATTTGATCCAAGCGCTTGAAAGTCTGCGCCTCGGCGGCGGTTCCCCGGTTGTCGGGGCCGGTTCCCTTTTTGCTCCACATCCACCATTTCTGCCCGTGGCCATAAACCGATCCGCGTCCGGTGATGGCGATGTTGGTGCAATCGCGGGCATAGAACAACGGTGAGTAATTCATGCACTCGATGCCCGCATAGCGGACCAAGACGGCCGGGAGGTAGTCCTTCGGGTCGTCGCTGAAATGGATTTCGGCGCCCTCCTCCAAGTGCAGGTTGACGTTGCTCATGAGGTGAACCGCCCCGGTGAGCCATTGGCCCTTGGGCACGACCACCGTCCCGCCGCCCGCCGCGTTGCAGGCCGTGATCGCCTTGCGGAACGCATCCGTGTTTTTCGTTGTGCCGTCCGCCTTCGCGCCGTAGTCGGTGAGCTTGAAGCTCCTGTTAGGGAAGACCGGCCGCTGGAGTTGGGGCATGTCGAACGGCGCCTGGATCGGGGCGATCGGCGCGGCGTGCGTCGGTTGTGCGTCACTGGCGAGTAATTGGCCGGCGGCAAGGATGCCACCCGCCCATTGACCGATTGTTGTGTTCCTATTCATATCTGCTTGGTTGATTGGTTGAAAAGTGGTGCCTCATCCTTCATTTTCCGGCCTTGATCCATTTTTTTTTGGGCGGTTAGGTCGTTCATGAACTCCTTGAGTCCGGAGTTCCAGTCGATTTCGAAGCTCGCCTTGGTATAGCATGCCTGTCCCAAGTCATGCAGTTCTTGGTAGATTCGCACCGACTCCTCCATTTTCGCCAGAAAGGTGGCGGCCTGTTTTTCGTCGTGTTTTCCCGCGAGCAGCAGGGAGGCTTTGATCATGGCGGCATCCTCCTTGGCCATCAGTGCTTCGGTGGCGAGTTTGAAGATGCGGGAGTCGGTCAAGAACCGCTGCAACTCTGGCTTGTGGGGTGAATCTCCGGCGGCTTGCACCGCCTGTTCCGCAAGAGCCAGCGCCTCACACGCCAGATCATGGAGCAGCCGCACGACCTTGTCCGGCGTCATGGCGGATTCCACGGGTTCATGGCGGGCAAGATACGCGGCAAACTGGCTGACGGGCATGCATTTGCGTTGGCCCAGGTCCTTGACCTGCATCCGGTCGGCATAGGGCTGGAATTCCTTGAACATGGCGGCTGCCTTGCCGACGAGGGGCAGGCCGTATTTTTTCCGGTAACGCTCGAAGAAAAACGCATCGAATGGTTGCGGATAGAACCGTTGCTGGGCGCGGCCGGCTTCGCGGTGGAGCGTGTAGGGCGTTTCCTCCAAGCTCTTGTTGCAGTTCAAAATCTGATCGACGTTCTGATTCATCAGAACCACCGCAGACCACCAGTTGGCGACCCGTGTGGCATTCAGGTTCAATAGGCCGGGGCCGATCGAACCGGAGACCTCATACCAGCGGGCGATCCGCTCGCCGACTTCCCGGGAGCCGAAGCGCTTGGCATGGTAGTCGGTCCAGAATGACCGCTCTTCGGCGGCGTCCCGGTCCGCGTGCCACAGATAGCGGCCCGCCGCGGCGTAGAATGGGGCGTCGCGGTCGAGGTAGAGCAACGGCGGGTTGACCTTGTCGTAGGTCTGGGGCCAGTTCCAGAACGACTGCCCCCAGAATTCCACCCCGCTGACAAAGCCAAGTGATTTCCAGTGTTGCGCCATTTCCCGGACAAAGAGCGGATCGGCCCAACGCATCGGCACCAGATCCTCCGCCGGGCCATGGGCGGCATTGATGATGTGACCGGCGGTCAAGCCCTCCCATTTCAGATGCCGGACGTCGGGGTAGGGTGACGTCAGGCTCTCGTCGTTATGTTTCAACTCGGAATAGACGTTTTCATACAACGACTTGAGTTGCTCCCTGAAATCCTGGTTCAGGGTCCAGTCACGCATGACGATCAGCGGGTTCTTGCCGCTCTGCTTCGCCGCATCGAAGATGACGTCGCGGAACCACTCGAGCTGGTGCTTGGAACCGATGCTTTCACCCGGACAGGCGTAGAGACCGACCGACGGGAAGGATTCGAAATAACGGCTCAGGGCGTAATGGGTGTAATCCTTGAGCAATGGGGTCGGGGCGGTCGGATTGGTGGCGATCCGATGTTGTTTGGCAAAGGGCGGCGAGACGTGGATGTTATAGAAATGCAGCAGCACCTTGATGTTCCGCTTGGCGCACTCACGCGTGAACCACAGGAACTGGGCCTGATTGGCCTTGACCTGTTCCGGGGGCACATCCGCTGACGCCTCCGGATACTTGGGCATCTCGACGATGTAGGGGAACGTGTGGCTGCCCCACAGGAAGATGGTGTTGAAACGTGCCGCCGCAAACGTATCCAGCGTGCGCGTCATGAAGCCCTTGTCATAGAACCACGGGAATGCCTCAGGCGAGAGCGTCGCCTTGTAACCGCTACCCTGGAACAGCGGCAGGGTAGTGCCGCGGATCAGAAAATCGGGCTTCTCCACTTTGCCGGCTTGGTAATCCCCTTGAATGACCGCCTCAGCTCCGTAGAGGGCGCCGGCGGGCGCTTGGTGTTCGATGCAGACGTTGCCGTCCTGCCTCACCACGCGGAACGCCTCGTCATTGCCGAGGCCGCTCACCACGCGGAACTTCACCCCGCCCTGCCCGGCCGCGCCGAGCAGGGCGCGGGCGTGATCCGCAATCACATCCGCCCACCCGTGCATGCACAGGGCACAGATTGCGGCAATCGTTAACTGCATGGATCGGCTGCGGTATTTCATGACTGCTCGGAATTTGCTTCTGTAGTGAAAGCCGTTGAAAGAGCCGGTGGCCGGACCGAACCGCGCTCGGTGATGGCGATGTTGCTGCAGTCGCGTGCATAGAACAGCGGGGAGTAGTTCACGCACTCGATGCCCGCATAGCGGACCAAGACCGGCCGCTGGAGAAGGAGGCCAGCCGTCCATGGGGCCATTGCTGTAGTCATATTCATTTCTCCCTATTTGCGTCTGCTTTTATGTGCGTGTAATTGAGATGTGGGCCTTCCTGCGTTAGGGAAGGCGACTACCATATCGCTTTCATCCGCCACACGTCCAGCGACTTGAGGGTCGCCTTGCCGTTTTCGGCGAAAACGCCGACGGCCAGGTCGTCCTCGTCGGGGTACTCGACGCGGGTCACCGCGGCCTGGCCGTCGTTGATGAACACCTCCAGGACCGAGCGGTCAAGGAAGACATGGAGTTTGAGCGTTGGCCGCTCAGCGGCAGGTTTCAGGGGCACGGCGGTGCCCGCGACGTTGAGCGTGCCATCCGCATAGCGCAGCGTGATCGCCCGTTGTCCGTCGCGGCTGCTGCGCAGCTTCAGTCCGAAGGCGGCCGCGCTGTCCGGGATGAACTCGGCGACGAGCTCGAGCTGCTTGCCCTGCGCGCCTTCGATCGTCTTGAACTCGTTGGCGAGCGTCAGGCCGGCGACCTGCGTGTGTTCCTGGCGCAGCGTTTCCAGTTCCGGGGCGGGCGTTTGAAGGACTTGCCTGCTCGCATCCAGGGTCAGCATGCGCGGCAGCGACATGCAGCCGTTCCAGCCGCGTCCGGTCTTGAAACCTGAAATCCAGCCCAAAAGGATCGTTCGGCCCCTGTCATCCTCGTACGTGCTGGTGCCGTAAAGGCCCCGCAACAGACCCCGATCCTTCGGGGGGGTCAGGCCAAAGCCGTGGTCCAACGTCCGGGGCGGGCCGTCGGCATCGAATCGGATGTCGTTGCCTTTGAGCGCGAGATCGCCGGTCAAATAGGACATGGGATTGGTCGAACGGATGATGACCCATTTGTTCCCCATCTTGACCACGTTCGGGCATTCACCTTCCACACCGTCCATCCGGCCGATGGCCTTCCATTCGGTCAGCGCCTGGTTCTGCGCTTCGCACACCATGCCTCTGACCTTCTTGAAGGTGACGAACGTGCGTCCTTCGGACTTGAACACATAGGGATCGCTCCAACTGGGATGGACTTCCGCCTTGTCTGTCGACACGCCGTTCTTGCCAATTTCCATCAAGGGCCCGTCGCCGACGCGACACCACTCGAACAACTCGTCGTCGAGCGGCAGGGCGGCCCATTGCGTGCGTTTCGCACGCCCATTCTGCGGGACGAAGGTGTAGAAGATCATGGGGCGACCGTTGCCGTCGAGGGTGACGCAGCCGGAGTTGCAGCGCAGTTCCCCGCGATGCTTCATGGGCACCAGGGCGAACGGCAGTTCCTCCCAGTGGACCAGATCCTTGCTACGCGCGTGGCCCCAGCCCCAGCCGTACTGGTCGTCGGAGTAGGGATTGTTCTGGTAGAAGATGTGGTGGTAGCCCTTGTAAAAGATCGCACCGCAAATGTCGTTCATCCACCGGGCCGGCGGACGGAAGTGGAAGACCGGGCGGGTCGCGTCCGTCGCCGCCCGCGGAATCGCCGCCTCCAGTGCGGCCTGCGCACGCTGCCGCTCGGTGGCCGGTGGATCCTGCGTGTCTCCGAAGCGGAAGGAGTAGAGCCTGGCTTTCGTCAGTTCGAAGCGCAGCGCCACCGGTGCGGCGCCGATCGGTTTGCCGGCCTGCCAACTGACCGGGGCGTCGGTCACGGTGGTGGTAACAGGCCGGCAGGCCGCCAGCGTGCGAGCGACGTCGCCCTCGATGGCGACGCGGATCGAGCCGCCGGGAGCCACATCGGCGGTCAGGCGGAGCGTTGGGCCGTGGGGTGTGACCGGCTTGGTCAGGATAGTCGCCGGCTGGTCAGCGTTTTCAGGTTCGTACCCAGCCCAGCCGTCGGTCCGCAACGTGGCGAGGCAGAGGAATCCGTCGCGCCAGCCCGTGTGCTTGCCGTTTGAACCCCCGTAGTAAATGCGGATCTCGTCGTCGAGCAGTATCGGGGACTCGGCGGCATAGACGCAACCCCAGTCGTAATCGCCCTCCTTGGGGGAGTTGGCGATCAGCGGCGTACCCGCTTCGATGCGATGCCACGTAATGGTGTCCGGGCTCCAGGCCAGTTCGGTATGCACGCGGTCTTCCCGGGTGCGAAAGACCGCCACCAGGCCGAGATAGATGTCCGCGTAGCGGAACACCGGCATGGAATAAGCTTGGCCCTCCGCGTTGCAACGCAACACTTCGACTGCCTTGGTCCACCGCTCCAGATCAGCGCTTTCGGTGCGCCCAACGATCCGCTGGCCGCCTTCCCTCAGCCGCACAAGACCGACATATCGCTTCAACTCCGGCGCCCAGAGCATGTTGTTGTGGGTATCGCCGTTGGAATGGATATCCGGGCACGGCAGCGGAGCGCTCCAGCGCAACCCGTCGGCGGAGAAACGCATGGAATCGCCGGCGTGGAACATCTTGTAGCGCTGCTGCGGATCGGGATCGTCCGGATCCCTGAAAACCCCGGCGCCGTGCGGACCGCGCAATACCAAGTTGTTCTGCTTGCTCCCTTCGAAGTCAACAAGGTCGAGTGCGGCCTTCTCCCATTTCAGCCCGTCGCGCGACACCGCATAACAGACGCCCATTTCCCGGTTGCGCGGCGGCCGGTACTGCGTCTTGTTCCGCTGCTCGAGGGACATGCCCTTTGACGAATGATCCACGATGAAGGGGCTGTACCAACACTTGTACAAGTCGGCGGCTCCGTCGTGGATCACGTTGGCGTAAAGATTGTCAAAGCGTTTTTCCCAAGGCTTGTCCTCCCCGAACAGCGGGTTGGCCGGGTGCTTCTTCACCGTGCCGACGGCCAGCTTCGCGTTGTCCGTGCTCGCGATGATGCGGGCATCCAGCAGCAGGAACTTTGTCCGCCCGGCATGAGCAATCTTCTCCTGCGCTTGCGTGTTGGTCAACAACGCGTACGCGGCCAAACCGATCCCCGCCGCTTTCAGAAACTGCCTATGTCTCATCGGTTCTCCTCTTCTTTGTCACGTCATCTTGCGTCGTCGTTTCTTTCATAGCTTACCGCCGGTCCTCAGGCAGGGGTGGAATACCGATCGCAGGTTGGGTTCCTTGCGGAGATGACAGGGTCACTGGGCCGAGCAGGCCGGAAGGCAGGAGGATGCCAAGGCCTCCCGCGGTGGCAAACGTGTAACGCCCGGTCCTGAATTCCTGCCCGCCCAGCAACCCGGATGGCCATTTGACCTTGCGGACGTCCTTGTCGGGCGGATGCTGGTCGCCGAGCATGCGGTTCGACCAACGGTTGGCGACGTCAATCTCCAGCAGGTTGTCCTTTTCCTTGACGGCCCCCGTCATCTCGATGCGCCAGGGTGCGCACCAGACCACGCCGAGCTCCTTTCCATTGAGCCTGACCCGGGCCATGTCATGGACAGTGCCCAGATCAAGATAGATTCTCTTGTCTGATTCCCGACTCCCGGCGTCTGCCTGTTTGGAAAGGTCGAAGGCTTTACGATAGGTGGCGACGCCGGAGTAGTATTTGATTCCGCGTTCCTCCCGTTTGGTCCAATCCTGCAGTGACTGGAACGTAACCTTCTCCGGCCCTCCCCACTTGGGATCGAACACGACATCCCAGGAACCCTCCAACGTGGCGACTGGTGTCGTCTCGGGGAAATTCACACCCGTGATTTCTGCTCCGCGACTGGATTGCTCCGCGCGAGGAAATATCACAAAGAAGCTCTGATGCGGTTCAAGCATGACCGGAAGAGAAGTGGTCTTCCCTTGACGGATAAATTGCGGCAGGGCTCGGATTTCAGCAGTCACGGGATCCCATAACTGAGGCGTGCCCTTCTCGACCCGGAACGTACACTTGGACTTCACTTTTCTGTTCACCGTATTGGCAATGAAGTAGATGTCTGTGTCGGCGGTCTCGCGATGCGCGTAGCGAACCGGTCCGTCGGATTGGAAATCCTGCGGGACATTCATCTCCTCAAGCAAGGCGGCGGTGGTCGCGTAAGACGGATAAAGCTCGGCGGCAGGAGCCGCCGATCGGCTCAAATGCCACGGCGCCATGCTGCCGGGGCCGAGTGGCTTTGCGGCGGACCAATCGGCGGCGTTGCGGCTGGCGCTCCATCGCTGATCGGAACTTATCACCTCCTGCGAGCCATCCGATTTGCTCAGCCGCAGGGCGGCGATGAAGCCGGCGGGATTGGCATCAGGCCCGGTGTTGTTGGCCAGGACGCTGATGGTGTTCTTGCCCGGCCGCAGTGTTGATAGAACATCCGCCGCATAGATGTTGTGGAAATTGTCGCCGGAGAGCACCAGCTTGTCGTTCACCTTGAGCGCGAAGGTATTGTCGGCGGTGGCCTTGATCCTTGCCTTCTTCACCAACGCGAGGTCCGGGATATCCAAGATATATCGGAAATGGACATCACCGGCCGGAGCTGATGTCGCCGGGTTCCCTTCGTTCAACCAGATCCAGCTTCCCACATACGGCAACATGGGCGCGTCGGCGTCTTCCTTTTCCTTCCGGAATTCAACGGCCGGATCCGGAATGACGCGCCCCTTGCCAAGCTGCCGGACTCCTGAGTTTGGCTTGCCCCACAGTTGGTCCGCCAACTCACGCACTTTGGCATCGCATTGCGGATAGCCGCTCAAGCTTGGCGACGCGGCGGGCGCGGCACCATACACCACGGCGCCGGCTTCGACGAGTTGGATGATTTTTCCCAACAGCTTGGGCGTCATGGTGGCGCTGCGCGGCAGGACGAGCAGCCGGTAGGAGGATCCACCCGGAAAGACGATGCGACCGTCCTTCACTTCCGCGCGCTCCATCAGAATGTTAGGCGCACATCCGTCGAAACCATATCCCTTCTTGTCGGCCAACGGAGCGCTGCCGTTCAAGGCGCTGAGCGGAGGACGGAAGACGTGCGGAGCGCCTTCCGGCGTCAGATAGAGCACATCGGAGACCGTCACGCCCTGGCGCAGCAGATGACTGCAGCGGGCGACATACCGGTGGTAATCCTTCACCAGCGGCCACCAACTCTGGCCACGGTCCCAGTGCACGCCATATGGTCCCATGGTCATGCCCGGACGGTGCTCGTTACCCGTCGCCTGGTGGGCGAAGGTGTGATAGACAAAGCGATTGACGCCCATGCAGAAAGCCCAGTCGCCCTGATTCTTCATCGACCAGGGATACTGCCGCCAGCTTTCGCCGGGATTCGCCGTGAAAGATTCAGCCGCCACGACGGGCCGTCCCATCGTGTGGGCGATCGAGGAGGCCTCGATGCAACTGAACGACGTGTCGAACCCCATGCCCGCGCTCCAGAACTCGCACATCGGCACATCCGCCACCGCGCCCAGCGACAGGTCGGCGGTGGGATTCATGTCGTAGGGCTCGATGGAAAGTTCCAAACCATGTTTTCGCCCCAACTCCTTGAGGTGTCCCGCATAGTTTTCCAGAATCAATTCCTGGGTGGTGAGCCGCATGTCCCAGAGAAAGCGTTCCGATTCGGCCACACTCTTGACGGCGCGGCCGCTGAACGTCACGAAGAATGGCTGCGGATCGTAGCCGCGGCGTTTGCGGAATTCCTCCCGGAACTTCGGCGTCCAGTTCTGCGCACCCATCTCCCAACTGTCGAGGTGAACTGCGGTCCAGCCGTGTTGTTTGGCCCGCGGCCCCAACTTCGCAAGCAGCTTGCCGCAGTAGTTGGCGAAGTGCTCGTCCAGCGCGGCCGGATCAAACTTGTCGTGCTCGAGGCCTGCGCCAGCCGCGGGCGCGGGCCGGGTATTGGCACCGGTCGAGCGGCGTCCCATGCGCATGATGGTCCATTCCCCGGCTGGCACGTCCCATGCCAGCTTGCCGTCCGCCCGCACGCGGATTGTTAGATCGATCAGCTTGGCCGGATCGATCACGTTCGCTTTGTCCGGTTCCGGGAAGCTTGCTGGCGCGGGCAGATACGCCTTGACGCCGGGCATGGACGAGAACGGGTTGCGCCCGTAGAGTGCCTTTTCGTCAATATCTCCTATGACCGGGTTGCATTTGGGAAACGCGTAAACCACCACGTCCTCGTAGAAAGGATTGGGCATGT
>JAPLSZ010000228.1:0-2875 GCA_026398385.1 Kiritimatiellota bacterium | reverse complement strand
TATGCCAGGCATCCATGCGCTGCGCAGGTATGGGCAGGACGCCATCGAACTTGGAAGGGCCTTTGGTGTCCACCGTGCTGAACACCAGGTGCTGCATCGACTGCTCCGGCTTGACCCAGGGCCCGCCGCTGCCGCACCAACCCGGTCCCGCGCCCAGGGTAATGTCCATTCCCAGGCGTTCGGCATGATGGATGGCGTTGGCAAACAGGCTCTGCCATTGCTCGCTCATGAAGTTCACCGGCCCGCGCGGCACGCCCACGTCCACTTCCAGGAACAGCGCGTTGCCGAGCCCGGCCTCCTTCATCGAATCGAGATCCTTGAGCATCTCCGGGCCGTTGAGGTTGCCGTCCATGAAATACCAATACACCCCGGGCCGGGCTGCGTCCGGCGGGGTGACAAAATCCTTTTCAAGTTGATCGCCAGGCGCGACCGATGCGCTGAGCGCGAGGCCCAGCAAGGCGGAGGTGAGAGGCAGACAAGTGTGTTTCATTATTCGAGGGACTATTTTTTGCGCCAGTATTTGTCGCGGTCACAGACGATGATCCCGTCGCGAAGCTCGAGTTCCGCGACTTGCAGGCTGGAACGCTTGTATGCGAGGCTGTCCCTGGACTGGCCGGACGCTTCGCCGGCGGCGGCCCGGTCGGTGTGGCAATGGTAAAAGACAAACGCGCGGTCGCCGGCCAGCGCCACGCCGGGGTGCGAGCCAAGATAGTGATCATCCGCGCGCTTGCCCGGCCGGTCGAGAATCAAACTGTTACGCGCGTAGCGGATGCCGTCGTCGGATTGATAGACGCCGATGCCGCGCCACTCGTCAACGAACAGCCAGAATTTGCTCCTCCAATACAAAACCACCGGCGCCTCGTGGGGCCGGTCCCCGATCACATCCTTCAGGCGCGTCCAGCGCTGTAAATCCAAGCTGGTCACCATCGCGGTTCGGGGTTGCGGGCGGTCTTCGCGGAACACCATCAGCCAGCGGCCATCCCGCAATTTCACCAAACCTGGATCGATGACATCGTCCCATCCCACATCCGCGGTATCACTAAATTTCCAGTGAACAGGATCGCGACCGGTGTAATGGAGTATTTGTCCCTTACCGGAAAATTCCTTGATGGCGATTTTCGGGACGAAAGTGACGAACATGTGGAAAGTTCCGTTGTCTTCAAACACATGCGGGGCCCAAAACGATTCGGCTTCCAGTCCGCGCGACATCCCTTGCGCCGTGCCAACGTAGCTCCAGGAGCGTCCCTGGTCGGTGGATTTGGCAATCCCGATCTTGGTGTCGTAATACCATGAAACACCGGGCAGCTTTTGGTTCGCGCGCCGCTGGGTGTAAAAGATATACCACGCCTTCTCCTTCGCGTCCCACAGCACCGATGGATCCGCCGCGCCGTCAAACACCGGGTCGCGAAACAACGGCGCGGGCGCATTCGCAATGTCGAGCGCGGCCTCGGGAGCTTGGGCGAAACCACCAGACTGAAAACCTCCCTCCGCCGAGGCTAAGCCGATGGAAACATGCGAGCCGCAAGCCTCGATCGGCTGCTTGGTATTCTTGGCTCCCGGGGCTTGGGATGCGTCGGCGCTGCCCACCACACAGGGCAGGATCACGGTGTTGATCACTTCCTTTGATATCCAGTGTCGCGCATGGGTTGTGTCGGAATGAAACGCCCACTCGCCTTGGCCCAGTTTCTGGACGACACCGGGAACGAAGTTACTGTAGGTCTTGAAGGCATCGCCGAAAAAGCAGCAGGTATCGTTGAAGTTGAGAATCTGAACCTGGCGGCGGCCCGGCCCGAGTCCTCCGAGCGCGTAGATTTCCAGCCAGCTTGCCACGCCTGCCGCAGTGTCGGCAATGCCGTCACCGTCTGAGTCGATTTCCCGATACAGAGGGTCGTAATACTGCTCAATGTCGTGGGAAAAGGTCGGGAACGGCTTGGTCCGGCAATAGAGAGGATACGACCCGGCCACGGGAAAGCTCTGCTTGATGCGTATGTCCACCGCCGGAGCCAGGGTCGCCGTCCAGCCGCCGCCCGAGATGCCGACCATCGCCACCTCCGCGCCAGGGTGGGCCTGGAGGAAATAGTTGATGCCTTGCACGATCGGCTCCAAAAAGAAACGGAAGATCGTGCCGTCGGGCAGTGCCGGGATGAGCTTTTGGAACATCTCCCTATGGGCGTCGCTCCCCTGTTTGGCGATCGTCACCACGCCGGCTCCATTCGGCAATACAATCGTGTGGCCGGTGTTGAAGCCCGTCACCGGCATATCCATGACCAGGACGGTGAACCCCTCGGCCAGCACGCGGTTGATGACGTCGTCGCCCCCCGCCCAATCGGTCAGGGCGCGGCGATGCCCGGAATGGTAGATGACCAGCCGGCCGTTGTTTGCATTGGTCTTGAGCGGATGGAGAAGGTAGGAAATCGAATGAAAATCATAGGGGGTAATGTCAGCGTCGAGTTTGTCCACCGCCGCGACTAAGTTGCGTTCTATTCCCGGCAGATACTGGTCGAACATAGCCGCCGCGATGTTCCTTGTCACCGCGGACAGCGTGTTGCGCGGCAGACCATTGGCCCAGATGAAGTGGACCAATTCCTGCCGCTTCGCTTCGGCTCCAGCCGGCGTCGAAAAGCGAATCTGTTTCGACGGGTCATAGCCGGCCATTTGCGGTGGGAGCGCGACCGCCGCTTGCACCAGAACAAGCATGGCCAGGAGATTTGCAAGGAAAAGGAATCGCGTATTCATGCTACTCCTATGCAGTTCATCCGCACACGCTTGTATGATGCCAAAAGGAAGTTCCTTGTTGTTCATTTCACCGCACTCCTTGAAACGGTTTTCAGTTGCACCGACTTTCCGACGGCTGGCCTCCCCTTGGTAGTTGAGG
>JAPLSZ010000137.1 GCA_026398385.1 Kiritimatiellota bacterium | reverse complement strand
CGCCGACCAGCCAGAAGTGGTTTTCTTGGCGTGTACCCGCTCGGCGAATTCGACGGCGGTCATGATTGCACCGCCTCACCTATTGCTGATCGGCGAAAACGAGCAACCGCCTTTTCCAGGTCGCCGCGTCCGTAGAGCAACAGCTTGCGGCCCAACCGCGATACCGGAAAAATCCGGCGAGCTGTTAGCCGCGCCAGTTGCCGGCGGGATATGCCAAGGTAACTGGCGGCCTCGGCAGGGCGAAGAAACGCGGGAGGGAATTGATAGTGCGACTCTACCGGCGCGCCAGTCCGGTTCTGACTGCTTTCGATCTTTTTCATGGCCCTCGTGTCCTTTCGAGGTGCCCCCTCGCGGCGGACACGGGGCGAGCCGGGAGGCTCTTGAGCCGGTCGGGGGCGTCTGCTGCTTCCCGTGTCTGGCCATGGGAAAAGCGGCAACAAAAAAAGGCCGACATGGATATCGGCCCGTGTTTATGCTGGGGAAATTCACCCTGTCAGCGGCAACGGGGCGGCAAAAAAGCGGCAACTGGATTTATTCGTTGCGGTCCAGAAAAGCCTCGCGCCCGCGTTTCCGTACCGCTTCAATCTGCCTTTCAGCAGTGTGGAAAATGCGCGGGTCTATGTCATCGCGGAATTTTCGCAGATTCACCTTGGGGTCGCTGCGTTGTTCGGCGATCACAGTTTCAACAAGCTGGCGACGGTTTCGTATTGTCCGGTCTTTCCATTTGCGTCGTCGCATAGCCTTGGTGGTCAACTTTTCTATCATGTAGGCGCGGAAAAACTCTGACGGTGTCGGGTGTGTCGTCAACTTGGCGTCATGCACAGCGATCTTTTCCAGTATGCCCCACATCAGGGCTTCGGTAATTTTCAAATTCTCTGGCGGCGATGGTGGGGCGATTTCGGCTTTCACCACTTTCTTTTCTTGTTCAGCAAGTGAACGGCTCATATCTTTCAGATAGGGGAACTCCGCCAACACGGCGGCCCCGCGGTCCCATTTAAGCTCCACTTCGCATTGACTGAATTTTGAGACGATCCAAACGTCTTCGCTGCCCGGTGCGAAGGCCAGAATGCCATTCATCAAACCGCTGTTGAAGCCGGTCATTGCAAGATGCTCAACCCTGCGCGGCGGTTTATTAAATGACCATGGGGCGTTCTCGACGATATAGCGGCTTTTGTTTAGCGCGGTCAGCGTCACTAGCGGAAAGCTTAGGATCTCGACCCCTGGCGCCAATATAAGGTCCTCTATGGCAGCGCGGACAAGGCAGATCTTCATAATTTTTCGCGATAATATATCCCACCGATCAGCTTGAAAAAGCCGCTCTCGGGACTGGCCGGCGTTTTTCCGCAAATCTAAGGCAGCACGATGCAGTTCTGCATTCTTCCGCATAACGGATTGCACGCGGTTCGTTTTTTCAAATGCAGACTCGCCGAGTACACGCTTCAGTTCATTGTGTGCCCCGAGGATCAAATCGCCAATATCTTCCGAGGGGGCACATTGGTCGCGTGCGTTTTTGCGCAGTCGCCAATTGGATACTTGGATCGAATACCCTGGACACATCTGCGAAGAGTGAAAAGCAAACGTGGCGCCATCCTTCGTCCTCGACCGAGTAAACTCCCACTCGGGCAAGATATTCAATTGGTGGATATGCTCTGAACTTCTTGTGGCATTGTCCATGTTCCATCTCCCTATCAGATGCCCGCCGGGTTTGGGATAGGGCCGCCACCGGCAGGACTTCCCCGGCTGTACGGGCCGGAGCAAGGACAAGCATCAAGCCGTGGCGACGAGCGGTTCCAACAAGGCCAGCGGGTGGATCGTTTTTTCGATGTGCTCGCCTTCCGCCAGCCGTACGGTTTCAAGCTCATAGCGCATTTGCAGATTCATCCAGACTTCGCGAGAGGTGCGGAAGTAGCGGGCCAGCCGCAGGGCGGTATCGGCGGAAATGCCGCGCTTGCCGAGCACGATCTCATTGATGCGGCGGGGCGGGACGCCAATATCCTTCGCCAGCCGGTACTGGGATACGCGCAGCGGCTTCAGAAAATCTTCCAGCAGGATTTCGCCCGGATGGACGGGGTTCAAAGCAGAATCTTTCATGTTCATAGGCTCCCGTTAGTGATAGTCCACGAGTTCGACATTCCACGCATGTTCATCGCGCCATTCAAAGCAGATCCGCCACTGGTCGTTTACGCGGATGCTGTATTGCCCGGCGCGGTCGCCCTTCAGTTTTTCCAAACGGTTTCCGGGCGGTATCCGCAAATCGTTCACGTCTTTAGCCGCGTCCAGCCAGGTCAATTTCCGCAACGCCGTTTTCCGGACGCCAACATCCCACCGCCGGACAAGCTCGCATTGCCAGACTTTTTCCGTGTCCCGGCCATGAAAGCTCTTTATCATGGGATTATGATAACGCTATCCGTTATGTTGTCAAGCCCGCTATTATCCCGCCGTCGGCGGTCGGCGTCCGTCAACTCGCCACCGCAAACTTTACGATATTACCGGCCGCGGCGCACGGCGCGATTGCCCAGAATTTACGCGCATCCTTCTGCGTGGCCAAGCCCCGGTAATGCCGATATAAAATATCCGCGCCGCCGACGTGGCCCAGTTCCGCCGCAACCTTGCCGCCGTCTTGCGTATCGGCGAAACGGAAGGTGGCAAAGGTGTGGCGCGTCACGTCGCGTGGCCAGATCAGGCGCGAAACTTCCAACACCTTGCACAGCGCCGCCGCTTCGTTGTCGCCAGCAACGGCCTTACCGCTCAGGATGGACCGCAGCCGCTCTGCCGTGAAAACCTTGGCGAGTTTCGGGGCTTTTTCGTGGACGCGGGCAACGGCATCCTCGACGGTGATTTTACCGGCGGTCATGGCCTTCTGCCATCCGTCCGCCTCGATCCGCCGCATAAGGGATTCACGCTGCCGGCGGTAGGTCATCGGCCGGGGCGCTACAAGGCCTTCCGCCTTGTACTTGGGCACAAGCCACCCCTCAAGATTCTTTTGAATTGGCACCAGGCGGGATCGGCGCACCTTGGATGTTTCCGGGAGCACGCGGATGATCTTCTCGGCCAGGTCAATTTGATCCCAGGTCAGGGCGGCTGCCTCGCCGGGGCGCAGGCCCGCAAAGAGCATGACGGCGAGAACCGGCACCAAGGCAGGATAATGCTGTTCGGCAATGTCCATGACGTTGGCCACGGTGGGCACCGGCCAGAATTCCGGCATCTTTTCATCCGCCTTCGTCTTGGTGATTCGGTCAACCGGGTTCGTCTCGACGATCTCCTGTTGTATGGCGTGGTTGAACAGGGCGCGGTAACAGCGCCGGTAGCCGTCGCGGTTCACGGCTTTGAAACCGCGTATCTTTAACCAGTCGGCCACGTCGTGCGTCGTGATGGTACACGCCGGCCGATCGCCATAGGCCAGGCACAGCTTGCGGATCTTCTGCCGGCGTTCCGCCAGGGTGGTTGGTCGGCAGTTCTGGCGCCGCAATTCCTCCAGCCATTGGTCGCAGAGTTGCGCCAGCGTCACGGCCCCGGTGTCGGGGTGATGCTGCGCCCAAAAGCGAGCGGCTTCGATCAATGAAGAGCGGCCACTCAACAGCTTCATGGCGTCAATGGCATCCTGCCGGGAGCGGATCGGCAATTCCAAGGCGGTCTTGCCGTGCTCGGCCACCTGATTTGCCAAGACCTTGCAAAAGCCTTCCGCCGCCGCTTGGGTGGGGAATGTCTGGCTCACCTTCAACCGTTGCTCCTGGCGCGTCACGCGCACCAGGAAACAGCCGGGGCGCACCTCGCGTATGGGAAATCCGCCAACTCTCAACTTGCTTTTTTTCTGCCGCTTCGTCATGATTACCTCCAGCCCGTTAGGGCCTTTATTGACGTGCAGAAGGTTGCTTGATTTGCAACAGATTTGCAACAGCTATTTTTTTATGGTGTTTTTACTGGGATAATGAGCTATTGCCACTAGCCTTTTAAGCTTGTGGTCGCGGGTTCGAGTCCCGCCTGGCTCACCATCCTGTAATCGTTTTGGGCGCGGTAGCCAAGTGGTAAGGCGGAGGTCTGCAAAACCTCTATTCATCGGTTCGAATCCGATCCGCGCCTCCAAACTTTTTCCCAATGAACACGCGGTTAAACCGCGTTTTCGTTGGCAAAAAGCGTATCACCCCGAAAGTGAAGAAAAGGCCTGGTTGTTCCCATCATTCCGTTTTTGGGTGTCACTTGGGTGTCACGCGAGCTTTGCTCCGCAAAGCGCACCTCTATCAAAAAGTTGCACGCGGCACCTTGGGCGTCCCGTGCGGAGCAATAATTCCGCGCGTCGGGGTCGTGAGAAAACGCGCACTCTGCCCCCAACCTTTGTCTTCGCCGGCCAGCAAAGTGATCGTGGCTAGGCGGGGGGCGGATCCGAATAGGCGCAAGCGGATTTCCCCATGCCGGGACATTGACCGGCGGTGGATTGACCGTGCCGGGACAATCTGCCGTCACCGGCCGCAGGTGTGCTTGCACTCCCGACGCGCTTGCGATATTCAGCACTCATGGTTACCCAACGCCATGACGCCCGCCGCTGGTTCCGCCTGACGCAGATCGCGCAGCAAGAAGTCGAAGCCATGCTCGTCGTGCTGCCCCGCGAAGTCCATGATCGCCTTTCGGAGCTGCCCATCACGAGTTGAGCGGACGAAAAATATACCCGTCGTCCATCGCCTACTACGCCATCCAGCGCACCAAGGCTGGACGGCGCTCGGGCTATGCCGGCGAGTTGGACGCTCTTTCATCCGCGGCGCGCTTGCAGCGCCGTGTCCAGGTCGAGGCCCTGGAAGCGCCCGTGGGCGCGGAAGACGAGGACGGCACGCTGCACGACGTGCTGGCCGACGCCGTGGCCGAGCAGGGTTGGCTCAGGAGGGATGTGCGCTGTCTGCGTGAGCGTGCGGCCTGCCGGAGGGAGCGGCGGGCGTGAAGTTCAAGAGAGCGCCTGGTCGGGCTCTCTTTTTATTTATCACACGCCGTCTTACGTGACGTTCCGAGTCGCGGCAACTGCAGCAGGCTGGCCGAGCCGGTGAGCAGGAAGCGACCGGGCCGCCGGTCCGCATCCACGCTGCGCTTGATCGCCAGAATCAGGCCGGGCGCCCGCTGGATCTCATCAATGGTAACGCACTCCGGCAGATCCGCAACCAGACCTTGGGGATCCCGCCGGGCCAGATCCAGATAATTGGTGTCGTCCAGGTTGAGGTACGTGCGCCCGGGCGCCTGGTGCGCGGCCAAGGTGGATTTTCCACATTGGCGCGGTCCGAGAAGGCACACCACCGGAGTATCCGCCAGGGCCGCCCGCAGGCTCCCTTGCAGATGGCGTTCCACGTAGGGCAAATGATCGGAAGCGGGCATATGGTTTCGGCTTACAGGTTAGCGTCTATTTGTGCTCTACGTTAGCGTCCAATTGACTGATAGGCAAGCGTCCATTTTACTGCTGGCGGCGTTCATCGCGGAACAGGGCGATCACCCGGTCCTGCGTGACGCGCTCGGGTTTCCCGACGCCGTTCATATCAACCCTTCACCAATTTGAAACTGACCTGATAGCGGTAAAATATAATAATCGGCATCATGGCCAGTGCGCGGCGGATTCGCTGGTCATCCTCCAATGCGATGATCACACCTTGCACGGATTGACCCGCTGCGTTGTCCGCAGTGCGGCCGGGTCTATCCTCGCGCCGCCAATATTCGCCGGAGGTGCGCTCTGGAGCGCGCTTTCGGGCCAAAAAATGCCGCATAAAGATTTTGACAAGCCCATCCGCCAAGTAATGATCGCCGCATGAACACGTATGGCCCCCAGGCGGCACGGAAAGCGGCGCTCCCCCGGCGATTGCGCCGAAGCAATTTCTTATTTGTAGGGACTCATCTACGATTTTCCAAGGCTTGAGAAAAAGGGCTGTACCGGCTTCCAGCCGAGCTTTGCGAGACGGGCAGCCTTGTGTTGCCAATCCTTGGAAACATGTCGTACACTGGCCGCAGGAGAAAGCCATGAACATCGAAACCGCCGTCCTTCCACAAACCCGCCGCGCCTTCCTGAGAAAGTCCGCGCTGGCCGCCGGCAGCTTTACGCTGGCGGGCTGTGTCACACCGTGGCGGCGCGCCGCCGTGCCGCGGCAGATCGCGGCGAACGAGAAGCTTAACGTCGCGGTCATCGGCCTCGGCGGGCAGGGCGTCCACGACATGAAGCAGATCATCGACTGCGGCGACAACATCGTCGCGCTGTGCGATGTGGACGAGGCGCAACTGGCGAAGACGGTGAAAGAAAACGGCGACGCGGTGGCCAAGGCGAAACTTTTCACCGACTACCGCCGGCTCTTTGACGAGGCTGCGGCGTTCGACGCGGTCCTGATCGCAACGCCGGACCACTGGCACGCGCCGCTCTGCAAGCGGGCGATGCAGTTGGGCAGGCACGTCTATTGCGAGAAGCCGCTGACGCATACGCTTGGCGAAGCGCGGGTGCTGCGCGAACTGGCGCGCCATTCGCGGGTCGTGACGCAGATGGGCAACCAGGGCAGCGCGAGCGCGTCGTTTCGCCGGGCGTGGGAGCTAATCCAGGCCGGCGCCATCGGCGAGGTGCGCGATGTGCATGCGTGGCTGAGCGATCACGGCCCGGCGTGCGACCGGCCGGAAGGCGCGGATCCGATCCCCGCCGGCCTCAACTGGGATTTCTGGTGCGGGCCCGCACCGCTCCGGCCCTATAAACAGGGCGAATATCATCCGTTCAGGTGGCGCAACTGGTACGACTTCGGTAACGGCATTCTCGCGGACTTCGGCTGCCACATCTTCAACATGCCGCTGCGTTCGCTGGCGCTGGACTATCCCACGCGGATCGAGCTGGTATCGGCGAAGGGACTCGGCCATGAATCCTGCGTGGACCGCTGCAAGTTGCGTTTGCACTTCGGCGCGCGCAGCGCGCTGCCGCCGGTGATCGTCCACTGGTACAACGGCGGCGAGGCGCCCGACGACGCGCTGCTGCAGGACATCACCACGCTCCAGCAGGCGAAGCCGAAGCACGGCTGCCTGATCTGCGGCAGCCGCGGCACCATCTTCACCAACCCGTGGAACGATGCCTGCCTCATCAAACTGCAGGGCGAAGCCAAATTCCACGGCGTGCTCGGCCACGAGGCGACGAAACAAATCCCGCAGACGCTGTCGCGTTCACAGGGCCACGTGAAGGACTGGGTGCTGGCCTGCAAGGGTGGACCGGCGGTCGTCTCCGATTTTGATTTCGGCGGGCATCTGACGGAAATCACCTTGAGTGCGGTGTTGGCGTTGCGTGTTGGACACAGCCTGGACTGGGACGGCGTCAAGCTGCGCGCCACCAACGCACCGGGGGCCGCGCAGTTCGTGCAGCATCCGTGGCGGCCCCAATGGTTGGGGTGACGGCGTGTCACGCCGGAGATTTTCCAAAGCTTGATGATACCGACAAAAGGTGCAGCAGACGCCGCGTGAGGTCACGCGGCCTATAAAAGCACCGTCAAAGATCGCTTTTTTCTTTGTAGACTTGGTCACCAACCCGGCGAAACAGACTCCTGATCGCAGGAGATAATACCATTTACAGCATGTAATTGCATTGTTCATGGCGGAGCGTTATGAAAGCGCCATGACAAAACGAATGCATCTGCATCGACCGGATGCCTAGCCGCCAGCGGCGAGTTCACCGCCGACCAGATTGCCGAGCAACTGGACGTCAGTCACCGGCAGTTTTTCTATTGGCTCACGGCCCTGAAGCAAGGCGGTGTGGAGGGCTTGCTCGTGCGTAAGCATGGCGGCGGAGCGCCTGCGAGTGTGCAGGGGCCCATGCTCGAGGAACTGCGGGAGGGCTTGCGCAAGGGGCCGTGGAAGCGGGCCAAGGAAATCCAGCGGTGGTTGGCCGATCGCCACCAGGTGCAGATGGGCACCACGGGAGTGTTGTGCGCAGGCTGGTTTCCCACCCGTGGCTTATCGATCAAGTAAACGCTACCGGAGCCACGAATAGTGCAGTTACGTGCTGAAAGTGGTATCAGCTGCTGCAAGCGCTGCCCCCGTGGCGGCCTTGTTTAAAATAATCCGCCCACTTCTACGTTGCATGTTGAAATAGGCCTGATCAGCGGCCGGATTCTGCCGATCAGGGGCGGTGGCGTAGTTGTCCGGGGTTGGGTCGTTGGGGGAGGAGTGTCATGCGTCGTAATCCGGGAAAAATGATCGGCGGTATGCTGTGTGCCGCTGGCCTGTGGATGTCCACGGTCGTCGCGGAAGACAGCGTTCTGTTCAATGGCAAGGATCTCGACGGGTGGGATGGTGCGCCGGGGTGGTGGTACGTGGAGGATGGCGCGTTGACCGCGCAAAGCACGCCCACGAAGCCCTGCACGCAGTGCAACTACCTGGCCTGGAAAGGCGGTCAGCCTTCCGACTTTGTGTTGACCTGCGAGTTTAAACTGAGCGCCGCCGCTAATTCCGGCGTCCAGATACGGTCCGAGACCCGGCCGAACTGGGATACGTATGGTTATCAGGCGGACATGACCGGTGACGGCGGCCTGGTTGGATTTATCTATCATCACAAGCGCGGGTTGATCGGGGCGCGCGGCGAAAAAGTGACCATTACGGCGGATGGCAAGAAGGAAGTTCAGAAAATCGGCGATGCCGCCGAACTGCTGAAGAACTTCAAGAAAGAGGATTGGAACCAATACCGGATCGTCTGCAGCGGTCCGGACATCACGCTGTATGTCAACGGCATCCTGATGTGCCAGATCACGGACCGGGATGCCAGTACGGCTAATCAACGCGGGATCATCGCGCTCCAGATGCACCCGGGTCCGCCGATGAAGGTGCAGTTCAAGAATATTGTCCTGAAAACATTGAAATAGGCCGAGGTGGAGGTGAAAAGTTGATACCGTATCCGGGCATGAACTCATTCCTATCGCGCCGGCAGTTTCTGAAACGCGCGGTGGCGGTCAGCAGCGTGTTTGCCGTGCCTTGCATCATTCCCGCCTCGGCGCTGGGCCGGAACGGTTTTGTGGCGCCCAGCGAGCGCATCCTGATGGGCGGCATTGGCATCAACAGCCGCGGCGGCAGCGATTTGTCGTGGATGATGGGGGAGCCGGACGTCCAGTTTGTCGCCATCTGCGACATCCGGCGGGACCGGCGGGAAGCGGTCAAACGGACGATCGACAACAAGTATGGCACCAAGGATTGCACGATGCACAGGGACATCCGCGAGTTCCTTGTGGAGCGGACGGATATCGACGGTGTGCTGATCGCGACCGGCGACCACTGGCACGCGCTGGCTTCCATTCTGGCCATGCGGGCCGGCAAGGATGTTTATTCCGAAAAGCCGTCGTGCATGACCATCGCCGAAGGCCAGGCCGTGGTGGAGACCGCGCGGAAGTACGGCCGGGTGTACCAGACTGGCACGCAGCGGCTCAGCGAGGCGAACCATGTGTTCGCGATCGAAACCGCCCGTTCCGGCCGCCTCGGCAAGGTGCACACCGCGTATGCGCATATTGCGCCGTGGGGCGCGGCCATCATGAGCCACGACCGGAAGCCGGCGGAGCCGGAACCGCCCCGGGACGAGGTTGATTGGGATACGTGGCTGGGCCCCTGCCCGTGGCGACCCTACCACGCAAGCTATGTGCATGGCGGCTGGCGCGGTTATTACGACTTTCATACAAGCTGTATCGGAGAATGGGGTGCCCACACTTTTGCCCAGGCCCAGGCAGGCGTAGACATGCTGGATACTTCGCCGGTCGAATACAAGTATGTTGACAATCCCACCGGCGACGGGATGATCACCACGTTTGCGAATGGAGTGAAGCTGATCCTGTCCCGCGGCGATAAATACTGGCATGGCTCCTGTGGCGAGCGGTTTGACGGCCCGGAAGGCTGGGTGGGGGCGGCGGACGGCTATTCGAAGCCGGCGGCCTCCGCGCCGGCCCTGCTGGCGGATTTCAAAAAAGTGGTGGGTCAATATATGGCCAGGACGCAACGTCCCATGAACCATGTGCGCGATTTCTTCGACTGCATGCGAACGCGCCGCGCGACCGTGGCGAATGCCGAGGTGATGTACCGGTCCATGTCCACCGTGCATGCGGCCAACCTCTGCATGTGGCTGAAAAGGGATCTGAAATTCGACCCGGTCAAGGCGGAATTCATAAACGATCCGGCCGCGAATCGTCTGCGCTCACGCGCCATGCGCGAGCCCTGGATCATCTGATACGAACGATAAAACCCGAGGAATATAAAGTCATGCCCATGTCAAAAATCATACGGACGCTGATGCTGGCCCTGTTGTGCTGCGGGGCGCGGGCTGCCTGCGGGCAGGACGCCGCGAAGGAACAGGAGTCGCGGTGGATCGACGTCCTGAAATCGAATGCGGAAACCCAGCCCAAGGCCGATGCCTGCCGGGAACTGGCGCGCATCGGGACGGCAGCGGCCGTGCCGGCGCTGGCCGCGCTGCTGGGTGACGAACAGTTGGCGCACATGGCACGCTACGGTTTGGAGACGATTCCAGGTCCGGCCGTGGATGAGGCCCTGCGGGCGGCGCTCGGCAAACTCAAGGGCCGCCTGCTG
>JAPLSZ010000307.1 GCA_026398385.1 Kiritimatiellota bacterium | reverse complement strand
CCATTGTTTAACGGTCAGCGTCTTGGGATCGAGGGCCGCGAAGCCCCGCTCCCGAAAACCAAGCCACAAGGCGCCATCCGCTGCTTCCGCAAGGCACGTCACATAGTCTTCCGGCAACAGTTTCGCCTGCGCATCTTTCGCCGGTGGTTTCCAATCCTTGGGCGCGCCGCCGAACAGCCCCTTCACGCGCTCGGCATAGTTGCGCCCGCGCAGGAACTGCCACGACTTGCCGCCGTCGCGGCTCCAAGCCAGTCCGGCGATGGTCGCCGCCCACACCGTGCCATCGCGCGCCACGAGCACGTCGTTAATCAGATTCGAGGGCAGCCCAGCGCCCGTCGGCGCGAGCGGATAGGGCGCGGTCTGGCTTGCGTTGAAATACCACGGCGCGGAGGCCAGCGTCCACTGGCTGTGCCGTGTCGCCGAGCACGCGATGGCGATGCCGCCGCACTGAAGCCCGACGAAAATATCGCCTTGCCGGTTAAAGGTTAAGCTCTGCGCCTGGTCGCTGGCCAGTCCCGCCAGACGCGTGTAATAGCTCCAGCTATCGGAAACTAGCTGGTAGCGCGCGAGGCCCGCGCTGGTCGCCATCCAAATATCGCCATCGGCGGGTGAACATTCGATGTCGAACACGCGCTCGCCGAGGGGACCATCCTCGACGCCGTAATTCCGCCAGTCCTGGCCGTTGAAAACGCTGACGCCGTGGTTCAGCGTGCCGCACCACACGCGCCCGCGCCCGAGACGATCCACGGCGACGGCATAGACGTGGTCATCGGCAACGCCATCCTTGGCCCTGAATTGTTTCCATTCGCCCGTCGCCGGGTTCACCCGGAACACGCCGCGATCTTCCGTGCCGAGCCAGATGTTTCCCAGGTGGTCGGCGGCCATCGCCATAACGAACTGCGCGGGGCAGGACGTATTCGAGGCATTGGATTGGGCCTTGCTGTTGGAATCGGTCGGCGTCGTATCAGCGGCCGTTGCCAAGCTCGAACACAGTACGACTATCGAGCCGCCCAGGGCCGCCAGCCGACAGTTTCCGACCTTCCTGATCCCCCTCAAAAACATTCTGCACCCAAAACTTTACCACCCAACGATGGCCTTTATATCTAAGGAAATATAAAAGCGCAAGCCTTTTTCTTTTCGTTTTTTTCGCAAGATCCAGCTGCTGACTGCACTGGAATTTAAGTCGCTTAAATCGAAGGACTCCAAATCCTGCAAGAGGTCCTTCCATCGCCAGGATTGTTTTCAGGGCCGAGCCGAATGAGGTCAGGCATGCCTTGCAAGGTTGCATAGCTCACAAACGTAGGTAGAATGGGCTTCGCGCTCAGCGACGGCGCGCAGGGCCGTGGAGCGTGAAGAGCGCGGTGGGACATGCAGAACATTGTCGTTGATCAACCGTATGCCTTCGTGCCCCCCTGCCGCGGGAGCGGCTGGCCGAGCGTGCTGAAGCCCTGCCTGCCCGGCTACCTGAGCCGCGCGCATGGGGTCGAGGCGGTCGAGATGACGGGCATGGAGCGGCTGCGGCAATCGGTCGCGGCGGGACACGGCATCATGCTCACGCCGAACCATTGCCGGCCCTCGGACCCGATGGTGGTGGCGCATCTGGGCTACGCCGTCGGACGCCCGATTCACATCATGGCCAGTTGGCATCTCTTCAAGCAGTCGGCGCTCCAGACCTGGTTGTTGCGCCGGGTGGGCGCCTTCAGCGTCTATCGCGAGGGCCTGGACCGCGAGGCGCTCAAGTGCGCCGTGCAAATCCTCGTCGCGGCGCGGCGTCCGCTGGTCCTGTTCCCCGAGGGCGTCATTTCGCGGACCAACGACCAGGTCAATCACCTGATGGACGGCACGGCGTTCATCGCGCGCAATGCCGCCCGGCAGCGGGCGGTCAACGGCGGGACCGGCAAGGTCGTCATTCATCCCGTGGCGATCCGGTACTTCTTCGAAGGGAAGTTGGAGGAAGTCCTGACCCGTGCGCTGGAGCAGATCGAGCGCCGGCTGGCCTGGCGGCCGCAAGCGTATCTCGGCCTGACGGAGCGGATCGTCAAGGTGGGGGAAGCCTTGTTGACGCTGAAAGAAATCGAGTATTTCGGGAAGCCAAAACCGGGGGCGTTGCCGCAACGGCTGACGGGCCTGATTGATCACCTCTTGGGCCCGTTGGAGGTTGAATGGCTGAAGGGCAAGCGGGACGACCATGTCGTGACGCGCGTCAAGAATCTCCGGACCGCGCTGTTGCCGGAGATGGTGTCGGGTGAGCTCGACGAGGCCGAACGTGCCCGGCGGTGGCGTCAGCTCGCGGACATTTACCTGGCGCAACAGTTGTTCTTCTACCCACCGGGTTACTTCACGCCACAGCCGACCCCGGAGCGCTTGCTGGAGACCGTCGAGCGATTCGAGGAGGATTTGACCGACCAGGCGCCCGTGCATCGGCCCCTGCGGGCGGTGCTGGAGGTGGGCGAAGCCATCGAGGTCGCGCCGACCCGCGAACGCGGAGCGGAAACGGATCCCATCATGGCTCGGATCCGGACGGAGTTGGAAACCATGCTGACCAAGCTGGCCAGCCGGCGTCGCACCCTTCCGGAGGCGCAACGATGTTGAAAGACGGAATGTCATCCACAGATTACGCAGATTTAGGCATCGCTTGGAAGGTCGTGCGTGCAGCTTTGCGAAGTCTGCGGGGACCGCCTTCGCTACGAGCCATTGCGACCGTCTTTGCGCCTTGGCGTCTCGGCGCGCGAAAATCTTCCTCATTGAATAATCCGATGATACAGATCGCGTAGCAGCAACTAAACGAAGCAATTGCGAAATTATCTATGCCGAAACTCGTCGTTTTTCCGATCAAAGGCACAGACCCAGCAGGCAAGTCGCGGCGGGGCTGGCAATGGATCGCGGCCGCCTTGTTGCTGGGGCTGATGGTGGGACTCCTGGCGGTCATCGCCCGGGCCAAATCGGCGCCCGCCGGATCCTGGCAGGCTTCTCCGGCCGGCATCTTGACGCTGAAGGGCTGCCTGGTCGTGGTGAGCCTGACGGCCTGGTTCTGGACCCAGGCGCTGATTGCGAGCCGAGGCTTGAAAGACGGTCAAATCGGCGATCTGCTGCACGATCTCACGGCCTCGTGGAATACCTGGTTGCACGCCCGGCCGCGGGTCGCCTCCGGCATCCTCATCGTGAGTTCCGCGGGTATTGACCTGTTCGGGCTGCTCCTGATCGGGGCGGGTGTTTTCGGTCCAACGCTGCGCCCCTTGATCGCGCTACTGCTCCTGTTTGCCTTTCGGCAGTTGTGTCAGGCCGTCTGCGCGCTCCCGGCGCCGCCCCGGATGATCTGGCGCCATCCCGGCTTTCCCTCCCTGCTGGTGACCTATGGCACCGGCAACGACTTTTTCATTTCAGGCCACACAGCCATCGCCGTGCTGGGGGCGATCGAAGCCGGACACCTCCTGCCGAACGGGGCCTGGCTTCCGGTGGCCGTAGTGGCGGCGCTCGAAGGGGCGGTCGTGATCGTCTTGCGGGCGCACTACACCATGGACGTCCTGGGCGCCGTCGTGGCGGCCTTCTGCGCGGCCGGCCTCGCCGGCCAGCTTTGCCTGGCCGTCGGTCTGTAGTGATTATTTATCCATGCTGGTCTCCTTGTGTGGCCAGCGCCACTCGCCGGACAACAAGGGCCAAGGTGCGGTGCGGGTCAAAAACCCCGGTTGCCCGGGGCTTCGAATCGAGAGCCGGCGCGCTTACTTCAACCAGAGGCTGAAATAGAGGTACATTCCGAGAACCGCGATAACGATGATGCCGGCCATGAGTTTGTTGCCCGCGTCCCAGCTCTTGTGGATCTCATCGGCGGCTTCCTCGTGGATGGAGCCGTAGGTTAGTCCTTTGATCTTCTCCGGCGCGGGCGGTGGCGTGGTGAACGAACCCGCAACTATCAATACGATGCTGGCGACAAACAGCAGGCCCGTGGCATAGAGGAAGCTGAAGTCGCCGATCCATGCCAGGAACGCCGGGCTGCTGATCTTGCCCGGGCCGGTTCCGAAAAACGCCTGGATCGTGAGCTTGGCCATCCCGAGCAGAAAGCCGCCGGCCAAGCCCCACACCGCGCCCGTGGCATTGACCCGCTTCCAGAACAAACCCAGCAGGAAGACCGCGGTGATGGGCGGCGCCAAGTAACCTTGAACGCTTTGCAGATATTGATAGAGCCCTCCACCCGAGACTTTTGCCATGACGGGGATCCAGATCATTCCCAATGCGACCACCGTGGCGGTGGCGATGCGCCCCACCATGAGCAAATGCTTATCCGACTTGCCCGGACGCAGTTTCTCGTAAATATCGACCGTAAACAACGAGGCGCTGGAATTGAACAGCGAGGCCAGTGAGCTCATGAGCGCCGCCAGCAGGCAGGCCACAATCAGGCCCCGGATGCCGGCAGGCAACAGTTCCCTCACCAACGTCGGAAAAACCAGATCCCCGTCGATGGGCGCCACGATCTGGCCGCCCATCATCTTGGGCGGCAGATGAATGATGCCCTTCTGGTTCAGCGCCCAGCCGATCATGCCCGGGATCAGGAAGATCAATACGGGCCAGATCTTGAGAATTCCTCCGAACAGGGCGCCGCGCCGGGCGGTGGGCAGGTTCTTGGCGGACAGCGTGCGTTGGACGATGTATTGGTCGGTGCACCAGTACCAAATGCCGATGATGGGCGAGGCCATCAGCACTCCCAGCCAAGGGAAGCTCGGATCCGACAAGGGCCGCCAGAGGGCGAAATTGTCGGAGTTGGCCTTGGCCATCGACACCAGTTCCCCCCAGCCGCCCAGTTTGGAAAGGCCAATGTAAGTAATCACGAAAGAACCAAGTAGAATGATCACGGCCTGGGGTGTGGCGGTGGACATAATGGCGCGCATACCTCCGAAAACCGTGTAGATGCCGGTGATCAACACCGTGGCGAACGCTCCCACCCAGAAGGCGTTCTGCGGCGAGCCGAATGTATCCGGCAGCAACGCCTGGAACACAATGGCCCCAGCGTACACGGTGACGCTGACCTTGGTGAACACGTAGGCGACCAGCGATACGACCGAGAGTATGGTCCGGGCGCGGGCGTTAAAACGTTTCTCCAGAAACTCGGGAATGGTCTCCACGCCCGATTTGTAATAAAAGGGCACGAACAATCCGGCCAGCATGATGAGCACCCAGGCGTGCAATTCCCAGTGCGCCATGGCCATGCCGGTGGAAGCGCCCTGGCCGGCCAGCCCCACGATGTGCTCCGAGCCGATGTTGGAAGTAAAGATGGACGCACCGATGGTGATCCAGCCGGCGTTTCGACCGGCGAGAAAATAATCCACGCTGTCTTTTTGATTCCGCCCATACCACCAAGCGACGGCGCCGATGAGGATGAAGTATAGAAGGATGACGATCCAATCGAGAGGTTGCATTGAGGTTCCTTTTACTTTTGGGCGGCCCTTCCCACAGTTTCGATCAAAGTTGCATGCTAATGCCTTACGCGGCGATCAACCTGTAGGCGATGATGTCGTGGTACGGCTGGCCCGGGTTCCTTTCGGCGCGCAAATAAGAAATCGCTTGGGCGCGCCGACTTGATAGCAGAGAAGGTGACGGTCGCTGCGGATGTAGAGGCGACCGTTAGCAAGCATGGGTTGCTGCGGGAAGATGCCCAACTCGACGGGCAACGCGACGCGGCCCAGTTCCCGGTAGGTTTGCCGGTTGGCCTCAGCCAACACCAGCTCGTTGTGCCGCGTCAACGCGAAGATCAGGCCGTCGGCGATGATGAGTTGCCGGTCTCGGGCCCAGTCCTGACCGGCCACCTCCCACAGCAGCTTGCCGTCGTCGAAATTGGTGCATTGGAGCACGCCGTTCGTGCTGCCGGCAAAACCAAACACGGCCTCTTGGTACACCGATGGCGTATGGATAAAATTGGACTGAATTTTGTCGTTGGCATAGAGCGTCCTGGCTTTCAGCTTCCCGTCCTGCGGAATCAGCTCCAGGCACAGGCAGAACCGCCCGATCCCGCCTTCGCCGGCGGACAGCAACAGCCGATTGCCCACGGCGACCGGCGTGCAGAGCAAGCCGTGCTTGATGGTGGCCGGATTCGGCATCGTCCACATGATCGCGCCGTTGCGAGCATCGATTCCGTAAATCGCAGCGGTACCCCACGCGCACCCAATCACCTGCGGGATGCCGGCCACTTCTTGGTACGTCACAGACGAGCCGCCGCCGAATAATCGCTTCTCCTTCGTGTCGAGGCGCGTGCCCCAGCGGAGTTGACCGGTCCGCTTGTCCACGGCGACCATCAGGTGGTCGGGGCCGCTGGAACTGACATACAAGGTGTCATCCAGCACCAATGGCGTCGAACCCTCCGTGCACCAATACTTCTCGCCCTCACGCCACAACTCGGTGCCGTCGGTCTTCAAACAGACGACCGGACAACGCGGATCCCAGAGGTCGTTTTGATAGGCGTCATAAGGAACGAAGTACACCCGGTCATCATCCACGACCGGCGCGCTGACTGGCCCGTGGATCCCGCCGTGGTGATTTTCTTTCGCCAGCAACTCCCGTTTCCAGAGCACCTGCCCCGTCTGCGGGTTTAAGCACAACGCCCACT
>JAPLSZ010000241.1 GCA_026398385.1 Kiritimatiellota bacterium | reverse complement strand
GAGTCGCCTTACCGCCTGCTCAAGCTGCTGGCCGAACTGGCGGACATCATGCCCGCGCGGCGCGTGTACGTCGGCCGCGAACTGACCAAGCACTTCGAGGAAAGCCTCGTCGGTACGCCCGCCGAAATCGCCGCCCGGTTCCAGGGCCGCGCGGTCAAGGGCGAACTGGTCGTCGTGCTGGCGCCCGCCGGCCGGCACGAAGCCGTGGGACCCCTCTCCGGTGCGACGGCGGAAGAAGTAAACGCCAAGGCCTGACGCGGCGCAGCCGCCCTCGGATGAGGAGCGCATCTTGAGCCAGCAACGGGGTTAGCGGAAGATCCACAGCCCAGGCGCAGCGTGCGGCGGCGGGGCCGTGACCCGGCTGAATTTTATCAAGCTCGCCGGCCTGGGTGCGGTGGCCACGCTGGCTTGCTGATCTGATCCAACAGGTCGCTTAGATCAACCGGGGCTTTAAGCACCGCAACCCTATGCAGACCAGACGAAGCACGCGCCCCACGCGCCTGCCCGCGGCCGCCGGCGGGTTGAATCAATTCCCGCCCTGGCTCAGAGGGCGTCGCGGACGGTTTCCTTGCCGGCTTTGCGGTCCTTGTATTGCTGCTCGATCCACTCGTAGGTCGGGACCAGCCCCTTGCCGAACGGCGTGCTGGGCTCCCAGCCGAGCATCTTCTTGATGAACGTGTTGTCGCTGTTGCGGCCGGCGACCCCGCGCGGGGCGTTGCGGTCGTATATGCGATTGAGTTTCACGCCGCCAATTCTCGCGGCGATAGTGACCAGGTCGTTGATGGAAATCAGTTCGTTGCTGCCAAGATTGATGGGTGTGGCGATGAGGTTGTCGGCGTGCATGATCTTGTCAATGCCCAGCACGCAATCGTCAATATACATGAAGCTGCGCGTCTGCTGGCCGTCGCCCCAGATGACGATGTCCTTCTTGCCGGTGTCCTTGGCCGCGATGACCTTGCGACAGATGGCGGCAGGCGCCTTCTCACGGCCGCCGTCCCACGTGCCCCACGGCCCATAGACGTTGTGGAACCGCGCGATGGCGGTCCGCATCTTGCGCTCGGCCCAATACTCCTGGCAGAACATCTCCGAGATCAATTTCTCCCAGCCATAGCCGCGTTCGGCGTAGGCCGGATAGGCGTCGGACTCCTTCAACGCCCGGCAATTCGGGTCTTCCTGGAGTTTGACGTTGTAGACGCAGGCCGACGACGAGTAGAAGTATCGCTGGCAACCGGCCCGGTAGGCGGCCTCGAGCATGTGCGTGTTGATGAGAATGCTGCGCAAACACTCGATGCGGAACCGCTCGATGAACCCCATGCCGCCCATGTCGGCGGCGAGTTGGTACACCTCGACGGCGCCCTCGGCGGCCTTGATGCAGCTTTTCTGGTCGCTGAGGTCAAGGCAGAGGTTCTCGACGCCCGGCGTTCGCTGGTACCACAGCGGCAGCGGTTTCTTGTCCACCGCGCGGATGCGGGTGAAGCCTTTGTTCGTGAAGTAACGGACCAGCGACCCGGCGATGAAGCCACCGGCACCGGCGATGAGGATGAGGCCGTTTTTGTTGGTCTTGTTCATGCTGCCTTCCTGTAAGTGTTAAAACCCATTTCGCATCTTTCGCTCCCGTTTGTTATAGCCCACTCCCCTGAAAACAAGAAATTGCTTGGGGCGCCCGCCGGGGAGCCGTATTTTCTCATGCGGCGATTATTACCTGACGGATGGACCGGTCAAGCCCTTTATGCGGCATTTTTTGCCCGCAAGCGCGCTCCAAGGCGCACCTCCGGCGGATAGCTGAAGAACACCTGACAGCGGGAAGGCGAATAGGGTATAAAGCTGTTCGCAACCGGCTGGGGGGGGCGAGGAACGAACCCCGGGCCCATCGCAAAGATCAGGAGTCGGAGCATGCATTCGAGGGAACGGGTGATGACGGCCTTTGCGCACCAGGCGCCGGACCGCGTGCCCTGCTGCGGCGGCATGGCCCTGGCCGTGCTCAAGGCGCAATACGGCGACCGGATCCTGTTCAGCGGCGCGATCGACTCGCACCACGTACTGATTGACGGCACGCCGGACTCCGTCCGGCGGCAAGCGCGTGCGGTGCTGGACATCATGGCGCCCGGCGGGGGTTATATCGCCGGCGCCAGCCACGACACGATTCTCGAGGAAACACCCGTCGCCAACGTCCTGGCCATGTTCGACACGGTGCGCGACTATCACGGCCCCGCCGCGCCATCCGGAGGACCGGCATGCAACTGATGAGCACGCTCGATTTTGGGATCATCGCCGCCTACCTGCTCGGCGTGGTCGGCATCGGCGTCCTGGCGGGGATGCGCCGGGGCAAGAGCGGCAGCGAAGGCGGTCATTACTTTCTGGCCGACAACAGCCTGCGCTGGCCGGTGATCGGCCTGGCGATGTTTGCCGCAAACATCTCCACGGTGCACCTGGTGAGCCTGGCGCAGGCGGCGTACACCTCGGGCCTGCTGTACGGCAATTACGAGTGGATGGCCGGCTTCACGTTGATCCTGCTGTCGCTGTTCTTCGCGCCGCTGTATCTGCGCTCGCGGGTGACCACGCTGCCGGACTACCTGGAGCGCCGCTACAACCGCAACTGCCGCGACGTGCTCTCGTTCGTCTCGCTTATCTCGGCGATCGTGATCCACATCGGCGTGGCGCTGTACACGGCCGCCGCCGTACTGTGCTACATCCTCAACATCCCCACCGACACCGGGCACACCATCCTGGGGATCAGCGACCGGATGTTCTACATGATCGCGGCGCTGGGCATCCTGACCGGCGTCTACACCATGATCGGCGGCCTGCTGGCCGTGGTGTGGACGGAGAGCGTCCAGACGGTGCTGCTGCTGATCGGCGCCGTCTGCATCACGGTCGTCGGCTTCCGCGCCGTCGGCGGCTGGGATGCGCTGGCCCACGTGCTGGCGACGCAGCCGCATCCGCTGCTCGGCAAGGAGGGCACGGCGGAGCTGGCCACCCGGTCCTTCCTGCACATGGCCCACGCGGGCGGCGACAACACGGTCGTCGGCAATGTGCCGTGGTACTCGATCCTGCTGGGCTATCCCGTGATCGGCATCTGGTACTGGTGCTGCGACCAGACCATCGTGCAGCGCGTGCTGGCCGCGCGGGACGAAAAGCATGCCCGGCTCGGCCCGCTGTTCTGTGCGTTCATCAAGATCCTGCCTGTGTTCCTCTTCGTGCTGCCGGGCGTGATCTGCGTCGGGCTGGTGCAGCAGCACTATGCCGGCTTCCAGGGCGCCGCACCGGCCAGCTCAAAAGACGTGTACCCGTTCATGATCACCCACCTGCTGCCGATCGGACTGAAGGGCCTGGTGACAGCGGCCATGCTGGCCGCGGCGATGCAGACCTGCTCCGCAGCCTTGAATTCCGCGGCCACGTTGTTCGCCTACGACATCTGGCAGCGCTGGCGCCCGGCCACCACCGAGCACCGCCTGGTGCATATCGGGCGCTGGACCACCGTCGCGGCCACGCTCCTTGCCATCGTGCTCTCGCCGATCTTCGGCCACTACGACACGATCTTCAAGGGCTTGACCGTCCTGATCTGTTACATCGCTCCGCCGATCACGGCGGTCTTCCTCGTGGGGGTCTTCTGGCTCCGGGCCGGCGGGCGGGCGGCGTTTCTCACCATGGCGGCCGGCGGATTCCTCGGCGCGCTATGCTTTTTCCTGGATTTCTTCAAAACAACCGTCGTTGGTGCGGGGGCCACTCCGGAATCCATCGCCGCGGCCCCGCTCCTGAACTTCATCTATAACATCTGCTTGAAGGATTTCATGCTGGCGTCGTTCGGCCTCTTCGTCATCTGCGTCCTCATCCAGGTCGGCGCTTCCCTCCTGATGCCGGAGCCGCTCAAGGAGGAAGCCCGGCCGCTGGTCTGGGAGCACTGGACCGAGCCGCTGAAAGCCCGGTGCGGCCGCGGCCTGTCCGACTACCGCATCATGTCCGCGCTCGTGCTGCTGACGTTCGTGGTGTTGTACTGGTTTTTCTGGTAATCGCAGGTTCCGCCCCGACGCCGGGAGCGTCGCCGTCCCTGGCGACAAAAACGAAAGGAGCGACGAGCATGAGAGTTACGATATCGTATGCCGTGAACCCCATGGCGCTTGCGTTGCTGTT
>JAPLSZ010000357.1 GCA_026398385.1 Kiritimatiellota bacterium | reverse complement strand
GTCCGACTTGCGATGCAGAAGTATGAAGAGAAGCTACCTACGGCATGGAGGAAAGAGGGGGGAGCGGCTTTTCTTGGGCCGAGGGGGGAGCGACTTTGCGCGCGGGTTTTCCAACGAAATCTGAAAATGTACTTAATGGAGGCTGGCTTGGATGCCTCGTTGACTCCGCATAAGTTGCGACACAGTTTTGCGACGCATCTCCTGGCGAGCGGCGTAGGGATCCGCGACGTGCAGGACTTGTTGGGGCATGCGGACGTTTCCACCACGCAGATATACCTGCACACGGCCAAACAGTCGGGCGTTGGCATTCGCAGTCCACTGGATTGACTATATGAGAAATCGTCATGTTGCTCGGGTCGTTGTTGTCGGCGTCGCGGCGGGCGCAGTGGCGCTGCTGATCGTTTCCCGCCAGCCATCGGCGGCGCAGCGCGGTTTTACCGGGTCGCGGGGCTGCCGGAGCTGCCACGAGGAGTTCTACCGGAAGTGGGCACGGAGGCGCCGGGTCGGAGACCCGGCCTACAGGCACAGGCGGATGGGATTAGCACGGAGGCGCCGGGTCGGAGACCCGGCCTACAGGCACAGGCGGATGGGATTAGCACGGAGGCGCCGGGTCGGAGACCCGGCCTACAGGCACAGGCGGATGGGATTAGCACGGAGGCGCCGAGTCGGAGACTCGGCCTACAGGAGGTGGTGAATCAGAGACCCGGCCTACAGCCGCAGGCGGACGGAATCAAGATCGGGACCAATACGTTCCGTTTTGTGCTGGAGCAGGGTGTGGTGCGGGAGACCGGTCCGGCCGGCACGCGGGATTATCCCGTCGCGCATGTGATGGGCGGCAAGAACGTCTATTATTTGCTGACGCCGCTGGAGCGGGGCAAGCTGCAGGTGCTGCCGGTGGGCTACGACGTGGGGAAGAAGAGCTGGTACAACGTGCCCGGCAGCGGGGTGCGTCATTTCGCCGGGGTCCAGGACGAGGCGCTGGACTGGACCGACCGGCTGTTCACCTTCAACACCGCCTGTTTCGGCTGCCACGTGAGCCAGTTGGCGACGCGCTATGACCTGGCCGCCGACTCGTACCAGACCACGTGGACCGAGCCCGGCATCAACTGCGAAACCTGTCACGGCCCCGGCGCCGCGCATGTCGCGGTGTGCCGCGCGGCGCCGACCAACCGGCCGCCGCGGGATTTGAAGATCATCCGCACCAAGACCATGACCCATGCCCAGCGCAACGACCTGTGTGCATCGTGCCACGCCCGGCTGGTGCCGCTCACGGCGGGCTTCACACCCGGCGCGCGCTATTACGATGCCTTCGACCTGGTGGCGCTGGAGCATGCCGATTTTTATCCCGACGGACGGGACCTGGGTGAGAATTACACGATGACCAGTTGGGGGTTGAGCCCCTGCGCGCGCGCCGGCCAGCTCGACTGCGTGCATTGCCACACCTCGAGCGGTCGGTACCGGTTCCTCGGGGCCGACGCCAACCAGGCCTGCCTGCCGTGCCATGCGGAGCGTGTGGCCAAGGCGCCGGAGCATTCCGGCCATGCGGCCGGGACCAAGGGCAACGAATGCGTCGCCTGCCACATGCCCACCACGAGGTTCGCCAACATGCGGCGCAGCGATCACTCCATGCGCCCGCCGATGCCGGAGGCCGCCCTGCAGTTCGGCTCGCCGCTCGCCTGCCTGAACTGCCACACGAATCGAACGCCGGCGTGGACGCTGGAACAAGTCCGCCGCCGGCATCCGGATCGCGCCTATCCCGCGCCGACGCTGCACTGGGCGGGCCTGGTGGCCGCCGCGCGCCGCGATGACTGGACGCGGCTGCCGGAGATGCTGGAATACATCGCCCGCACCAACCGCGAAGAAATCGTGGCGGCCGGCCTGCTGCGGCTGGCGGCGGCCTGCCCGGATCCGGCCAAGCGACCGGCCATCCAGCGCGTGCTGGCGGCCGACCCGTCGCCGCTGGTGCGCGCGGCCGCGGTGGATGCGCTGTCGGACCAACTGGTCCCCGCGGTGGCGGGTTCCTTGCTGCGCGCGGCGCGGGACGGCGTCCGCGTGGTGCGCCTGCGCGCGGCGCTGGCGCTGGCCGGCCTGCCCCGCGCCGGGCTGGCGGCGGACGACCGCGCCGGCCTCGACCGGGCCACGGCGGAACTCGAGACGTCGCTCCGGCTGCGGCCCGACAACGCGGCCACCTGGTACAACCTGGGCAACTACGAAATGGCCCGGCAGAACCAGACGAACGCCGCGGCCGCCTATGGGAACGCGCTGCTGTTGCGGCCCGACGATCTGCCCGCGCTGATCAACCTGGCCCTGCTGCGCAACCAGCAGGGGCAAAACGACGAAGCCGAAAAACTGCTGCGCCGCGCCACCGCCGCGGCCCCGAACAGCGCCGCTCCGCACTTGAACCTGGGGCTCCTGCTGGGCGAGAAGGGGGACCTGAGCGGCGCGCGGGCCGCCTACCTGATGGTCCTGCGGCACGATCCGTCCAACGCCGTCGCGGCCTACAACCTCGGCGTGATCGCCGCGCGCTCCAATGTCGTCGAGGCCATCAACTGGTCCCGCCAGGCGGCGGCGTGGCGGCCGGCCGAGCCGCGGTATGCCTACACCCACGCGTATTATATAATGGCAAGCGGCCACCCGGCCGACGCGGCCGAGGCGCTGCGGGCCCTCCTGCAGAAGCATCCGGGCTATGAAGCCGGCTGGTCGCTGCTGGTGGAGTCCCTGGTCAGGGCCGGCCAGCGGGCGGCGGCGGAGCAGGTCTGCCGGCAGGCGCTCCGCCAGCCGTTGCTTTCCGCGCCGACGCAGGCGGAACTCGCCGCGCGCCTGGAGCAACTGGCGGTCCCGGCCAACCCGGCGCCGTGAACCCGCGGGCGGCGCCTTTCGCCGGGTCGGAGACCCGGCCTACTGCGCGAGTTCATTACAGTGCTATTTCGCAACTGCATTTCTTTCCGAGAAGATTAAGAGGAGGAACGGAGAAGAATTTTAGCCGCGGATGCTACGAAGTGGCGAAGCCTCTTCGCTACGAAGCACGAGTCAACACGGATCCCGATCCCGACCTCTGGGAGAGTCGGGAAGGTCAGGACGGATGCCGGCAAGGCCGTTGATTCACCGCGGAGCCATAACGCGGCTGGTGTCGCAACCAAAGAATGTTTGGACAGGATTAACAGGATTTTCAGAAAGGTTGTTAGTTTATGGACGGAAAGGCTGGCACGCGACAGTTTTTAATCCTGTAGAATCTTGTTAATCCTGTCAAAAATCTTCGCAGGAAAAACAAGATTTGGACGGATAGCAATGCGCAGTGCACAGAGCAAGGGGACCCGGCTGCAAAAAGGGCTTCGACTGGATTTCAGGATAGACGGGCTGGGCGACATCCTGTTAATCATGTCAGTATTATTTGATTGCGGCGCTGCCGCGGCGTGCTGACCCGGCGTAGCGCTGCGCGAAGACGGGACGCCGCGCCCCAGCGCCCATCAGGCTGAAAGACTTGCCAAGCGGGCGGATTCCGCTATGGTGGCGGCATGCGAGCCGTGCGGGTGGGGGGGGTGGAGAAGCTTCCCCTATTTGCAGGACAGAGCCTATAGTTCGCAGACGCGGCCGCTGGCCGCGTTGGCAAGCGGCGGGACGCAGCTGCTACGTTGGGCGCGGCTATCCAGCCTATGATGGGATGTTAGTAAGATTAAGATTAAGATTAAGATTAGGATTCGGATTAAGATTAGGATTAAGATGTAAGCAGGGAGCGGGTGGGTTATGGGCGGGAAATACATTGTCACCGGCGGGGCGGGCTTCATCGGCAGCAACGTGCTGGCGGCGCTGAATGCGCGGGGGGACGACGACATCCTGGTGGTGGACGAACTGGGCACGGACACGAAGTGGCAGAATCTGGTCGGTTTGAAGTATGCCGACTATTGGGAGAAGGACGCCTTCCGGTTTGCCCTGCAGAACGACACGGTGGGCGAGGTGGACGCGGTGCTGCATCTCGGCGCGTGCAGTTCGACCACGGAGCGCAACGCCAGTTTCCTGGTGGACAACAACTACCGTTTCACCCGCGAACTGTGCGAATGGTGCCTGCACCACAACATCCGCCTGGTCTATGCCTCCAGCGGCGCGACCTACGGCGACGGCGCGCTCGGCTATGCCGACGACCCGGAACTGGTGCCGCAACTGCGGCCCTTGAACATGTATGGCTACTCCAAGCAGATGTTCGACCTCTGGGCGCTGCGCCACGACCTGTTCGACCGGATCACCGGCCTCAAGTATTTCAACGTGTACGGCCCGCACGAGGCGCACAAGGGCGACATGCGTTCCATGGTTCACAAGGCGTGGGGTCAAATTCGCCAGACCGGCCGGGTCCAGTTGTTCAAATCCGCCCGGCCCGAATATCGGGACGGCGAGCAGCTCCGCGACTTCATCGCCGTCCGGGACGCCGTGGCCGTGACGCTGTTTTTTGCCGACCAGCCGGCAGGCGGCGGCCTGTTCAACTGCGGCACCGGCCGGGCGCGGACGTGGCTGGATCTGGCCGGGGCCGTGTTTGCCGCGCTGGGCCGCGAGCCGCGGATTGAGTTCATCGAGATGCCGGAGGCCCTCCGCGCGCAGTACCAGTACCGGACCGAGGCGGACGTGACCCGCCTGCGCCAAGCCGGCTACGGCGGGGAATTCACCGCGCTCGAAGACGGCATACGCGATTATGTCCAAGGGCTGGAAGGCCGCTGAGGGACCGGGTCAGCGAAGGGGTCAGAGCAGAATAGCGGAGGTTCATCCACAGATTGCACAGATTTCACAGATTACCCGGGCGAGGCGCCCAGATCGCCAAGCCAGCAAGAACTAGCCACGGAATGAATAATCACGACGGATGTTTAACTGCGAAAGCACACTGCGGGGCAGGCGTACACGGCGTGGCGCAGGTTCGGGGATGACGCTAAGAAATAAAGATTGGCTTTTTTTTAACGAGGCGCTACAGTGATGCGCGATTCACAAGCAGTCCAGCATAGGGAGGTCCGAACATGATGAAGAAATGGATGGCCGGTGCGGTGGTGTTGGCCGTGGCAGGCGGGGCGTGGGCGGAACCCGAACGCACCCTGCTGACGAGGGAGAACAAGCTGCCGGAAAAGGGCCAGGTGGAAGTCGGCGCTTTGTTCGGCATGCAGCAGTTTACCACGGGTAAGAATTACCAGGAAACGGCCTACGTGCGGTACGGCCTGCTGGGTAATCTGGCCGTCAACGCCGGCGTTCCCTTGCAGCAAGTCCGGCCGGACAGGGGTTTTGGCGACGGCCAGTCCGGCCTGGGCGACGTGACGGTGGGCTTCGAGATCGTACCGTACCAGGACGCCTTCCGGTTCCCTTATATCTTGCCGCACGTGGACGTGGGTTTGCCGACCGGCGACAAGGACAAGGGCATGGGGTCGGGCGACGTCTCGCTGCGCGCGGGCATCACCGTGGGGACGACGACGTTCGAGGTCTATCACTGGGCCGTGGATGTGAGCGTCCGGCACCTGGTGGACAACGATCCGTTTACCAAGGACGACACCGTGGTGTTCTCCGGCTCGTTCGTCTGGGATCTGAACGATGAATTTTCCCTGCTGACCGAAATCAGCGGCACGGACCAGGAGTTGCCGGCCGGCCGGCCGGTGACGTTCGAAGGCGGCATGTCCTACAAGCCCACGGAGAACTGGATGTTCGGCCTGTACGGCGGCAAGACCCTGCACGCCAGCGAGGACTGGAACGGCACCTTCAAGCTCAGCTACAGCTTTTAGCCTTGGCGGCCGGGGCCGCGCATGCAACAGCAGCCCAGTCCCTACAGCGTGCATGTTTTCGTCTGCGTTAACGACCGGCACGGCGAGCGGAAGTCCTGTGCGGAGGGAGGCGCGGCGGACTGGATCGCGCGGCTCAAGGAACGGGTGCAGCAAAACCCCCTGCTGAAGGGCCGCGTGCGCGTTTCCGCATGCGGCTGCCTCGGCTTGTGCGCGCAGGGGCCCAACCTGCTGCTGCACCCGCAGGGCCTGTGGTTCAGCGGCGTCGGCGCGGATGATCTGGGGCGCGTGCTGGCGGCGATCGAGGCGCGGGCCGGGGTGCCGCCCACGAGCGACGAGGTCCCGTCGCGCGGGGCCATCTGACCGACCGGCCGTCGCGGGCCGGGGCGGCTGGGACTCGCAGCAGGCGCGAGGCGATACGGGTATGGGCAACGGCTCCAACATCAGCGCAGCAACCGGCACGGCGGAATCCCGGGGCCTTCGATCTGCCTGGCGAACCGGGCTGCGGGCGGTCTGGGGGCAGCCGTATCGCGACATGTTCGAAAACAGCCGGGCCAGCATGCTGCTGGCGGATGCGGGCAACGGGCGAATTCTGGATGCCAATCCCGCCGCCTGCGCCTTCTACGGCTATCCGCGGGAAATAATCCGGACGCTGAACTGGGCCGACCTCAGCACGCGCAGCACCGCGGATCTTTTGGAACAGGCGGCCCAATTGTGCGCGAGCGTGGGCCGCTATCAGGGGCAGCACCGTCTGGCCTCGGGTGAAGTGCGCGCCGTGGAAGCCTTTCTTTCGCCCCTGCGCATCGGGGGCCGCCCGTGCCTCTACGCCATCGTCAGCGACATCACCGCGCACCGCCGGAATGACGAACGGATGCAACTCCAAAGCGCCGCGCTGTCCGCGGCGGCGAACAGCATCGTCATAACGGATCTGACCGGGCGGATCATCTGGGCCAACCCGGCTTTCGCGCGGCTCACCGGGTACCCTCTGGAGGAGGCGCTCGGGCAGAATCCCCGGTTCCTGAAATCCGGCCGGCAGGACGCCGCCTTTTACCAGCGCCTGTGGCAAACCATCCTCGCCGGCGGTGTCTGGTATGGCGAACTGGTCAATCGGCGCAAGGACCAGTCGCTCTACACCGAGGAAATGACCATCACCCCGGTCAAAAACGCGGCGGGCGTCATGACGCACTTCGTGGCCGTCAAGGTGGACATCAGCGAGCGGCGCGATTTGCAGCAGCAACTCTTCCAGTCGCAAAAGATGGAAAGCATCGGCCGGATGGCCGCGGGCGTGGCGCACGACTTCAACAACCTGCTGCAGGGCATCCTGGGCTTCAGCGACCTGCTGCTGAACCAATTCGAGGAGCAGGATCCCCGCCGCCAGGACGTCGGGGAAATCCGCAAAGCCGCGCAACAGGCCGCGCAACTGACCCGGCAATTGCTGGCGTTCAGCCGCAAGCAGCGGATGGATCTGCAGGTGCTGGACAGCAATGCGGTGGTGCAGGGCGCGGGCAAGCTGCTGCAGCGGCTGCTGGGCGAGAACATCGCGCTGGATTACCAACTGGCGCCCGACCTGGCCCGGATCAAGGCTGATCCCCAGCAGATCGAACAAATGCTGATGAATCTGGCGATCAACGGCCGGGATGCCATGGATGGGGGCGGACGTCTGACCGTTACGACCTTTAATATCGCGCTGGGCGAGCAGGACGCTGCGCGTTGGGCGGATGCCCGGCCCGGCGGCTACGTCTGCCTCGCCGTGTCGGACACCGGCGCGGGCATCGCCGGCGAAGTGCTCCCGCATATTTTCGAACCGTTTTTCAGCACCAAGGCGAAGGGCAAGGGCACGGGCCTGGGCCTGGCCACGGTATACGGCATTGCCCGGCAGTTGGAAGGCTGGGTGCATGTGTACAGCCAGCTCGGGCTCGGGTCCACCTTCAAGGTCTATCTGCCCGCGCTGGCGTCCGACGCGGGCGCCGCGTCCGCCGCACCGCGCGCCGCCGCGAGCCAGGACGTGCGGGGACGCGGGGAGCGCATCCTGCTGATCGAGGACGAAGCCGGCGTACGCGAACTGGTCGTCCGAGTGCTGCGGGAGAACGGCTATCACGTGTTCGCGGCCGCGGATGCGGCCGAGGCCCGGCAGTTGTTCGAGCGGGAGCAGGGCGGCCTGGAGCTCATCCTCAGCGACGTGGTGCTGCCCGACAGCAACGGCGTGGATCTGGTCCAGCAATTTCTCGCCCGGAACCCCGGCCTGCGCATCGTCATGACCAGCGGGTACTCCGACGAGCGGTCCCGCTGGAACGTCATCCGCGAGCGGGGTTACCGCTTCCTGCCGAAACCCTATCCCCTCCACGAGCTG
>JAPLSZ010000344.1 GCA_026398385.1 Kiritimatiellota bacterium | reverse complement strand
GCGTACCTCGATGGGTCCGCGCCCAGCGCCATGGATCCCGTCGCGAACTTCCACGCGTATCCGAGGCACCACGCCTCGATGTAGATATAGTACATGTAGATCGCCACCGGAATCAGCAGACCCAGCACCCCGAAGTACGGGGCCAGCTTGCTGCGCCAGACCACGCGGAAGATGCCGGGCAACGAGTTGTGGCCGCGCGCGCCGCCATAGCGCCCCATCGCCCACTCCGCCCACGCCAGCGGCAGCCCCAGCAGGAACAGCGCGATGAAGTACGGCAGCATGAAGGCCCCGCCCCCGTACTGCGCCGCCTTGCCGGGGAACCGCAGGAAATTGCCCAGCCCCACCGCACTGCCGGTCACGGCGAGGATGACACCAATTCGCGACCCCCAAGCTTCCTTCTTTGCCGGCAAGAAATCGCTTTGGCGCGAAGGCAGGGGACGCACCGTTTTTCGTGCCGCCGGGGTGCCGTAAGTTTTCATGCGGCGATTATCATCTGCCAAATGGGCCTGTCAAGACTCGTTAGAAATGCCCCCATGCTGAGTCAGCAGAGGGGTCAGTCAGCAGAGGAGTCACCCATTAGTCCGGATTATTCATGAACGCTACGCATTCATAATCCGCCTGATGGGCGGCCTGAGGACCGCCCGTCAGGCTCCGACATTGCAACCGGTTTCGCGACGCGCCGGCCGCCACGCGAATCAAAGCCCGTAGCCGTATTGCGCATCGGCGCCCAGCAGTTCCTCGATGCGGAGGAGCTGGTTGTATTTGCAGATGCGGTCCGTGCGGCTGGCGGAGCCGGTCTTGATCTGGCCGGCGTTGGTCGCCACGGCGATGTCCGCGATGGTCGCGTCCTCGGTCTCACCGGAGCGGTGGCTGATCACCGCGGTGTAGTTCGCGCGCTTGGCCAGCTCGATGGCGTCCAGCGTCTCGGTCAGCGTGCCGATCTGGTTGACCTTGATCAGGATCGAGTTCGCCACACCCAGCGCGATGCCCTTGCGCAGAAACTTGGTGTTCGTGACAAACACATCGTCGCCGACGATCTGGATCTTGTCGCCGAGGCGGTCGGTCATCAGCTTCCAGCCGTCCCAATCGCTTTCCGCCATGCCGTCCTCGATGCTGATGATGGGGTACTGCTTGACCCATTTGGCCCAGAACTCCACCATCTGCTCCGAGGTCTTTTCGGACTTGTCGCTCTTCTTGAAGACATATTTTTTCTTCTGCGTGTCGTAGAACTCGCTGGCGGCGGGATCCAGGCAGATGAAGAGGTCTTTGCCGGCCTTGTAGCCCGCCAGGCCGATGGCCGCCATGATGGCGTCCAACGCGGCGACGTTGCTCGACAGGTTCGGGGCAAAGCCGCCCTCGTCGCCCACCGCCGTGCTCAGGCCCTGTTTCTTGAGCACGCTCTTCAGCGCGTGGAAGACCTCCGCGCCCATGCGCAGGCCCTCGCGGAAGCTCGGCGCGCCCTTGGGGCAGATCATGAATTCCTGGACGTCCACCGGGGCATCGGAATGCGCGCCGCCGTTAAGGACGTTCATCATCGGCACCGGCAGGACCTTGGCGTTCGTGCCGCCGATGTAGCGGAACAGCGGGATGTCGAGGTAGCCCGCCGCCGCGTGCGCCGCGGCCAGCGAGACGCCGAGGATGGCGTTTGCGCCCAGCTTGCTTTTGGTTTCCGTGCCGTCGAGCGCGATCATCGTCCGGTCAATCGCCTTCTGCTCCAGCGCGCTCATGCCGATCAGTTTCGGCGCGATCTGCTCGTTGACGTTCCGGACGGCCTGCAGCACGCCCTTGCCCAGGTAGCGCCGCTTGTCGCCGTCGCGCAATTCGATCGCTTCGTTTTCGCCCGTCGAGGCGCCGGACGGCACCGCCGCGCGGCCCACCACGCCGCAATCCAGCAGCACATCCACTTCCACCGTCGGGTTGCCGCGCGAATCGAGGATTTCCCGGCCGGTGATTTTAATGATCTCTGACATCGTCTGACTCCTTTGATTAAGATGCTTCCCCCTGCCGCAGGCCCGATGATAGCCCCAGCGCGGAGGAGCTTCAAGCCTGGAAAAGCGCTGTCCAGCCAGCGTACTCCACAGCGTCGCTTGGCGCCGCGATGAATAGTTTATATCATTTCCATCCGCGGACGAGGCGGAGCAGCTCGTCGAGCTTGGCGGCGGGCGTGGCGGAGCTCAGGCGCGGGAAACGGCTGTCAACCTGCAGCCAGTCGGCGCCGCGGCGCAACATGACCTTGTCCCCGATGACCTCGATGAACTGCAGCCCGCGTGCGGCGGCGAGGATGCGCAGGCCGGCGACCTTGAGCAGCCGCTCGGCGGCGGGCGGCAGCGGGCCGAAGCGGTCGCGCAGGCTGGCGCGCAGCCGGTTGAGATCTCCGGCCGACGAGGCCGCGGCGATGTCCCCATACGCCCGCACGCGGAGATTCTCGTCCTCGATGTACGCGTGCGGCAGCACGGCGGCGCCGGCGCCCGCCGCCCCGGCGGTGGACAGATCGAGAAAATCCAGCCGCGTCTCGACCTCCACCAGCAGCGCCGGTTTCTCGCCCTTGAGCGCGGCGACGCTGCGTTTGAGCAACTGGCAGTAGAGGTCGAAACCGACGGCCACGATGTGGCCGCTCTGCTCGGCGCCCAGCAAATTGCCGGCGCCGCGAATCTCCAGATCGCGCAACGCCAGCTTGAAGCCCGCCCCCAGGCTGCCGAACTGCTTGATCGCGCCGATGCGCTGGCGGGCGGTGTCGAACAGCCGGCCATGGCGCGGCAGGAGCAGGTAGGCGTAGGCCTGGTGCTTATAGCGCCCCACCCGGCCGCGGAGTTGGTAGAGGTCGGCCAGGCCGAAACGGTCGGCGTGCTCGATCAGAATCGTATTCACCGCGGGGATGTCCATGCCGCTCTCGATGATGGTGGTGCAAAGCAGCACATCGAATTCCCCATGGACGAATCGGCGCATGAGGCCGGCGAGCTGGCCCTCCGGCATCTGGCCGTGTGCGGCCTCGATCCGCGCCTCGGGCACCAGCGCGCGGAGGCTCTGCCGCACATGCTCGATGGTCCGAACGCGGTTGTGCAGGTAGAAAACCTGGCCGCCGCGGTTGATCTCGCGCAGGATCGCCGCGCGCACCAGTTCGTCGGACAGCGGTGCGACGATCGTTTCGACCGGCAGGCGGTCCCGCGGCGGCGTCTGGATGGTGCTCAGGTCGCGCGCGCCGGTCAGGCTGAAGTAGAGCGTCCGCGGAATGGGCGTCGCGGTCAGCGTGAGCACGTCCACGAGCTGGCGCAACTGTTTGATCTGTTCCTTGTGCGCGACCCCGAAGCGCTGCTCCTCGTCGATGATCACCAGGCCCAGATCCTTGAACGCCACGTCCGGCTGCACCAGGCGATGCGTGCCAATGACGATATCCACGCCGCCGGCGCGCAGGCGGCGGACCACCTCGGCCTGCTGCGCCCGGCTGCGGAAACGGCTGAGCATTTCGATGCTGAAGGGATAGGCGGCGAAGCGCTCGGCGAACGTTTCGAAATGCTGCTGGGCGAGAATGGTGGTCGGCACCAGCATGGCGACCTGCCGGCCATCCATGACCGCCTTGAAGGCGGCCCGCATCGCTACCTCGGTCTTACCGTAGCCGACATCGCCGCAGATGAGACGATCCATGGGCCGCGCGGATTCCATGTCGCGTTTGACCGCCATGATGGCAGCCAGTTGGTCGGGCGTCTCCTGGAAGGGGAAGGCCGCCTCGAATTCATGCTGCCAGGGCGTATCCGGCGCATAGGCGTGGCCGGGGAGCGTGGCGCGCGCGGCCTGGGTTTCCAGCAGTTGGCCGGCCAGATCGCGGGTGGCCGTCGCGGCGGCCGATTTTTCGCGCTCCCAGCGCCGGCCGCCCAACGCATGCACTTCGGGCCGGTGACGGCCCAGGCCGACATAGCGGCTCAGCACGTGCGCCTGGCTGACCGGCACGTAAAGCCGCGCCTTTTCGGCATACTCGATCGCCAGCACCTCCTGCTGCCGACCCTGAAATTCGATTTCGTAGAGGCCCAGATACTTGCCGATGCCGTGGTCCACATGCACCACCAGTTCGCCGGGCTGGAGGTCGGTCCATTCGGCCACGCGCAACGCCGGCGCGCGCGCCGGACCGGGCCGCCGGCCGTGGAGTTCGTAGCGCCCCGGCAGCGCCTTGCGGAAGCCATACAGGTCGGACTCCGTCACGGCCATCCAGCGCCGGGCGGGCACGGTGAATCCGCCGGACAGCGGGCAGACGTGCACATGCAGCGGGCCCGTGCCGGGCGTTCCACCTTCCGCCGGCCGGCGGGCGGGCGCCGGGTGGCCGTCGGCGCCTGGTGCGTACTCGCGCTCGATTTCCAGAAACCGGTCGCGCGTGCCCACCGTGTTGAAAAAAACGTCCACGCGCCAGCCGTCGGCGGCTTGACGCTCCAGTTCCCCGACAAAACGTCGGCGCTCCTGCTCCATGACGTCCGGCCGTAATCCACCCGCATCCAGCGCCGGCAGGCCCGCGCACGGCTGCACGTCCAGTATGCGGGCCGGCGCCGATTGCTCGCTGTCCAAGCCACCGGCGCTACCGCGCCCCGCTGGGTCCCGCCATCCGCCGCCAGGCACAGCGCCGCGTGATGACGGATACTGTCGGGCGCGGACCAGATCCAGAGCGTCTCCGGCGCCAGGTAATCCATGAACCGGCCGCAGTCCTCCGCCGGCGCCGCCGCTACGTGTTCGCCCGCCGGCGCCAGGGTGACGGCGGTCCGCCGCTCCCGCGAGCGCTGCTCCACCGGATCGAACGATCGCAGGGATTCCAAAGTGGCGCCGACGAATTCCAGGCGCACCGGCCAGGATTCTGAGATCGGCCAGACGTCCAGCAAACCGCCACGCAGGGCCGCCTGGCCTTTCTCCTGCACTTCCACCGTGAGCTCATATCCGTACTGCTCCAATTCCGCCGCCAACAGCGCCGGGTCCAGTTCGTCGCCCGCCGCCAGGGTCCTGGAAAAGCCCCGCAGCACACGCGGTGCAATCGTCGGTTGCAACAGCGCCTGCACGCAGGTGGCGATCAGCGGGGGGCTGGGCAAATCCTTTGCGCCGCAGGCTGCCTGCACGGGGAGTGACGAACCCGCCGCCGCGGCCATATTTTTCAAGCAGAGCTGCAGCGTCCGCAGCCGATCGCCCAACACGTCGGCGCGGGCCGCTCCGCTGCGGCCCGCGACCTCCTCCAAGGCCGGAAACAAGGCACAGCGTTGTTCCGTCCCGTCGGCCAAGGTCATCAGGTCTTGATAAAACAGGTCGAGGGCTTTGGCGCTGTCGCCCAGCCAGAGCACCGGTCGCCCCAGCGCCGACGCCAGGTTCAGCGCGAGGCAGGCTTGCGCCGCAAACGGCACCTCCTGGACAAAGACCACCCGCCCCGCGCGGAATTGCTCCACCAGGTGGTCCATGTCCTTGGCGGCCAGCAGTGCCGTCCGCGACAAATCGCTCATCGGGTGGAAAGCTACCGTCAACCGGCCGATGCGTCAATCAGCGGATGTATCCCCGACGGCAAAAAGCGTATCCCCGATTCCGACTCTGCCATCCAGCGATCGTATGGCTGGCAAAAGCCCGCTCACTCCACCGGTTTCAGACCCGCGGTCCAGGCACAGCCGCGGCGGAAAAGCTGGCCGACGGTCGGGATGCTCAAAGCCCTCTCGTCATGTCCAAGCACGCAATGAAACACCCGGCCCCGGCCATAGGTCAGGGTGAAGGCCATGGGATAGTCCTTCTGGTCCACGACAGAGCGCGCCGTGGCCAGCAGGTGGATTGGTGTGTCTCCCGTCAGGCAGGTATACAGTTCATCATCGACCTCAAAGGCCTTTAAGCCGGCCGTGACGGGATGCGGCACGTCGGTGAACCTGACTTGAAATTTTCCGCGCGGATCATGCGGGCGGAGCTTCGGAGCCCACACACGCCCTGCGATGTTGACAAACTCCGGCCATCCCTGAAAAGCACCGCAGGCGAAGTGGACCAGCACCAAGCCCGTGCCATTGGTCACCGCCTGGCGCAGCCCCTCCAGCGCCGCGGCGCCAGGGCCGGGATCCTGCCAGTTCATGTAATGCAGCACGACCACGTCGTAGGTTTTGAGTTCCGGCGCCGCCAGGAACTTCGCGTCTTCGGTCACGGTCACCGCCAACCGCGCATCGGCGGCGAGCGCCGCGCGGAGCACAGGGGTCGTCGCCTTCCAGTCGTGCAAGTCCCGCCCGGTGACGATCAATACTTTCTTCCGGTCCGCCGCGGCCGGCGGTGCTTCCGCCAAGCCGGCCTGGAGGCGCCGCCAGGCGGCCGACGAACGCGCCAGATGTTCGCGGACATCGCCGCCGATGCCGTAGCACTGCAAGCCGATCGGTCCCTGGTACCCGAGGTCGCGCAGCGTCCGCAGCAGCGCGCCGACATCGAACGAGCCCCGGTCCAGCGGCTGGATGTAGCGATCCCAACCGGGTTGGCTGTCATGTTCATCGGCACCGTTAATCGACACGGCCTGGAGACGCGGCAGGGCCCGCTGAAGCCGCGTCCGGTAGTCGCGATCCGGGCAGACGCGGAGCCAGTGGCAGAGGTTGAACATCACCCCGACATTGGGACGGTCCACCAGATCCGCCACGCGCACGGCATCCTCGATGCGTTCGATCCAGTTGCCGGTATGCGGATAAAGCAACAGGGAGGCGTCCGCTGCGCGCGCCTGCTCGGACATTTCGCGGATGAGCGCGACGGCGCGCTGGTCGGCGAAGCCATCGGCCGGCTTCGCGCCTTCAAAGATCAGGAGCAACTGGACATGGCGGCCCTTGACCAGCGTCAGCACCTCCTTGAACTGCTGCTGGTTGAAGGGTGTCTTCCCCGCCGCAACGTTCACCGTCATCGTGATCTGATACAGCTTCAGACCGGCCGCGTCGAGCGACTGCAACCGTTCCGCGACCTTGTCCAGCCAAATGTGGCCGACGCCGTCGTAGCCGAGTTCCTTCAGCATCGCCGCCTGCTCGGTGAAATTCCGTTTCTTCGCATCGTGCCAGTCGATGCAAAACGGGAAAAACGGCTGGGCGGCCCGCGCCGCCAGACCGCCGAGCAGCAAGAGACACAGGATGAGGCGCTGCATATCAACTACGCCACGGCCGCGTACGTTGGATCGTAGGCAGGATCGATTTGAGCAACGCCACATCCTCGGCGATCTCGAAATCAAACATGCCGACAAGGGCGTGATCGGCGCCATTCGCGAAGGCATACCGGAACGCATCCTCCGGCGGAATCGCGCCGGCCGCCATGATCTTGAAGGCCAGCCAGGGTTTCTGCACGTCCTTCATCACCTCGATGGTTTTCTGCGGATCGCGGCACCAGTAGGCCGGACGCTCTTCCGACGTGGGGCCGGCCAACTGCTCGGGCTTCGGGCCGCTGGGGTAGTTATGGTGATGAAAGGTCTTGATGTAGAAATCGCACGGCACCTTGTTTTTCTCACACTCAATGACCACGTTCAGATCGTGGCCACCGACGCCCGACGGCACGTCGAGGTTCTTGGCGACCTCGACCGCCTTGGCAACCAGGCCGATCTTGCCCTGCGCCACCAGCGGGTCGGAATGCACACCCCACAGGTAAATCGCTTCGCAGCCGTTGTCCACCAGTTCCTTGACCTGCTGCGTATAAGCGACCATGTTGTCATTCACGGGCGCGGTGGGGCAGATGATCCACTGGATCTTGCCGCCCTGCCGGCGGTGTTTGTGCAGCGTCTGCATCGCCCCCGGGGAATTATGGATGCACAGGGTATTGATCCCCTGCGCTTCGGCGGCGGACAGCGTGGCCAGGATTTTTTCCTCCGTATTGTACTTGGCCGTGAGGCGATACACGTAGCGCAAATCGCGGCTATGGGTGAAATGCGTCAGCAGATTACCGCCCAACAGCATGCGGCTGACCTGCAAGTCGCCGATTTTGCCGCACGGCAAGCCGCCGTTGCCCGCGGCCGGGCTGGGTTTGGCGGCGTTCTCCGGTTGGTTTTCGGCCCGACCGAGGCGTGTACCGGCAGCCACGGCTCCAGCAGCCGCGACCATGGTCTTGAGACAGTCTCTGCGATTCATACAGACTTCTGCCCCTTTGGGGTAATGACCGATCAACTTCAGCGACGCGCCGAAGATACCCTACCACTGGTGTTTCTTCAACACTGCAAAGACAGTGAACTTGACAAAAGGCGGCGTAAACGGTAATTTCGTTCAGTTGCAGGCTTTGAGGCCGCACCATCGCCGCTGCGCAATTCGCAGCCTTTCTCCTCCACGCGTCCGGCGGGCTGAGATATAGAAGGACCGGACAGGAGTCAGCATGCATAGCAAACCGCATCCACTGCACGGCCATCCGGCCGGGCACGTCGCACCGAAACAGGCCGTGGAACCGCACACGGATCATCATCACCATCCGCACCCGGCG
>JAPLSZ010000145.1 GCA_026398385.1 Kiritimatiellota bacterium | reverse complement strand
GTGGGGCTGCCGCTGAACATGAACGGGTCCCGCGGGCCGGCGGCGGAAGCGGCCGAGCAATTCGCGGAGCGGCGGCGCCAGCGCCTGGGCTTGCCGGTCGACACCTGGGACGAGCGGCTGAGCACGGCCGCGGCGAACAACGCGATGATCGCCGCCGACGTGTCCCGCGCCCGCCGCAAGGAGGTCGTGGACAAGCTCGCCGCGCAGATTTTTCTGCAAAACTACCTGGATGCGCAGGCCACGGCGGCCGGGCCGACGGTGAACGCAAACAGCGATGAGGATTCCCACCCCGAAGGGCAGGAGTAAACGTAGAGTTTGCGGCAGGATTAACAGGATGTAACCACAGAGGTCACGGAGGTTGGAAAGTGTGCACAGAGGGGAAGGCGGATTTATCGCCAAGGGTACGGAGATGGGTAAGAGGTTTGGATCATTGACCGTTGACCACTGACCACGGACTACTGACCAATGACCAAGGATCTCCAGCGCTACCGGATGCTGGTGGCCTACGACGGCACGGCCTACGCCGGCTGGCAGGTGCAGCCGGCGGGGCGTACGATCCAGGGCGAGCTGGAAAGGGCGTTGCTTCAGCTCGCGCGGGTGGCGGTGCGCGTCCAGGCGTCCAGTGCAGCGGCCGGACCGACGCCGGCGTGCATGCCGCCGGCCAGGTGGCGCACTTCGCTCTCGCCCGGCCCGCCACTCCGGCGAAGCTGCTGCTGGGCCTCAACGCGCTGCTCGACGACGATATCCGCGTCCTGGCCCTCCGCCCGGCCCGCGCGGATTTTCATGCGCGCTTCAGCGCGACGGGCAAAGAATACCGCTATTTTATCTGGAACGACGCCGTCCTGCCGCCCCCCGTGCGCGCCTACCGCTGGCTGGTCCGCCCGCCGCTGGATCTCGGCGCCATGCAGCGGGCCGCGGCCAAACTGGTGGGCCGGCGGGATTTCGCCGCGTTCACCGCCAATCCGAACCGCGCGGTGGACGGCACGGTCCGCCATCTGCGCGCGCTGCACGTGTCGCGGCGCGGCCGCGAAGTCGTGCTCCGCGTGCGCGGCGATGGGTTCCTTTATAAAATGGTCCGCAGCCTGGCTGGCTTTCTCGTCCGCGTGGGGGTGGGGGAGCTGCCGCCGGAATCCGCGCGGACCCTGCTCGCCGCGCAACAACGCACCGCCGTGGTCCCCACCGCCCCGCCGCAGGGGTTGTTTCTATGGCGCGTGTTTTATTGAATCACCTGCACCAGCGGCGGGTTGGCGATGCGCAGCGGCGAGTGGTGGCGGATATATTCGATGACGGCGCTGCGCGTGTCGTTGGTGGTCAGGATGAACCGGGCCTGCGGCGCGGCGACGAGGCGGGGCACGCTGGGGTGGCGGCCGCCGCCGGAGGCCAGGGTGTGGCTGTTCAGCGCCACGGCCAGCCGCTGGGTAGGCGGCGGCTGGGAATCGTCGGCGAGGCGCAGGTTCCGGACCCGCGGGGCCGGCGGGTTATTCATACTCGGGGGATACAGGTCGTACTTCACGCCATAGACGCCCAGCATGCGTTGGGAGCTTTGCGCCGCGTTTTCCTCCAGGATTTCATGCAACTCCGGCAGGGTCAGCCAGGCCACGCCGATCCGGTTCTCGTAGGGCACCAGGCGCCAGATGTCGCGCTGCCGGATGGGTCCGACAGGCAGGCCGGACTCGGACAGCACGCCATGCACCACGATGTCCGCCCGCACCGCTTTGGCGATGGCGCGGCAGAGGAGTTGTTGGACCGGCGACTGCCCCGGCGTGCGCGACGAGGCGGACAGCCGCCAATCGGTCCGGCCCACGAGCTTGTCCAGATAGCGCTCCGCCCGCGGCAGGTCCGCGCCCAGGAAGTCGCGCAACGCCGCGCATTCCGGCGGCTGGTTGGTCACCGCCAGCACGGTGGAACTGCGGTGTACGACCTTTTTCCGTGCCGTGTCGTACACCAGGTCCAGCCGGCCCAACTGCGCGCCGTGGCAGCCCGCGTCCATGAACAGCACGCCGTTCTCGGCCAGGCCGGGAACGGTTTCGTGCAGATGGCCGCCCAGGATCGCATCCAGCTCCGGAAACTGCCGGGCGATACCGCGGATTTCGTTGGCCGGTGTGTCGCCCGTCGGCATCCAGCCCTCGTGAATCAACAGCAGCAGGATATCCGGCCGCTCCTCGCGCACCGCCGGCAGCAGCCGGCTCAGGGTCCGGATCGGGAACGCGAACGTCAGATGGTCGAGCAATTCCGGCCGGATCCAGGTAGGGATGCCCGGGTTCGTCATCCCCACCACCGCCACCCGCACGCCGTCGAATTCCCGGACGATGAACGGCTGCACTTTGGCCAGCGGCGACGGGCCGCCCGCCGGCGCGGAGATGTTCGCGCCCAGCATGGTGAGCGTCGTGGCGTCATGCAGCCGGACGAGCGCGGGCAGGCCCCAGTCGAATTCGTGGTTGCCGAAATTCCACGCGTCGAACTTCAGCCACTCCAGCGCCCGGATCATCACCCGGCCGCCGGTCAGCCAGCTTTCCGCCGAGCCCTGGACGGTGTCGCCGTTGTCGAGCAGCAGCACGTTTTTCTGCTGCGCGCGGATCTGCCCGATCAACGTGGCGCAGCGCAGCAGCCCGCCCGCGCCCTGCGGGAAGTTCCGGGACGGCGTGGAAAGGATGTGGCCGTGCAGGTCGGTGGTGTACAGCACGGTCTATAGCGTTCGCACCCCAACATGCCAGCTCGGCGTGCGGACAGGTCAGACGCAGGTTCCGGGAGTGACTGATGGAGACGTGGCGCGGAGCGCGCGAAGAAAATGAGAATTCCAGCCACGGACTTCCACTGCTTTCGTGGGCGTGGCTTCCAGCCCCGCGCGCACAAGCGAAGTTCAACCGCGGGGCTGGAAGCCCCGCCCACCAGTCATCCGGCGCAGCCGCAACCGAAGAATACTTGACAGGATTAACAGGATTTTACAGGAAGGTTGTTAGTTTGTGGACGGATAGGCTGGCATGGTGACAACGCCTCATCCTGTAGAATCTTGTTAATCCTGTCAAAAATATTCTTTCGAATCTTGGTGCGAGAAAACTCCGGTGGCGCATTTATGTAATCCGCGTGAATCTGCGTCTATCGCCCCGTCATTTACGGTTTCGCAGTTGAAAACCTTTGCCTGGGCGAGCGCCCACAGCGGCGGCGTCTTACGCGCTGGCGCGCGCTTCGTCTTCGTGCTCCGCCGCGGCGCAGCGCTCGCGGACGAGCGCGGCGGTGACGGCGAAGTCCTTCAGATCCGCGCGCTGGGGCACATCGTACATGACCTCGAGCATGAGCTCCTCGAGGATCGCGCGCAGGCCGCGGGCCCCGGTGCCCTTCCGGCCCGCCGCGCGGGCCAGTTCGATCAGGGCGTCGGCGGCGAAGGTCAGCTTGACTCCTTCCATGCCGAGCAGCTTCTGATACTGGCGGGTCATGGCGTTGCGCGGCTCGGTCAGGATGCGGACGAGATCCCGCTCGTCGAGCGGGTGGAGCGCGGACACCACCGGCAGCCGGCCGACAAATTCGGGGATCAAGCCGAACTTGAGCAAATCCTCCGGCTCCGCCTTGCGCAGAATATGCTGCCGCTCCTTGAGCCCCGCGGGCAGCCGGGCGCCAAAGCCGAGCACGCCCTTGCCGATGCGCCGGCGGACGATGTCCTCGAGCCCGACGAACGCGCCGCCGCAGATGAACAGAATCTTTTCCGTGTTGATCTTGAGATATTCCTGCTGCGGATGCTTGCGGCCGCCGTGGGGCGGCACGTTGGCGGCGGTGCCCTCGAGGATTTTCAGCAGCGCCTGCTGGACGCCTTCGCCGGAGACGTCGCGGGTGATGGAGACGTTCTCGGTTTTACGGGCGATCTTGTCGATTTCGTCAATGTAGATAATGCCGGTTTCCGCGCGCGCCAGGTCGCCGTTGGCGGCCTGGATCAGGCGGAGCAGGATGTTTTCGACGTCCTCGCCGACGTAGCCGGCCTCGGTGAGCGTGGTGGCGTCGGAAATGCTGAACGGCACGTCGCGGATGCGCGCCAGCGTCTTGGCCAGCAGCGTCTTGCCGCTGCCGGTGGGCCCGATCAGCAGGATGTTGCTCTTTTCGATTTCGACGTCGTGGTCGGCGTCCAGGGCGGCGCCCGGCTGGTCCAGCAGCCGCTTGTAATGGTTGTGGACGGCGACGGCGAGGACTTTCTTGGCGTGGTCCTGGCCGATGACGTAATCGTCAAGCCGCAGCTTGATTTCGTGCGGCTTGGGGACCTTCAACACGCGCGGCGGGGACCGCCCCGCCGGCGCCGCCGCGCCCGGCGGCTGTTCCAGGACGTTATTGCAGATCCCCACGCATTGATCGCAAATGTGGACGCCGGGCCCCTCCACCATATGACCCGGACCGGCGGGCCGGCCGCAGAAGGAACAACGCGGCATCTCCTTGCGCGGCGCCATGGCGGCTCACGCCCCTTTCGCGGCCGGATGCTTCCGGCTGGCCACCACCTGATCCACCAGGCCATAGGCCTGGGCCTCGGCGGCGGACATGAAGAAGTCGCGATCGGTGTCGCGGGCGATGATGTCCAGCGGCTTGCCGGTATGGAACGCGAGGATCTCGTTGATGCGGTCGCGGAGCCGCAGGATTTCCTTGGCCTGGATGCTGATGTCGCTGGCCTGGCCCTGCACGCCGCCCCACGGCTGATGGATCATGATGCGCGCGTTGGGCAGGGCGAAGCGCTTGCCCCTGGTGCCGGCGGCCAGCAGCACCGCGCCCATGCTGGCGGCCTGGCCGACGCAATAGGTGGTCACGTCGCACTTGAGATACTGGATCGTGTCGTAGATCGCCAGCCCCGCGGTGACGGAGCCGCCGGGCGAATTGATGTACAGGCTGATGTCCTTCTCGGCGTCCTCGCCCTGCAGGAAGAGCATTTGGGCGATGATCAGGTTGCTGATGTCGTCGTCCACCGCCGTGCCGATGAACACGATGCGGTCCTTGAGCAGGCGCGAAAAGATGTCGTAGGCGCGCTCGCCGCGGCTGGTTTGTTCGACGACCATGGGCACGAGCGTTTGATTGCGAGCATTCATTGGGCAGTCTCCCCCGCGGTGGCGGTGATGGTGGCACGGGCCAGGACGAAATCGAGCGCCTTGTCGCGCCGGAGCGCGTCGCGCATGGCCGCGAGGCGGCCTTGTTTTTCCAGCGTGGCGCGGACCTGCCGCGGCTCCGTCCGGTTCTCCGCCGCCAGGCGGCGGATTTCGGCCTCGAGATCGTCGGCGCTGACCTCCAGCGCCTCCGCGTCGGCGATCCGGTGCAGCAGGTAGCGGAGCCGCACGTCCTCGACCGCCGTGCGCTTGGCCTGCTGGAAGATTTCATCCTTGTGGGTTTCGATCTCCCCGCGCGGCACGCCGCGCCGCGTATTATAGCTGACCATCTCGTACACGTTGCCCTCCGTGACCTGCTGCACGACGGATTCCGGCACGTCCATGGTGGTGTGGCTGAGCAGGAAAGACACGGCCTCGTCGCGCCGCCGCCGCTGTTCCGCCTGCTCCTTGATGCGGAGCAAATCCGCGCGCACGCGGGCGCGCAGTTGTTCCTCGGACTCCACCCCGAAAGCCTTGAACAGCCCCTCGCAGGAGGCGGCCACCTTGCGTTCGCGGATGGCCTTGGCCGTCACGTGATACGCGGCCTGCCGGCCGGCCAGTTCCGGCACGGAGTAATCCGCGGGGAAGGCGACCGCCACGTCCTTTTGATCCCCGATGGCCATGCCGATGAGGCTGGTGCCCAGGCCGGGCAGCAGCGCCTGATCCTCCTCGGCCAGCATCCAATAACCCTGCATCCGCCCCACGCCGGCGGCCTTTGGCGCCAGTTGATCCACCGGCTGCCCCGCGCACACGCCCGCGTAATCCACCTGGACCAGATCGCCCTTCTGCACCGGCCGCCCGGCCACGTCCTCGAACCGCGCCTGCCGCTCCAGCAGGCCGCGCAGGGTTTGCGCGACCTCGTCCTCGGCGACCTCGACCTTCGGCTGGGTCAGCGGAATGCCCTGATAGTTCGGCAGGGTGAACTCCGGCGGCACGTCCAGCGTCACGCTGAACATCAGCGGCTGGCCGGCCAGGTATTTGGCCTCCGTCACATCCAAAACTTCCACCACGTCTTGCTTGCTCTCCTGGATGGCCTCGCGGTATCCGCGGGCGACCAGCCGCTCCTGCACTTCCGCCTGGAGTTCCTTGGCATACCGGCGCTGGACCATCGCCTGCGGCGCCCGGCCCGGCCGGAAGCCCGGCAAACGGGCCGCCTTGACATAGACCGCCAGGGCCGACTGATACTCCTGATCCGCCTCCGCCGCCGGTATTTCGATGTTCAGCTTCTTGCGGCACGGGCCGATGGTTTCCACGGTGCATTTCATAAAGGGTCTCTTCTCCGTCTCCCGGCGCCCCACAGCGCGGCCGGTACCATAGGCCAACCGGCCGTCATCGTCAAGTCGCGGCATTTATGTGTCAAGACTCGTTAGAAATGTCCCCATTCTGGACTCATTAGAAATGTCCCCTATTCATGTGGTTGCTGCCGTAGCGTGAG
>JAPLSZ010000104.1 GCA_026398385.1 Kiritimatiellota bacterium | reverse complement strand
GCGACAAGTATGTGGATCGGCGTAGCCGGACGCATGACCAAATGGTACAGGCGGCACGGAGTGGCGCGCAGAACTTGCAAGAGGGCAGCGTAGATTCAGCGATCTCCAAGAAGATCGAAATGAAGCTCACCGGCATCGCCAAGGGCAGCTTGGAGGAACTCCGTCGCGACTTCCAGAAGTTCTTGAAACATCGCGATCTGCCGGAATGGCCGCCAAGGCATCCGGCGCTGATGCGCTTCAAAGTGTTGCGTTGCGCCACGCTGGAACAGTTCCGGGCGTGGGTGGCTGACGAAGTGCGGCAGGCGGCTGGAAAAAACACGGACGGACACGGACCGGCACGGACGATCAATGGAGCTTCAAGTTCCGGCGTCCGTGGTGGTCCGTGTTTGTCCGTGTCCTCTGCCTCCGCGTTTCCGTCCGTGTGTGCCGCGAACGGCGCGCTTTCGTTATTGAACCTCTGCATCCATCTGATCGGGCGGCAAATGCAAGCGCAAGCCGATGCCTTTGAGAAGGAAGGCGGTTTCACAGAGCGGCTCTACCGCATTCGAAGTGTGAGGCGACATTCATGAGCACGACTAATGGACGGGGAAACGACTCAAAAACTTGGTTCGAGCGGGCCTGCCGGGTGATCCCGGGCGGCGTGAACAGCCCGGTGCGCGCGTTCCAGGCGGTGGGCGGCGAGCCGCTCTACGTCGTCAAGGGCAGCGGGGCGCGCATCACCACGGTGGAGGGCTGGGAGCTGATTGATTTCTGCGGCTCGTGGGGCCCGTTGATCCTCGGCCATGCCCGGGAGGAAGTCGTGGCGGCCATCCGCGAAGCCGCGGCGGAGGGCGCCACGTTCGGCATCAACACGCCGCGCGAGGTCGAGTTTGCCGAACTGCTCTGCTCCCTGATTCCGTATCTGGAAATGGTGCGGCTGGTCAGCTCCGGCACGGAAGCGGTCATGACGGCGCTGCGCCTGGCCCGCGGCTGCACCGGCCGCCAGAAGATCATCAAGTTCGACGGCTGCTATCACGGACATACGGACTGCATGCTGGTCGCCGCCGGGAGCGGGCTCCTGACCGGCGGCCTCTCGTCCTCCGCGGGCGTCTCGCCGGCCGTGGCGGCGGAGATCTTCGTGGCGCCCTACAATGACCTGGCTGCGGTGCAGGAAATTGTCCGTCGCGAGGGTCGCGACGTGGCGGCCATTATTGTCGAGCCGGTGGCGGGCAACATGGGACTGGTCCCGCCGGAGCCCGGCTTCCTGGCGGGCTTGCGCGTGTCCGCCGACCGCTGTGGCGCGCTGTTGATTTTCGACGAGGTGATCACGGGCTTCCGCTTCGGGCCGACGACGTATGGCGCTCTGTGCGGCGTCACGCCGGATCTGACCTGTCTCGGCAAGATCATCGGCGGCGGCCTGCCGGTGGGCGCCGTGGGCGGCCGGCGGGATCTCATGACGCGCCTGGCGCCGCTGGGCCCGGTGTATCAAGCCGGCACTTTGAGCGGCAATCCGGTGGCGGTCGCGGCCGGCCTGGCCACGCTGCGGATCCTGACGCGGGAGCAACCCTATCCGGCGCTGGAACGGCTGGGCGCTCAACTGGCCGAGGGGCTGACCGCGGCGGCCCGTGAGCAGGGGGTGGCGCTGCGCTGTGCCCGCCTCGGCGGCGTCTTCACGCCCTTTTTCGGCGCGGGTGCCGGACGGAATCTGGCGGAGGTCAAGCAGTGCGACACGCAGCGGTACGCCGCGTTCTTCCGCGGTATGCTGGCGCGCGGCTGCTACCTGGCGCCTTCGCAGTTCGAGGTCGGATTCATCTCGGCCGCGCATACACCGGAGATGATCGCGGACGTGGTTCGCGCGGCGCGGGAGCTGTTTGCCGCCCCGGCGCCGGCGCCGAGCGAGCGGCCGGCGTGAGCGCCCGCGCTCGGCGGCGCTGCCGCCGCTGTCTCATTAATCATAGAACTGTCCTACCAGCGGATGGCGTCACTTGCGGCATGATAAACAAACTTTTGCGTTGCGCGGGCCGCGGGGCGGTGATGGGCTAATGACGCCGGTGGGCGTCGCAAGTGACGCCCTTAGTTCGTGTGCCTGCGGCCTTAGGAGTGGTGGCCCCCCGGACCTTGGGCGGCGGATGTTGGTATGACAGGGTTGCAACAATTCATGTACGAGCACGTTGATTCATCAGGCCGCGCGCCGATACGCGCGCGCGCCGGCGGGCGGTCGCGCGCTTGGATCAGCCAGGGCCTGCTGCTGGCCGGCCTGCTGGCGGCATGGCCGGCGGCCGGGGCGGCGGCGGCCACCAACGCCTTGTCCAACAGCGAGTGCCTGGTT
>JAPLSZ010000284.1 GCA_026398385.1 Kiritimatiellota bacterium | reverse complement strand
GTAACGTGGCTGCACCGGGTTGCTCTCAACACCACCTATGATTTCTTACGTCACAAACAACGGTGCCCCATTGTGGCGCAGGCCGAATTACCTGAGCAGCCGGATCGGGTCGCCAGCCCAGCGGAGGTCATTCAACAACATGAGCTGGGTGACGCTGTGAGCCGGGCGCTAGCGACGTTATCCCCGACACTGCGGGCAGCTATCACCCTGACGGCTATCGAGGGCTTGAGCGTAACCGAGGCGGCCCGCGCGGCAGGATGCCTGGCGGCGACGATGTATTGGCGCGTGCATCAGGCCCGCAAGCGATTGAAGGTTGAGCTGGAGGCGGAGTTGAAGCCATGAAAAATTCTTTGGATAGGCTGTTGCAGGATTGGAGCGCGAGGCATGCACCGCAGGCAGACCACTGCGACCGCTTGGCCCGTACGATTGGAACCGAGGTCGTACGGCAGCGATATCAACAGCCGGTGGAAGCGGCGTCCGCCGCCGGTAACCTCTGGCGCAAACTGGGCTATATGGCGCTGGGTTCGGCGCTGACCTTGCTGCTGGCGTTGTTGTTCACACGGTTCAAGCCCGCCAGCGAGCCTGCTGCCGCCACGACATGGGCCAGGTTGACCGTGCAACAAATTCAAGCGGAGACGCGACTATTCCGTGAACTGGAGCGACTTTTCCCTGACAACCTGCGTTGGGTTGTCCAGTCCAATGGCGACCTGGGATTGGGCGTGGTGGCTACAGCCAACGTGGAGTTGAAACACACGCCGGCCACGCTCGTGCGACTGGTGGTGGTCCGTCGGCGGATGGGCGATAAAAGCTGGCAGCCGGCCTGGAATGCGGATGTCATCGTAAGGGATGAGGAGTTGGTGGAAGTGACGCCCAATCGGGAGAAGGGCAACAAACTGGCACTGTGGGTATATCCCTTGAGCGATGGTGCGCTCGCGGTGGATACCAGCCTGGCGTTCACGGTCCCCGCGAACATCAACTCCCGCGTCAGCACTATGATGCGTCATGGCCATCCGGCCGAGATCGCCGCGCTCCGCTCGGGAGATTGGGAATGCCGTGTTTTACAGACCGTCTTCCCCTTGGACGACGCCGGGAAAGCCTCGCGGGGATGATATGAATCCGATCAAAATAGCCGCGACACTGATGGGTTTGGCGCTGTTCGGCGCATCACCTGTTGTCGGGGCTTCTGTTGCGCTGACGGCGCCGGGAATGGCCGCCAATCTGTTTGGCGGCAAGATGGCCGTAGTTCCGCTGGTCGTCACCGCCACGGAGCCATTCCGTGGAACCCTCGGCTGGCGTTTAGCTAGTGAGGGACGGACGCTGGCGCGGCGGGAGCAGGCGGTTGTCGTCGCGGCTGGGTCGCCGGTGAGCGTCGAGATTCGCTTTGAGGCGCCCGCCGTGAAGGAGGGGACGGCCCTGGCCACCACGCTGGAAGTCGAGGTGGTGGAACAAGGCGCCCCCGCGGTCGCGGCCCAACTGGAGAAAACGATTTGGATATTTCCTGAAAACGCCTGGGCGGAGCGAGGGGCGTGGTTGAAGCAGTTGAACCTCCGCCTCTTCGACCCGGACGGTAAGACCGCCGCGCTGCTGGAGCAGGGGAAGATCCCGTTTACCGCCTTGCGCAATGTAGACGCCTTGGCGGATCTTACCGATGGCGTGTTGATCGTGGGCGAAGGGATTTCCTTCAAGGACTACCGGGGCTTGGCCCGCAGTCTGTGGCAGGCTGCCGCCGGCGGCGCCGCGATTTTGTGCCTCGCACCACGGGAAGGCGAATTTCCCATCGCGGACGCGTCGGAGACCCGGCAGCCCCAACCGGTTCGCATGGATTTCCGGCAGCATGAGATCATCCTTGAACTGGATAAGCGACTGGATGCCGCCTGCTGGCCGACCGAGGGGGCGGGTTCGATCGGCATCCAGTTGCAGGGCGCCCGGGGGCCGGTGGTCGGGGAAATCAGTCAGTCGGGCGCGAGCTGGCGGTGGATTGAAATGACTTTTGCGGGCGGAAAAAACCGGGGACGGTTGGTGGTGACCGGGCTGGCGCTTTTTGATAAATGGAAGACCAGCCCGGCGCCGCGCTATTTGTTGCTGAAAATGCTGGAGCATGTGGCGCCTGTGCCGCAGGCCCCCTGATGGAAATCAACAAGGAGAAAGGCATCATGAAGATACACATGCGGAAGCGGGTTCTGACGGTTCTTGTCTGCGGGTTGGCGGCTGCCACGGCGGTTGTGGCCCAGGGAAAGGCGCCGACGGTTTATCCGACGGCCATTTTCGCGTTTGAAGAACGCGGCGCCGGGGTGAAGGACTATGGCCAGAAGGTCAGCGACATTCTGTTCGCCGCGCTGGCCTCCAAGCCGGACCTGCTGCTGGTGGATCGCGCCGACATCAAGAAGATCGTGGATGAACACGAACTGAACCTGTCGGGCGCTGTGACGCCCGGCCAGGCGATCAAGGTGGGCCAGTTGACCGGCGCGAAAATTCTCATTACGGGTTCGGTGATTGAGACCGACAAGACCCTGTATCTGGTGGCGAAGCTGATCGGCACGGAAACCAGCCGCGTATTGGGCGAGAGCGTCAAGGGCCGGACCAGTGACGAAATCGCGCCGCTGGCCGAGCAACTGGCCAAAAAAATCGGCGAAACCATTGTAAAGGATGCCGACAAGCTGGTGGCGAAAGAAATCAAGATCGCCGACCGGATTGCCGCCGTGAAGCAGGCGTTGGGCGAGGCCAAGCGGCCGGTGATTATGATCAAGGCGGCCGAACGCCATGTGGGCCGGGCGACGATTGATCCGGCCGCGGATACCGAATTGACCCTGTTCTGCAAGGAAACCGGCTTTGAGGTTCTGGACGCCCAGAGCGGCTCCGGCAAGCAGGCCGATATCGTGCTCCAGAGCGAAGGCTTCAGTGAATTCGCCATGCGCCGCGGGAGCCTGGTGAGCGTCAAAGCGCGCTTGGAGGTCAAGGCGATTGACCGTGCGACGGACAAGGTAATCGCCGTTGATCGTCAGACCACGGTGGTCGTGGACCTGACCGAGCAGATCGCCGGCAAAGCCGCCTTGCAGGAATCCGCCGCCCAAATCGCGGAGCGCCTGCTGCCGCGACTGGTCAAGAAATAACCGGACGGAATATCAGCGATAATCCTAATGCGGCGTAAGTTATACCTTGTGGTCGGCATCTGCGCCTGGCTTTGCGTGCCGGGTGGCCAGGCGGGACTAGCTTCTGATGCGGGCAATTCCGCCTGCGGCAGAGAACCCGCCACCCGGGTTGCCGTGATTGACCACGGCGGCGCGCACGAGTTATGCACTCTGCTCGAAAGACGACTGGCAGAAGACAAGAACTGGCAGCTCTTCAGCAGGGGCGGTTATCTGCTGGGAGCGGTGGTCGCAGAGAAGAATCTTCAACTCCTCATAGATGAGAAGGACTGGGGCGCATTGAGCAAGCTGACCCGCGTGGGCATGCTGGTGCTTGCCGGTAAGAGCGAGGACGGCAAGATATGGGCACGAGTGGTTTCCATCCCCCACGCCTCAGTGCTGACGGAAACATGGTTCAACCAAGACCCTTCGCAGATAGATGTGCAAGTGAGTTACCTGAAGTCACTTCTCGATAGAGACCGTTCCAAGCTCGGCTTGACTGAGGGCAAGGTCGTCAACCTATCGGTGGGGTCCGTGGCCGCAAGCACGGCAGACTTCTACATGCAAATGCTGGAGCAGCCGCTGAAAAGTCGTTTGTTGCACCGTCTGGCCAATGATCCCAGCGTGATACTGAACGAACGGCGTAACCTGGACAACGTGGTCTGGGAGCGATCGCTGGATGCTGCGCTGAAGACAGCTCCCCCCACCGGACAAACCGCCCTATCCTGCAACCTGGCGCGTCAGGGTCTTGAGATGAGAGCGCAGATGGCCCTGCTCTTTCCTGGCGGCCGGTCGCTGGAGCGTGTCTTTACAACGACACTGGAATCACGAGATGGCGAGTCGTTGAGCAACAGAGACCTTGTTTCAAGAAACCTCCTTTTGACCCACAACGAAGAGCTGCATCTGGATGCAATGTCAGAAGCAATAGTGCATTGGGTCATCCAGTCTTGTATGGGGGACAAGGCCGGGCGCGGTTCCGACGCGTTTTCCGCTGAGGCTGAAGCCGAATACTACGCGCGGCAGGCCAAGTTTCTGGCAACCTGTGGCATGGCCTCGCAAGGCGCAGCGGCAGGCGATGCCGCCTGGGCCCTGGGCCATAGAACACCCGAGCTGCTGAGGCACTCGATAATGGCCCATGCCATGAGCGCATTTCCGCAGTGGGATGGGCTGCAAGACTGGGATCTTTCGAGACCACCGCAATCCGGTCGTTATGGAAATTCGTACAATCCGATACCGCTGACCCGGGAGCCGTGGCGGGTAACAGAAGCCATTCGCACTGCGGAACTGTTGAGAATGTATCTCTACCTGTACAAGGATCAGAAATCCAGCGGCTTTGACGATGATCCCCGTATCATAGGCGCCCGCTGTCTCTATAATGCGTTGTGCGTGCTCATGTCGGCGTACGAACTGGAACTCGATAAGGACACAGTTTACTCCTTCCAGATATCAACTCTTCGCTCACTCATTGCCGGCTCGGCCGAAGAGCTGCTTCGAATGCCGCGCACATATAATTCCGCGGCACTGTACTATCGGATCGCGCCCTTTATTCCAGCGTGGGCGGAGCCGCTGAACAAAAGAATGGAGATCTGGGATCTGTATCTCGACAGCCCCCAGCAGGTTGCGCTACATGGCTGGATGCGGTGGGCCGGCCAAGAGGGCTTCGGCTATGGCCTGAACATGTGGACGCGGGGATTCCGCGGCGGCACACCAAGCAGTGTGCCGTGGATCAGAAAGATAGAAGACAAGGGGAATCCTGTTGGAATGGTCTTCCCGTGGGAACCGAATTCGCTGCAAAGACGCAAACAACTGCTCAGCACATTCGTGGCCATGACCCGCAGTCCTGACACCAAGAGGCAGGACAAAGGCTGGACGCTTTGGCTTCTGTGGTGGCGCAACGAGATAAACATCCGTCGTGAAGATCGCTTTGTGTCGCAGTTCGACCATGATTATCCGGACTTTAACTACATTGAGGAAGCTCGTGAAGCCTGGGGCGCTCCAAAGGAGGTTGATTTCCGCAAGTGGATTGAAGCCAAACAGACTGCGTATGCCCAAGAGTTGAAACCACGCTTGGCAAAGATCTTTACGACTGCCGAGAGACTTTTCACGGGTCTTCCGGTGATTCCGACCGCGGACATCAGGTTCTATCAGTGGTACTTGCGAGAGATAGTTCTTCGTGACTGGATCAACGAGCAAAAGGACTCCATCGGCCCCGCGCCGTACCACGGTCCCAGCGATCTGTATATCCTGCCCAAGTCTGTCGTCAACATGAAGCCGGTGACCGTTGAGATGAAGAAGCCCGAGTTGTCGGCCGAACGCTGTAGTTACATCGTTGACGGCGACACGGTGTATGTCCTGCACTTGCAGGAAACCGGGAGGGTGTCCCGCCTGGATCCTGTCGGGAATAAGCTCCTTGCCGCTGATATCCCGGAAGAAGTGCAGGCTGGCGTTGACACGACGGCAAGGAGCTTTGGCGATAGAGCCTTGTGGGCTGGGGTGAAGAATGTGACCATAAGCCTTGGCGAGAGAGTCTCGTGGCTGATTGGGGACAAGCGTTTCGCTTACAGACTTGGCCAGGATGGCGATTGGCACATAGAGGATCTGCCCGGCGGAACGCCCGTCGTGCTCCACGACCGGCTCTATTTTCTTGCGTCGGGGAACGAGGGTTACATTGACTTGCAGACAAACTCGATGCGCTATGGGGCCCTTTACGAATTCAACCCTTTGGGAAAGGAAACCAAGTGCCTATTTTCCACGCGCCGATTCCCCCCGCGCACAATCCTCGACGCTCGTGAGCCTGCCAACCCTGTTGCAGTCTTTTCAAGTTCGCAGGGAGTGATGCACATGCTTGTTGCCGAAGAGCAGGGGTCGCTGTGGAGCGTATTCCGTTGCATGGCTGATGGCGATTTCGAGAAGATCAATGCCGTCACCTGTCCCCGCATAAGTGTTGGATCGGTATATTCCTGCGGTGGCCACAGCTTTCTCCAGTTCAAGGCGAGAGCAAGCAACCCCCCTTACTGTTACTGGACTTCATGGGCGATGCTGGATGGTGATTCGCCGGACGGGCTCAGGCTTCTCTGGCAGGACCCGCGCATCGCGACATCGTCGTTACCATTCCCGGCAGAGATTCCCGCAGGGCGGGAGAAAGGCCCATATGTGAGACGGGGGGTCTCTCATATCGGATCGCAGATCGCGGTCAATATCCTCCCAATATAGCGAGGAATCCGCTCGATCGCCGCTACCAAATTGAGATCCTCGACCGGAGCGCGAAGAAATATTACAGCGTTCCGCTCACGCTCAAGACACCATCTGCTGCGAACAAATGGATGTTTACGCGGCCAGCGTTGCTGGCCGCAACCCCCGATGGCCTCTGGATAAGCCCTGACGATTACGGCTCTTTGTATGGCCTGATCTCCTATAAAGATTTGGATGGGGGGGGCTCATTTATGGGCCCGGACAGGGGATGCCGGCAGTCTTCGTCCATGACCTCAAGCGGGCCGGCAAATATATCTGGGCAGCCACGAAAGAAGGGTTGGTGCGGATTGAACGCAAGTGATTCGATAACAATGGAAACGGAATTGTCCCAGGTTGGGAAGCCATGCGAAGCAAGTGGCTTCGATGGGTTCAGACTATGGACCCAAACCCCGTGAGTGAAACAGATTTCGATGTATTGGCCCGGCAGCGCGTAGGGCCCGCCGGCGCTGGGAGCTTAGGTGCGCTGCTCCGGGGTGTGGTGTGGGTGCTGACGCTGACGGCCGTGCTGTCCGCAGGCCGGGCCGATGAGCCACAGGCCGGGGTGCGTCTGGTGCTGGTCGGCGAGCCGGCTTGCCTGCCGCTGGTGGATTTGCTGACGGTCACGCTGGGGAAGGACGCTGGCTATCAATTGCTCGAGCGCGCCCAGATTAATCGTGTGTTGGAGGAGCAACGGTTGGGTGCCACACGAAAAGCAGGCCAGTATCTGGCCTTGGGCCGGCTGCTGGGCGCCCAAGCGATCCTGGTGCTGGGCGAAGAAGCCCTTGAAGGCCGCACCAATGTGGCCTGGCGCATGATCGCCACCGGTCCGGGGGTGGTGGTGGATTCGGGTATCTGCCCCCGCGCCCACCTCGACGTGGATGTCTGGCTGAAGGCGGTGGGGCAGCGCCTCCTGCAGGCCAGGGATAAAATCGCCGTCTCCGCCGGAAACGCTATTCCCCTCTCAATGACGCGGATTCGCTACTCCGCCGCTGTCAAAGACTCCGATATTTATGAGCGCACTTTTAACCGGCTTATGCGTCAGCGGTTGATGGCCGAACCTCGCCTGTTCGTATTGGAACGCTGGCGGCTGGACGAGTTGCGCTGGGAAAAGGAGCTGGCGCAGGATCAGCAAGCGTTCTGGACGGGCGGCTATGTGCTGGAGGGGCAAATCGAGCCGGATCCCATGGATGCCGGGAAGGTCACCGTTCGTCTATCGTTGACCTCGCCGCAAAAGAAGACGGGGACACCGCTGGTGTGCACCTCGACGACCACCGACTGGGCCCAAGTCGTGGAGCAGGCGGCGAAGTGGGTGGTGGCGGAGACGGCCGCCGATGGACGTGGCGCAACCTGGGGTTCTGAAGCGGAAGCCAAGCTGTTTTATGCCGAAGCACTGGCGGCCGAACATGTGGGCATGTTCGACGAGGCGCGGGAACTTATCGAAGCCGCCTGCGGACTGGGCCGGTCCGATGTCGAGACCCAGAAGGATCGCATCCGGATCTATTGCCGATTGCTGGATGGAGGCGAATTTTCACAATTATGCGGCAAATGTCCCGACCTCCTGCGCGTGGATCATGCAGCCTTTGGTGACCCACCTGTTATAATCAACACCGCCAATTTGCCCCAGCGGCTGAAGCTCGCTATCCGGACGATGGAGCTATATCTCGCCCTGATGGAACATCCGCCCGACGCCGCCGACCCACGGAGCACGACGGAGTTGCTGTTCTTCATCGCGCCCTCGCGCGTATTGAGCGTTGTCCATGAGACGGATACGCGGCTGCGCGACGACCCCGGGGTGGCCACGTTGCGGCAACTGCTGCGCGCGGCGGCGCAACGGCATGAGACTATTGAT
>JAPLSZ010000237.1 GCA_026398385.1 Kiritimatiellota bacterium | reverse complement strand
TGCCGGACAAACGCAATCCGTGGAGTGATCCATGGTGGTTCCGCAAGGAGTTCACGCTGCCCGCGCTGCCCGCCGGCCAACGGGTGTGGCTCCACTTCGACTCTATCAATTACCGTGCCGAGGTCTGGCTCAACGGCAACGAGGTCGCCGACCGCGAACAGATGGTCAGCATGAACCAACGCTTCGCCTTTGATGTGTCGCGCTGGGCGGTGGCCGGACCCAACAGCCTGGCGGTCAGGCTCTGGCGGGTGGATCACGTCGGCTCGCCCGGCCCGCAGTTGGTTCCGCTCGCGAACAACCGCTCCGAGGACCATGGCAGTGATGGCCCCAAGGATTTCGGCATGCAACTGGCCAGCGGTTACGATTGCTTTCCGCCCATTCCGGACCGTTATCTGGGCATCCTGCAGGACGTGTGGGTCGAGTTCAGCGGCCCGGTGACCCTCCGCGACCCCTTCGTGGTGACCGAACTGCCGTTGCCACGTACCGACCTCGCCAAGTTGAAGATATCCGCCACCTTGGTCAATGCGGACGACCAAGCGATCAGCGGCGTGTTGAAGGGTTCCATCGACGGAGAGAAATTGGCCTTTGAAATGCCGGTGACCCTCCAGGCGGGCGAGTCGAAATCGGTGGCCTTTGACCCCGCGCCCGTCATGCACAACCCGAAGCTGTGGTGGCCTAACGGCTACGGAGCACAACCGCTGTATGACCTCAACCTGCAATTCATCGCGGGGAAAAGCGCGTCTCATGCGCAGACGGTGCGCTTCGGCGTGCGCCAGATCACCTGTGAGATGCACGAACTCAACGGCCACATCGGGCGCCGCATCCAGATCAACGGCCAGAAAATCTTCGCCCGCGGCGGCTACATCCAACCCGAGGCCCTGATGGAATGGACGCCGGGGCGAATCGACACCGAGATTGGCTACTACGCCGGGGCGAACCTCAACCTGATTTACTTCGAGGACATCGCCAACCCGCCCGACTGGTTCTTTGACGCCTGCGACCGCTACGGCGTGATGATTGGCCAGTGCTTCTACGGCTGTTCCTGGATGCAGTCCGGCTCGAAATATCCCGGCGATGTTCCCTTGGTCATCAAGTGCAGCCGGGATATCATCAAGCGTTACCGCAATCACCCGAGCTTGGTCATGTATATGGCGAGCAATGAAGGCAGGACGCGCGAGGAGGTGTACCGGCCGTGGCGCGCGAGCGTCATCGAACTGGACGGCAGCCGCTTCATCATTCCGTCTAACCAAATGCCCACCGGGGTGGCGGACAAAGTGGAACCGTGGTTTCGCGACGACATGCCCACCGGGATGACGGATGACGGGGCTCGTTCCTATGGCTGGGAGGATCCGGCCGTGTATTACCACTGGGTGCGAAACGAGCCGTCGTGGATGTTCAAGACGGAGAACGGTTCGGCCTCCCTGCCCCCGATGAGCAGCCTCGCCAAGTTCATCCCGAAGCTGGGCGAAGTGGCTCCCGGTCCGACGTTCCCTCTGGATGCCACCTGGGCCCATCATGGCGCCAACCAGTATTACCAGCCTTACGATGAAGCCGTGCGGCGCATCTATGGCGAGCCGCAGACCGCCGCCGACTATGTCTGGCAGGGACACCTCGCCACCGCCGATCAGCACCGCGGCATGTTCGAGGCCGCCAATCATCGAATGTGGACCATCACCAGCGGCTTCACCCAATGGAAGATCAATTCCGCCTGGCCCGATGTGCAGTGGCAGATCTTCGACTGGTTCCTGAAGCCGATGGTGAGTTATTATTTTAGCAAGCGCGCCAACGAACTGGTTCACATCCAATTCGGAATGCATGAGCCGATGGTCACAGTGGTCAATAACTCGCTCGAACCACGCAGCGGTCTCAAGGTGCACGCCAGGGTGTTGGACCCTGCGATGCGTGTGCTCTTTGACAAGCAGGAGACCGCGGAGGTGAAAGCCAATTCATACAGTGATATCTTTGAATTGCCAAAACTGGAGCATTTGCCACCGGTATATTTCGTCAGGCTGGATTTGAGTGATGCGGCCGGGAAACGCGTTTCGGACAACCTGTACTGGCTCCCTGCACAGCGGGGCGAGTCCAGGCAGTCTTTGCATGCACTGCCACCGGTCAGACTTGTGGCGAGCTGCCAGGTCGAAAACCATGGCGCGGGAAAACTCGCCCGTGTGAAAATCAGCAACCCGACGGACCGCCTCGCCTTGTTCGTCCAGTTAGCGCTCACGCAGGTCCGCGGCGGCGGTGAAATCCTGCCGGTGTTTTGGGAAGACAATTACTTCAGCCTCATGCCGGGCGAAACCCGCGAAGTCACCGCCCGTTTTGCGGCGGTCGATGGCGGCTCGGCAGAACCCTTTCTCGAGGTCGGAGGCTGGAATACCGAAACGGATTTCGACTGCCGTTCCGTGGAAGTCTCACCCACAGCCCCCAAGGCTGGTAAGCCAGTCAAAGTCACGGCGACGATCGCAGATACGTTCTTGGACGGGTCCCGGGTCACCGCCCGCTGGGATGGCATCCCCGCCGCCTCCACCTTTGCCTGGGCGCGCAACGGCAAGACCCAGACAGTGACGCTTCTGGTAAAAGCCCCGCAGGCCGGCAAGCATGAGCTGGTCCTCGGGAACAAGAAGCTGGAAATCACCGTCCGGCCCGAATGAACACTTGCAAAGTCGGTGAAGTTGGAACATTTGATGGTCCAAGATGCAAGCAGCGGATAAAGTGATATCTACGACAGGGAAGTAATCATGAAACATCCATCCAGTGCCGACCATCCCGGAGCAGTCCTTCCGATGAGGTGGCGGACGTTTGCAGGGCTGGTTCTTGCGGTCGCTGTTACGGCCCTGCCATCACGGGCGGAGCAGGTGAACGTGCAGGCCACAGCCAACTCGACCGCCATCGCCAATGCGAAGCTGCGGGTCACCTTCGACACCACGCGCGGCACCTGGAGTGCCGAGGCGCTGCCCGGCGGCGTCAAGCTCTTCACCGGCGCCGTGAGCCGCGTGAACGACTGGTCTTCGGCCGCGCCGGGCGCCAGTCACCAGACGGAATCATCAGAGACCCGCGACAAGCTGGGAATCGGTCGCACCCTGCTGGTGCGCAGCAGCGCGCCGGGCCAGCCGGTGTTGCTGTCGCGCATCACGCTCTACGAAGACTCCCATTGCATCGTGCTCGGCGGCGGCGTGAAGAATGTCCTCGGCAACGAAATCCGCGTGATGGAATACAGCCCGCTCTCGAGCGCGAAGTTGTTTCCCGATGCCAGGGAAATGAAGGACCCGAGAACGCTCGATGGCGTGGCCGGTTCGGGCGGCAACTCGGTCGGGGGCTTGACGCGCAATTCCCCGAACAACCTGTTGCTCACCTTCACCGACGGCGCCCGGCGGCAATCCATGGTCGCCGGCGGCCTGACCTATCATGATTTCGCCAAGTGGGTGGACATCGCCGCCGATCCGGCAGGCAAACCGTCGCTGACGGTAACCGCCAGAGACCAAGTGGGCAGGCGGGTCGCTGCGGGGGAGAGTTACCTGCCGGATGATTGCTTCTATCTCGACCTGCTGACACCCGATCCGTTTGCCGCATTGGAACGATACGGGCTCGCCGTGCGCGAGCGACAGAATGCCCGGCTCAACATCTACGATTTTCCCACCGTGTGCGCCTGGTATGTGCAGGAAAAGACCCGCGGCGCAAAGATCAACCACACGGCCGGCCTGGTCGGGGAGATGGACGAGGTGGTGAAGACGGGTTTCTTGAAATACTCGCCGGTCGCCTTGCGCCTGGTGCCGGACACCTATGGCGAGATTACCGAGCAGGGATGGTGGGACGAGGACCATTGGCAGAAGTTCGGGCACTACACCAAGCCCTACGAGACAAGCGCGAAGTGGTGTCAGGCCATCCGCGAACGCGGCGGGCTGCCGTTCACCTATGTTCAGACGGGCTTTGTCTCGCATGATTACGCCCAGGCGTTTCCGGGACACATCCTTTCCAACGACATCAGCACGCTCAAGCACTGGCACGGCGTCGCCTACGACTACACCGATCCGGAGTTTCAGGCACACATGAAGAAGGTGTGGGGCGATCTCGGCCGCGCCGGCCTCGCCGGCGTGATGTTCGATTACCCGGAAACCGGCTGGCGGCACGACGGCGGCTTCGAGGACAAACAGGCCACCACCGCCAGCGCCTATCGGAAAATCTTCGAACTGGCCCGCGAGGGACTCGGACCCAACGCCTGCCTCCACGAACGGATCCTCGGCGAGAAGGCGAAGGAAAACTCGCCGCCCACGCCGCTGGTTGATGTCAGCGTCGGTTTGGTGGATTCCCAGCGCGTCGAGGGCGATACCGTGGATTTCCATCCGGGCATGGTGAAACGCTGCGCCCTGCGGTGGTACAAGACCCGCGTCCTCTACACCTATGACATGGATTCCAAGACGTTCTTCAAACCGCGCTCGGGCGAGCGCCCGCCGCTGCCCGCCGTGCGGCGCCAGTCGATCCTCACCATGCTCTATGTCACCGCCGGGCGCGTGCTGCTGGCGGATTCGTTCCGCACGCTGACTCCCGAGATGGTGCGGGACATGTCGCGGATCTATCCGATCCACCGCGAGGCGCGCAGCGCCCGGCCGGTTGATGCGTTCACGCCCGCAGGCGGGAATTGCCCGCGGGTTTTCGATTTCGAGGTGAACCCGGACTGGCACCAACTCACCCTCTTCAACCCCGACTTCGCGAACAAGGCGACGATTCCCGTCGCGCTGAGCGGCGAGACCGTCGCTGGCGCGCTCGGTCTTGACTCGCAGGCCGAATACTATGCCTATGATTTCTGGAACGACCGCTTCCTCGGGCGCTTCAAGGGCAGCCAGCGGCTGGAGCAGGAACTGGCCGCCAGCGAGGCGAGGATGATTTCGCTGCACCGGGTGGAAACGAATCCGCAGTTCCTCTCCACCAACCGGCAAGTCATGCAGGGGTATCTTGACCTGTTGGAAAAACCCCGCTGGATCGGCGATAAGAAAACCCTGACCGGCACCAGCAAGGTCGTCGGCGGGGACGAATACCGGGTGGTCATTGCTTGCAATGGCCTCAGCACCGTCGCGGCCTCCGCCGGCAATGCCACGGCCACCATCAAGCCCTTGCCCGGTGCCGACGGACTCGCCGTGCTGGCCATCACCAGCAAGGACAATGCGGATGTGAAATGGGAGATCCAATTCAAGTAACCTGTCAATCTGATCGACAAAAGGAGCCATCATGAGCGAAATCAAACAACTGACCGAACCACAACCCTCAACAAGGATCCGCAAAACAGTCACCGGAGCTTCCTCCGTGCTGGCGGTGCTGGCCTGCATCGCCTTCGTTTCCGCCAGTCACGGACAGGAAGCGACCCGTGGGAAGACCTTCATTGATTACTTCCTGCCGATGCCGGTCACCGAACCCCTGTCCAAGGACGTGTGGGGCGCCAGGGCAGTCGGCCCGCGCGATCCGAAGAACGGGCTGGAAGACAGCACGATGAAGCAGTGGAACTATTGGGACGGGCAGATCATCAAGGGACCGGACGGCAGGTATCACATGTTTGCCAGCCGCTGGGACCAGGCGAAGGGACACATGGAATGGGTGAACTCGAAGGCCATCCATGCGGTCAGCGACAAGGTCACCGGACCCTACATCGACCAGGGCCTGTGCTGGCCCCACGACGAAGGCGGCAAAGGCCACAACGTGACGGCGCTGGTCATGCCCGACGGCCGCTATGCCATTGTCGTCAGCGACACGCGGCCGGGGACGGTCTTTGTTTCCAAGTCGTTGGACGGGCCGTGGGAACAGTTGGGGAGGATCAAGTCGAACGACGACGTGGGCGCCAACATCAGCATCATGGTCCGTCCGGACGGAGAGTACATGATCGTGCCGCGTTCGGGGCGGGTCTTTATCGCCAAGGCCGCCGATGGTGTCCTGGGACCGTACCAAGCGATGGGGCCATCCATTTTCCCCACGGTTCTTCCCGGAGTCAACAATCTGGAAGACCCTGTGGTCTTCTACTCCGGCGGACTCTATCACATCGTCGTTAATTCCTGGACCGCGCGGAAGGCATACCACCTGACATCCAAAGACGGCAAACGCAACTGGGTCAACCGCGGCCTGGCGTATGATCCAACCACGAACTGCATCCGCTACGCCGACGGCACGGTCAACCATTGGCACAAGCTCGAGCGGCCCGGCGTGCTGATCGAGAACGGCCATGTGACGGCGTTCACCCTGGCGGTCACGGATACCCCGAAGGAGGCACAGCGCGGAAACGACGGCCACGGCAGCAAGGTCATTGTCGTTCCCTTCGATGGCGCGGCCTTGGATCGCGACCTGCAAAACGCTCCGGACAAGCCGCCGCCCACAGCGGCCGACGAGCCGGTCAAGCTGCCGCTGGCCAAGCTGCCGCTGATCGAACCGTTGTTCGATACCCCGATGCGCGATGTGTCCGTCTGTGTCGGACCGGACAAGACCTATTACATGACCGGGACCACGGGCGACAACCCGGCTCCGGGCCACGACAAGACGGGCTGGTGGTGTGTCAACGAAGGCATCCGTGTGTGGCAGAGCAAGGATCTGCAGAACTGGAAACCCCTGGGCCTGGTCTGGTCGTTGGATCGGGACGCGACGTGGGGCAGGGAAATCAGGCAGAACGGGAACACCAAGGCGCGGGCGGTCTGGGCGCCCGAGATTCACTACATCAAGGGCACCTTCTGGCTGACCTACTGCATGAACTACGGCGGCTGCGGCTTGCTCAAGAGCATGAGCGGCAAAGCGGAAGGCCCCTATGAGGACGTCAAAAAGGACGGGCCGTTGACCAAGGAAATCGACCCCTCGCTGTTCCAGGACGACGACGGCAAGGTGTACTGGCTCTATATGAACGGCAAGATCGCGCGGATGAATGACGAAATGACCGGCCTGGCCGAAGAACCCCGCCTGCTCAAACCGACGAATTTCGGGCACGTGGGCCACGAGGGTGCCTTCCTCTCGAAATGGAAAGGCAAATATTATCTCATCTGCGCCGAGTGGATCGCCGGGTATTCGTGCATGGTGGCCGTGGCCGACAACGTCTACGGCCCTTATGGACCCCGTTACCTGGCCATCCCGCAAGGCGGACACAATGTGTTCTTCACCGACACCGAGGGCCAGTGGTGGTCCACCTTCTGGGGAAACGATGGCGGGGCACCGTTCCGCGAGCGCCCGGCCATCCTGCGCATCGACCTCGATGAGCAGGGCCATGTGCGGCCGATGCCCGTGGCACTTGAGCAGCGGCCGTGGTGGACCGCCGCTCCGCCGCGCAAAACCAGCACGGCCAGCAGGTTCGTCGGTTCCGCCACGGTCGCACTCGAAGCCCCGGCCAAGGATGTTAGGGTTGTCTACACGCTCGACGGCTCGATCCCAACCGCCAAGTCCACGGTCTATCAGAAACCGATAGATATCACCCGCGATACGGTGGTCAAGACCCGCGCCGTCTGGCCGGGCGGCAGCCTGAGCCGCGTGGTCGAGTTTCCGATGCGGGAGGCCCTGCCGGGTCGCCCGCTCATCACCAATCCTGGTTTTGAATCCGGGCCGCTCCCGTGGTTGTGCAACTCCGAAGTCCTGGTCGACTCGGACCTGGATATGGACAACGATGGGGTCCATTACACCCCGCATGAAGGAAAGAAACATTTTCGGCTGCAGGGCGGCAAAGACCAAACCATCCATCTAACGCAAGCCATCGCGCTGCCCGCCGGGGATTATGAACTGAGCCTGTGGGTGATGAGCCGGGCCAATTCCGACAACAACCTCGGCCCCAACCTCAGCCTCGAGTTGCTGGACGGCAAGGCGCAGGCCGTCAAGCCCGTCAAGTTCTCGTCTCCGGACTGCCTCGCGCCCAAGTGCGCCTACGTCCAGTGGACACGCCAGTACACCGGCCTAGCAAGCGGTGCCTACACCGTGAAGTTCACCGTCGGCCCGACCGACACGGTCCGGGGCAAACAAGGCTGGGTGGATGATTTCAGCCTGATCCAGAAGGCGAGCCGTTGAACACGCAACGGCAGTGCCCGTTCACAGACAAAACAATAACCAGTCGAACAGGCAAACAACCATGAAACACTTGTTTATTCCCCTCCTGATGACCGGCCTTGCCGGTGTCGCGCATTCCGCGGAAACACCGTCGCAAGTCCCGCTGTCGACGCTATTGAAACGGGATATCCCGGCGAGCGCCTCGAGTACCTGGCCCGACCCGGGTTTCGAGGCCGATAAGGCCATGGATGGCGATCCTGCGACCCGCTGGAGCGCCGCCGGCGGCACGCGCAGCGCCTGGCTGAAGATCGACCTCGGCCGGCCGGTGCGGGTCGGCCGCGCCGTGATCCGGGAGGTGTCCTCACCCCACACCCGGCAGTTTGTTGTCGAGTTCCTGGATGGCCAGACGTGGCAGCCGCTCGCCCACGGAACCACCATCGGCGGCACGAAGGTACTGGATTTCGAGACCGTCACCGCCCGCCGCTTCCGCCTGAACATCCTCGCCGCCGCGGATGTGCCCTCCATCGAGGAGTTCAGGTTGTATCCGCCGGACACGAGCGGCCGGGCCGCGGACGCCGGGCAGCTTGCGGTTCCGCCCATCGCGCCTGTGTTCGCGCCCGCGGGCCGCGATGCGTCCCTTGTGGCGGGGAGTGCGATCCTCAAGGGGTACGTTGACAGGTTCAATGCGGCCTATCTCGAAAAGCTTGTGGATGCCGTTTCCGACGCTGATACCTGCGCATTTCTCGAGGCCAACATACCGCTGTTCGATTGCCCCGACCAGCAGGGCATCCCCATCGAGAAGGCGCGCGAGATCGTGTTGCAGCGGTGTGACGAGGGCCTGTTTGAGGATGGCGTCGTGGACCTGATCTGCCGGGCGTCCGGCGGCGACGTCCGAGACATGATGTACCTGGTTCGCGAGGCGATCTTGCACAGCCGGCCGAAGCCGCCCGTGAGCATGAAGGGCACCCTCGCCGCACTGAACGCCATGTCTCGCGGGTACAGCAACTGGCTGACTGACGCCGTTTATGCACGCTACCTGGTGAACTATGATCAAGATTTTGTGACGGGGCAATTGGATGGCTTGATGGCCAACCACGCGGCCTACAGCAAGGGCGACGCCGGCATGAGCAGGAGCCGCCTGGCCGCGGAGGTCGGGCTTTACTGGCAGTGCGATTCCTGGGACGGCATGGAGCATTCCATCGGCGGCACCGGTGTCCGGCCGACCATCAGCAGTTATATGTATGGTAGCGCCATGGCCATCGCCCGGATCGCAAAGCTGGCGGGCAGGGGGGATGTGGAGAGGAAATTCCAGGCGGAGGCCGAGGGCCTCAAGCAGCAGATTCAGCAGAAACTTTGGGACCCGGAAAAGAAGTTCTACAAGGTGCTTCGGTACAAGGGCGCCATCAGCGATTACACCAGCCCCGCCCTGGAAGAATGCCCGGACGGGCAGTTGGTCAAGGTCCGCGAGCTGATCGGTTACATCCCGTGGTACTTCAACCTGCCGGATGACGGCAAGGGCTATGAAGAGGCCTGGAAGCAACTGAGCGACCCGCAGGGCTTCCAGGCGCCGTACGGCCCCTCCTTCGCCGAGCGCCGCCACCCGAAATTCCAGATCAACCGCGGGGGCTGTGAATGGCGCGGGGCAAGCTGGCCGTACGCGACGTCCCAGACGCTAACGGCCCTGGCCAACCTGCTCAACAACTACCAGCAGAAGTCGGTCGACAAAAAGGAGTATTTCAACACCCTCAGAACCTACGCGGCCAGTCATTATTTCACGAAGCCGGATGGGTCCAAAATGGCGTGGATCGATGAGTCGCTCGATCCCGACACAGGCAAGTGGATTACCAACGACAGCGGTTTTCCCGAGACGCGGGGCCGTTATTACAATCATTCAACCTTCTGCGACCTGATCATCACCGGGCTGGTCGGCCTCCGGCCCAGGGCCGACCATACCATCGAGGTCAACCCGCTGGTTCCCGATGGCACGTGGGACTGGTTCAAGCTGGAAAACATCGCTTACCACGGCAAGAGCCTGACCATTCTATGGGACAGGACCGGGAAGAAGTATAACAAAGGCACGGGTTTTTTGGTATTCGCCGACGGGAAGCTGATCGCGCAGTCCGCGAAGTTGCAACGCGTGGCGGTGCCGGAGGCGACTGCGAGATAAAAGTAAATCAACAACAGAGCAAAAACTATGAAACATCTATCTATGGCCAACCAACCCACAACTCCGATGAAAACAATAAAAACGAGAACTCGCGGCGTCAACCAGCACTGGCCTATCCGTCTGCTGAGGCTGTTGCCGTTGTTGGCCCTGCTGGTCGGCGCCGCGGCGCCGGCCGCCGAAAAAAACCTGATCGATTATTTCCTGCCGATGCCGATTAGGACTTCCCTGTCCAAGGACGTGTGGGGCGCGCCTGAAGTGGGCCCCCGCGATGCCCAGAACGGCCTGGAAGACCCCACCACCCAAAAGTGGTGCTATTGGGACGGGAAGATCATCAGGGGGAAGGACGGCAAATTCCATCTCTTTGCCAGCCGCTGGGATCAGGCCCTGGGCCATAAGGCATGGGTGGACTCGTTGGCCGTGCATGCCGTCAGCGACAAGGTCACCGGGCCGTATGTCGACAAGGGAATTTGCTGGCCGGACAATCAAGGTGGCAAAGGGCATAACGTGACGGCACTGGTCATGCCCGACGGCCAATATGCCGTGGTTGTCAGCGAAACCCGGCCTGGCGATGTGTTTGTGTCCAAATCCCCGGACGGCCCATGGAAATTGCTCGGTTCCATCAAGGTTGGCGCCAATGCCTTCAGCGACCGCGGGGGGATGTCCAACGTGAGCATCATGATTCGTCCGGATGGCGACTACATGATCGTGCCCCGGTCCGGCGCCATTATGATCAGCAAGCAGGGCATCCTGGGCCCCTACTTGGTTCAAGGTCCCGGGGTTTATTCTAAAGTGCCCGGCATCCCGGAGGAGGCGTTGCGCGCCATGGAAGATCCGGTCATCTGGTTCAGTGGCGGACTCTATCACATCGTGGCCAACGGCTTTGATGCCCGCAAGGCCTATCACATCACCTCGGCCGATGGCATTAACAATTGGACGTTCCGGGGATTGGCATACGATCCGACCAAGGATTTTTTGCGCTATACCGACGGGACCGTCAACCATTGGCATAAGCTCGAGCGTGCCGGCGTGCTTTTGGAAAACGGCCACGTCACGCATTTCACTTTCGCCGTCGTCGATGTGCCCAAGGACCGGGAATGCGGCAACGACGCGCACGGCAGCAAAATCATCGTGGTTCCGTTCGACGGCGCGGCCATGGACCGTGATCTGCATGACGCAGACCGCCGCAAACAACCGTGAAGCAATCAGGATTTTCATAAGCCATGAAAACGAATGACCCCATCTTCCGTACCGCTCTCCCGCGATATCCAACCTAAAGCAGAAAGCCGAGGCATTTATGAAAATGTTCAGGTTCTCTATCAGCGCATGTTGGCTGGGGTTGTCTCTTGCCGCCACGACAGTTGCCGGCGGCGCTCCGGCCGTCATTCCCATCAGCGCCGTCCTCGTAAATACTCCAAGTGACGGCCGGGCCGGGGTGTTTCAGAGCCACAATCAGAAAGTGGTCGCCAACGCCAATGGAATCTTCATGACGTATATGCAGACCACCCCGGATGCCAACAACAACCCCGGCATGTGGTGCCTGGCGCGGAGCACCGACGGCGGCCAGACGTTCACCACCGTCTATCAGAGCAACGATTACACGGCCCCGCCGGCGATGGAGACCGATGAGAACGACAATATCTATGTGTCGTTCCCGACGTATGGCGTCAGTACGCACTTTCTCGGCTTTACGGCGGCCAACGGCTATACCGCGCCGGCGATCAACAAGACCTACAACGGCGTGTCGAGTGGCGCCAAATTCGCCATGGCCTATGATCAGCAACGCCAGCAGTTCTACCTTGCTACGCAGTTCGGCATACTCCTGACGGTGAATATGCAGGGCGACCTGCTCCGGAACCTGCAATTGTTCAGCGCGAGCCAGGGCTACTCGGCGACGGCATACCCGCATTTGTTTGTTGAAAGTGCCGGCACGACCAGCGTCTTGCATTATGCCGTGACGACCGCGGATACCAAGGATGGCGGCAATAAAATCCCCTACGAGACGATCCGGTATGTCAAGTCGCCCGACGGCGGTCTGAGTTGGCAGGCGATGGGGGGCACGGCGATCAGCACACCGACCACGCCTGAGCCGACCGGCCCGTCCACCATGATCAACCTGGCGGACGAGATCACGCCCTGGTCCACCTGGTTGAGCACGATGCATGTGAAGGGCGGCAAGGTCCATTTCGCCTATCACACGGGGGCTCCTTGGGATCCGGCCTATTTCAACAACCCGGGCCATATCGATCGCCAGCACTACATGTGCTTCAATAAAACAAGTGGCGTGCGCGAGATCGACACTTGGCCGGGAACGTGGACCGGTACGAGCATCACGATCAGTACGACCGACGGGCTGCTGGCATCCAATCCCAACGACCCTTCGTCGCCGCTGTACATGGTGGGCGCCAGCACCGCCGGCCATCTGTCGGCGCTCGTGAGCCTGGATAACGGCTCGACCTGGGAGGACTACGCCACCAACTCGTTATCCATCGGGCTCTATGCCATCGGCGGCTGTCGCCAAGTGACGGCTGACGGGAAAGTGATCGGATCTTTCTCGGGGAAAGCCAAGTCCGGTGACCCATGGCGCACCTATTTCTTTTCCATGCCGGCCGTGTCCGCCGCGAACCTGCAATCAAAATACAAACCATGAAACATCTATATATCTCCCTTCTGATGATCTGCCTTGCCGGTCGGGCTTACTCTGCTGCGACACAGAACTCCTCCGTCGAGGTGAACATGGACTACCCGGCATTTCTCGCCCGCCAGGACCTGGTGTTCGAGAGGCTGCCCGACCAGTTCGACACCGGCGCCTTCCTCGGCAACGGCCTGCTGGGTGCCACGATCTACCAGACCGGGCCCAACACCCTGCGCTGGGAGATGGGGCGCCAGGACGTCACCGAGCATCGCCGCGATAATAACCGCCTGCCGATTGGCGGACTGGTGTTGACCACCTCCGGCAGGATCGAGAGCGGAACGCTGCGCATGGACCTCTGGAACGCGGAAGTCCGCGGCGAGGTGAAAACCGACCAGGGCACGCTCAAGTTCCGATCATTCATCCACACCAAGGAGATGGTGATGTTCATCGACCTTGAAACGACAGGTGCGGAGTCGGCCGCCCAGTTCGCGTGGGATGCCACCCTCTGCCGGGATTTCATCAACTGGCCGGATACCCACCCGAACGGCTTCTGGAATGAACCGGCCAATCCGCCCGCCCGCACCGCAACCCTCGACGGCATCCCGGTGTGCATCCAGGAACGTTACGGCCATGGCATGGATGACCCGAAGGGCGACGGCGGCGAGCACGCCACGGCCTGGACCGAAAAGCCCATCCCCAATGGCCGCCGCGTCATCCTTTCCATCGCCAATTCATACCCCGGCAACGCCGCCCGCAACGAAGTGGCGAAGACGGTCAAGGCGAACGCCACCGCGGATTTCAATGCCCTGTTGGCATCCCACCGCGCGTGGTGGCACGATTTCTATCCGAAAAGTTTCGTCTCGATCCCCGATGCGCAGGCGGAAAGTTTTTATTGGATCCAGTGGTATAAGCTCGCCAGCGCCTCGCGCTCCGACAGCCCGCCGGTCGATCTGCTGGGCCCGTGGTTCCGCAAGACCCGCTGGCCGCGGATCTGGTGGAACATGAACTTCCAGTGCCTCTATCTGCCTGTCTACACCGGCAACCGGATCGAGCTCGGCGAGTCGCTCATCAACTTCATGGACACGAAGCGCGCCAACTTCTTCCGCAACGGCAAGGACATCTGGCACTTCGACGATGTCGCCACCGTGCCGCACACCACCGACAACCAGGGCCTGGGCGGCAACGGGTCCCGCGGAGGCTATATCAACCCTGCCGATTTCCCCTGGGCGCTGCACAATTACTACCAGCACTACCGCAGCACGATGGATCATTCGATGGTGACCGACCCGGACCAACGCGCGTTCTATCCACTGCTGCGCGGTGCCATGAACCTCTACCTGCACATCATGACCGAGGGCGGCGACGGCAAGCTGCACCTGCCGAAGTTGAACTCGCCGGAGTTCGCCGACGACGTGGACAACAGCTATCAGCTTTCCCTGTTCCGCTGGGGCTGCCGGACCCTGCTCGATCTGAACAAGCGATACCGGATCAACGATCCGCTCGCGCCCAAGTGGCAGGACGCCCTCGACCGGCTGGTTCCCTATGCGGTGGACGAAACCGGCCTGCGCATCGGCCCGAACGTGCAGATGCACGCGTCGCACCGCCATTGGTCGCACCTGCTGATGATCCATCCGCTCCACAGCATGACCGGTGACACGCCGCAGGAACGTGACCTGATGAAACGCTCGATCCACCACTGGCTCACCGTCGGCAACCAGGAACAGACCTGGGGCTGGTCGCGCGCCGGCGGAGCCTCGCTCTACGCCACCCTCGGCGACGGCGACAATGCCATTGATCAGATTCAGCGGCACATGGCCGACCAGAGGTTTGTCAAAGCGAACACGATGTACATCGAGGACGATCCGGTGATCGAGTGTTCGATCATCCTGAACCGCTCGGTTCAGGACATGCTGTTGCAAAGCTGGGGCGGCGCGATCCATGTGTTTCCGGCGGTGCCGCGCTCCTGGAACCGGTGGAACGACGCGGTCTTCCATGACCTTCGTGCCGAAGGCGGGTTCTTGGTCAGCGCCGCATGGAAAGACGGCAGGACATCCTGGATCCGCATCAAGAGTCTGGCCGGCGAACCCTGCAAAATCGAAACCGACCTGCCCGCCACCATGACGGTGCGCGTCAACGGCAAACCGGGATCCATCAAATTACTGGGCGCGGGCGCGTTCGAACTCGCACTCGCCAAGGGCGACGAAGCGATTCTAACGGAAAACGCGCAAACCATCCCGGTGGTCGCGCCGGTCGCCTCCACCGCAGCCAATCCGTGGGGCGTCAAGGATCCGGCGTCCAAAGCTCCGCCGCGCGTGCTGGCCGCGTCGTTGAACCAAGGCAAGAGCATGACCGCATCGAGCACGCTGGGGGCCGGCTTCGAAGCCGCTAAGGCCGCCGACGGCGAGCTAACAACCCGTTGGTCCGCCGCAGGCGGTCAGCGCGGTGCCTGGTTGGAAGTGGATTTTGGCGAGCCGGTGCTGGTGGGCCGCGCGGTGGTCCGCGAATTATCAGGCCCCCGCATCCGGAAGTTCGCCGTCGAGGTGCTGGACGGCGAAACGTGGAAGCCACTCGCCGGCGGAACCAAGGTGAGCGTCGTCAGCGTGTTGGACTTTCCGCCCGTCACCGCCCGCAAATTCCGTCTCAACATCACGGAGGCCGCGGACACACCGGGCGTCGAGGAATGGGGCCTCTATCCGCCGCTGGCCGGCGCCGAGCCCACCCTCAGCGCGGACAGTGACCTGCTGAGCTTCGCCTGCAACGAGGGCGCCGCGATGATTGCCACGGATGACGACGCCATCACGCTGGTCCTGCCGCAGGGCACGGATCTAACCAAGCTGGCGCCCGTCTGCACGGTTTCGCCCTTCGCCACCGTTGCGCCGGCTTCGGGCGCGAAAGTGGATTTTTCCAATTCAAAGCAGACGCCTGTTAGATATACCGTCACCGCGCAAGCCACCAACTACACCCGGGTTTACAAAGTCACGGTTTGCGCGAGCGAGCCGGGCACCCAGCTCCTGCTGAACCCGGGCTTTGAAACCGGCAACCAGGCGGGGTGGGCATCCGACAATGGCGGGAATGGTGGTTATTTGGGAGTGGACGGGGTCATCTTGTGGGAAGAAGGCCAACCGTCGTACACGCCGCATCAGGGCAAAAAGATGTGCCGCCTCCAGGGCCCTGCGGCGGTTGCGCTGTCCCAGACCATCGCGCTCGCTGCGGGTGACTACGCGCTGGGCCTGTGGGTCCAGAGCCGGCGCCTGGCCGGCAACCGACTCGACCCCGGCTTCACCTTCGAGTTGCTGGACAGTGCAGGCAAGCCGGTGGCCCCGGCCGTTGCCGCAGCTCCGGCGTTCACACCCCCGGCCGGCTGGGTGCATTGGACGCGCAGCTACACGAATCTGGCGCCGGGCACCTACACGGTGCGCGTGCGCGCCGCCGCCAGCGCAGGGGCCCAGGGCTGGGTAGACGATTTCAGCCTGATTCAGCAGGTAAAAGACAGCAATTCCTCAAACAAACGATGATGCCCATGAAGAAATATTTGCACAATGGCAGATCGAGTTCAGATAGACACAGGGATCATGGGGGAAAAATGATGAAAGCAAACACGATGTCACTCACCGGCCTGCTGGCCCTCGCCCTGACGGCGCGGGCCGCGGACTGGCAACCCGTACCGGGCCACATCATGACCCGCTGGGCCGCCCAGGTGGACCCGGCCCGGCCGCACCCCGAACACCCGCGCCCGCAAATGGTGCGCCCGGCATGGCAGAATCTCAACGGCCTGTGGCAATTCGAGATCACCGGCAAGGACGCACCGCAACCGGCGCAGTTCTCCCGGAAAATCCTCGTGCCCTATCCGGTCGAGTCTGCCTTGTCCGGAGTCAAGAAGAAGGTCGAGCCGAAGGACCGCCTCTGGTATCGGCGCGGCTTCACCGTGCCCGCGGCGTGGCACACCGGCCGCGTGCTGTTGCATTTCGTGGTGGCCGATTGGTCCACCGAAGTGTTCGTCAACGGCACATCCGTCGGCCGGCACGTTGGCGGGTATGACCCGTTCGGGTTCGATGTCACGGAGGCCCTCCAGCCCGGCGGCGAACAGACGCTGGTCGTCTCCGTCTGGGACCCCACCAACGAAGGCGGCCAACCCATCGGCAAACAGACGTTGGGTCCGGGCGGCATATTCTATACCGCCACCAGCGGCCTCTGGGGCACGGTCTGGATCGAAGCCGTGCCGAAGACCTATGTGCAGAGCATGAAGCTGGTGCCCGACATTGACGCCGGCGTGCTCAAGCTGACCGTGCAGGCCGACGGCGGGACGGTGCGGGCGGTCGCCCGCGACGGCACGACCAAGGTCGGCGAGGCCGGCGGCAAGGCAGGCGAAGAAATCGCGATCCACGTGCCCAAGGCCAAGCTGTGGACACCCGACAAGCCGTTCCTGTACGACCTCGACATCGAACTGACCGACGGTGCGACCAAGGATGCGGTGCAAAGCTACTTCGGCATGCGCAAGATCGCGATCGGCCCGGACGAAAAAGGCGTCATGCGCATCCTGCTCAACAACAAGTATGTGTTCCATGCCGGGCCGTTGGATCAGGGATTCTGGCCCGACGGCCTCTACACCGCGCCCACGGACGAGGCGCTGCAATACGACGTCGCCATGATCAAGGCCTATGGCTTCAACATGGCCCGCAAGCACGTCAAGGGCGAACCGGACCGTTGGGATTACGGGTGCGACAAGCTGGGCGTGATGGTCTGGCAGGACATGCCCAGCGGCGGCAACCTGACGCGCGAGCGGAAAAAGCAGTTCGAGCTCGAATTGCAGCGGATGATCGCGACACACTACAACCACCCGAGCATCGTGTTATGGGTGGTGTTCAACGAAGGTTGGGGCCAATTCGACACCGAGCGCCTGGTCGGGCTGGTCCGGCAGTGGGATCCCCACCGGCTGATCACCGGCGCCAGCGGCGGTTGGGACATGAAGGTCGGCGACGTTCTCGACGATCATCTCTATCCGTTCCCGCCGGCGCCGCGGCCCACGGCGACGCGCGCCGCGGTGGCGGGCGAGTGCGGCGGGCTGGCTTACAACGTCAAGGGTCACACCTGGAGCGGCACGGGGTGGGGTTATGGCGACACGCCGGGCATCCCATCAACGGGCTTCGCCAATGAGGAGGAGCTGGCGGTCCGCTACGAAGAGGTGCTCGGCACCTGGCTGCGGATCGCCAAGGATCCCGGCATCAGCGGCGGCGTGTACACGGAGCTGACGGACATCGAGACGGAGATCAACGGCGTGATGACCTACGACCGCGCGGTCTTGAAGATCCAGCCCGACGTCTCGCGGGGCCGGCTCAACGGCTGGCTGCCGCCGCGCAAGATCAACCCGGCGGATCTGTTCGTCGGTACGGGCAAGGTCGAATTGGAGACGGCGGGTCCAGGCGTCAAGATCGTCTACACGCTCGACGGCTCCGATCCCACGGCGCAGTCCACGATCTATCAGCAGCCGATCGCAATCGCGCGCGACACGGTGGTGAAGGCCCGCGCCGTCTGGCCGGATGGCGGCCTCAGCCGCCTGGCCGCGTTCCCGATGAAAAGCGTCCAGCCCACCGGGGCGGTGGCGCCGGGCAACGTGCAGCCCGGCCTGCAGGTGAAGGTTTACGATCTGAAGGCCGGGACGGCGAGGCTGCCGGACTTCACCCCGCTGCCGCCGGCGCAGACCGCGGTGGCGGAGCAGATCAACCTCAAACCCAAGACCCGTAATGAGAATTTCGGCCTGGTGTTCGACGGCTTCCTCAACGCGCCGGCCACCGGCGCCTACGTGATCCGGGTGACCTCCGACGACGGCGCGGAAGTCGTCATCGACGGCAAACCGGCGTGCGGCAAGGACGGTGTCCACGGCGACTTGGTTTCGACCGCCACGGTGGCGCTCGCGGCCGGCGCCCACCCCCTGCGGGTCCGCTACTTCCAGGGCGGCGGCGGCCAGACCCTGCGGCTCGAGTGGGCCGTGCCCGGCGGGCGCGTCGAGGAAATTCCCGCCAGCGCCTTTTCGCATGCGGAATGTCACGTCCTGATTTGCGTTTGACACTTTTTGGTTGTTATTCGACATGCTATTCACAGTGCACAGCAAGGTAGACGGCAACCCGAGAGGCCCCCAACGGGGGCCGTTGGCCGGCAGGCCCGCGCGCCTGGGGCGACGCGC
>JAPLSZ010000057.1 GCA_026398385.1 Kiritimatiellota bacterium | reverse complement strand
TAGTAAATCTATAACACTTATGCAAGATAAATCTTCACGCCAGCATCACTTTTTTCAGTATCCGTTAAAATTAGGCGAGGATCAGGGTGCCGGCATTTCCAGCTTGCCGCGCTGCACCGGCATGCTAACCTATCACCCATGATGGGAGGTGGATTATGGCGGAGATCGCGATCGGGAAAGTGACGCATTATTTCGGGCACCTCAACGTGGCGGCCATTCGGATTGATAGCGGCTCGCTGGCGGTGGGCGACACCCTGCACTTCAAGGGCCACACGACCGATGTCACCACCCGGGTGGAATCCATGCAGGTCAATCACGTGGACATCCGCGGGGCGCGGGTGGGCGACGCCGTCGGTCTCCGGGCCCCCGCGCACGTGCGCGAGCACGATCTGGTGTTCAAAGTAACGCCGTGAGCGAACCGGGCGCGGCAGGGGCCTGTCACCTTTTCGTTGGGGGAAAAACTGGAGCCAACGGTCGGATTCGAACCGACGACCTGCGCATTACGAATGCGCTGCTCTGCCAACTGAGCTACGTTGGCCCACAACGGATCGGCATGATAACGGGCCGGAGTGACAAGTCAAGAACGGACCGGCGACAACCCAGGCGGCCAACCGGGGCCGGGCTTATGCGCCGGGATCGGATTCCGGCGGTTTCCGGGCTTCTTCCGGCGGCCCGGCGGGCGACGCGCCCGCCGGGGACCAGTCAGCCTTGAGTTCCAAAATCAGCCGCTGGGAGCGTAGATCCAGACACTCAAAGCGGAAGTTCTGGACGCGGCGGCCGTCGGCCAGACTGGCCTCGTCCAGCGTCAGCAAAATGTGGGTCATCAGCCGGTTGGGCAGAGCCAGCGGAGTAACCGCCAGTCGGATCGTTTCCGCGGAAGCCAGCTCACGTCCCGCCTCGCTCCACCAGGTTATGCGGCCGTCGGAAATAGACAGGCTGCACTGACGCAGTTTTTCCAGCACGTTAACCGGCTGGGCCGCCGCCGCTTTTTCCATGGTCTGATCCGCACCCGCCGGTTTGACCGGCGCCGCCGGCGCCGGCAGCTTGAATCCGCCCCACTCGGCGATTAGCGCGCTGAAGGGGGCCAGGCCGGCCGGCGCCCACCCGCCCTGCTCGGCCGGCGCGAACGCCAGCGTGCCACCCTCGACTTGGATGTGCCGTAAGCGCGGCAGATGCCATCGGCCGCCATCCACGACCGACCATTCCAGGAAACATTTTTGGATCGCCACCCCGGGCTGCCCCTTGCGACCGCTGCCCGCGGTGGCTAACCCCTCCACCACGATGTTCAGCGCCGGCGTCAGGCGGGCCTTGCGGATTTTCACCGGCAGATCCAGACGACTCTGCAGATCATCCTCGAGATAGGAACGGAATCCGGCGGTGAAGCCCAACAACCAGACGCCGACATACAGAATCAAGACGATCGCCAGGCTGGTGCCGACAAAGCGCACCAGGCCGCTGCGCCGCGGCCGCTCGCCCTTGCGACCAAACCATTTGCCGTCCACCAGAGGTTCCTGTGTCTTCATGTTTCACCCGCGCGCCAGTTCACCCGCGCGGCGCTGCGCGGCCAGAATGGCCTCCACCAGCGCCGCCATGACCTGCCGCCGATCCGTGACTGCGATCGCCGCCGCCGTCGTTCCGCCCGCGGAGGTCACACGCCGCCGCAGCTCCTGCGGCGGCAAGCCGTCTTGCATGATCAGCTCCGCCGAGCCTTTGACCGTGGCATAAACCAGTTGTTGCGCGGTTGCTTCCGCCAGGCCCATCCGGCGCGCCGCTTCCAGCATCGCCTCCATCAGGTAAAACACATACGCCGGCCCGCTGCCGCTGAGCGCCGTCACCGCATCCATGTCCTGCTCCGGCACGCGCACGACCAGCCCGGCGGCGCCGAGCACCTGCTCGGCGGCCCCCAGGTCACGCGCCGCCGCATGGCGGCCGGCGCAGATCGCGGCGGCGCCGCAGCCCACCAGCGCCGGCGCGTTCGGCATGGCGCGCACCACGCGCGCGACGCCGCCCAGCGCGGCCTCGATCTTCGCGGTTGGAACGCCCGCGGCGATGCTCAGCACCAGCGCGTCCGGCGGCAGCGCCGGCCGGAGGTCGGCCAGCACTGCCAGCAGGACCTGCGGCTTGACCGCCAGCACCACCAACTGCGCTCCGCAAACAGCCGCCGCGTTGTCCGCCAGCACGCGCACGCCAAAGGTGCGCGCCATATAAGCGCGGCGCTCCGCCGCGATGTCCGTCAGCACCAGCCGCGCTTTCGGCCAGCGGCCGCCGCGCAGCACGCCTTGCAGCAGCGCCTCCGCCATGTTGCCCGCGCCGATAAAAACCAAATCGCCCTTCATATCTTTTCCTGCTAATCTTAGCGTTCGCCAAACAGCGCCGTGCCGATGCGGACCCACGTCGCGCCCTCCTCGATGGCCACCTCGAAATCGTGGCTCATGCCCATCGAAAGCTCCGCCAGCGGCAGGCCGAACTGCGCGCGCCACTCGTCGCGCAGTTCGCGCAGCCGCCGGAAATGCATCCGCGCCTTCTCCGCCTCCGGCGTAAACGGCGGCATAGTCATCAAGCCGGCGACCTGCGCATACTCCAGCGCGTCCGCCGCCGCCAGCAGCTCCGGCGCCGCCGCCGGCGACAGCCCGAACTTGGAGCTCTCGCCGGAGACGTTGATTTCCAACAGCACCGGCAGCCGCTTGCCTTCCGCCTTGGCCGCGGATTCCAGCCGCTGCAGCAGCTTCAGCGAGTCCACCGCATGGATCTGGTCGAAAAGCGCCACGGCGCGCGCCGCCTTGTTCGACTGCAGATGGCCCACGAGATGCCACGACAGGCGGCCGGGGCAGGCGGGCAGCTTGGCCTCGGCTTCCTGCACCTTGTTTTCGCCGAAAATCCGCACGCCGCACGCCGCCGCCGCGCGGACGTGTTCCGCGCCAAAGGTCTTGGAGATGGCGATGAGCTGCACCTCATCCGGCGCGCGACCGGCACGGGCGCAGGCAGCTGCCATGCGCGCACGTAGCCCGTCCAGCCGATCCTGGAAACTCTCGGTCATTAATTCATCTTTCCGGAATACCGGCGGGCCGCCCAGTCAAAAGTCCCAGCCGAAGACCGCCGCCAAACCGTGAATACCAACCCGCTGTGGCTGTTTGTACCGCGCCCGGCGTCGCGCCGACAAGCGCAAACCGCGGCTGACAAACCCGCTGTTGTCACGCGGTTCTGAATAGTTTATTCTTTTGGCTTCTAAGATTGTGAAGGGGATCCGCACATGAAAACAAACCGCGGACAACGGCACAGTGGTTTCACGTTGATCGAAATTCTGGTGGTGATCATTATCATCACGATTCTAGCCGGTATCGTCGGCGTCAACGTCTTCCGTCAGCCGGCCGCGGCCAAGGTCGCCGCGGCCAAGATGCAGTTGCATCAACTGAAAACCGCCTTGGAATTATACCGCGCTGAGCAGGGCCGTCTGCCGACGCAGGAACAGGGACTGGAAGCGCTGGTCCGGGCGCCCACCGTGCCGCCGGCGCCGGAGAGATATCCGGCGGAGGGCTATCTCAACAGCCCCAACCTGCCGCCCGATCCGTGGAAGCATCCGTACATCTATCTGGTGCCCGGACGGCTGAATGAGCCGTTCGAGATCATCAGTTACGGCAGCGACGGCGAGCCCGGCGGAGAGGGTGACGCCGCGGAAATAACCAGCTCGAACCTGCAGTGAGCGCGATCGAGTCATGGGTTGGGGAACATGGCGCCATGGAGCAAGGCGGAGATCGCGGCTGGAGGGTGCGGCCGCAGAGCCGTCGAGCCTTCGCCGCCCATGATCCCAAGCCCCCCCCACCCTCTGCCGGGCCCGCCGCCTTCACCCTGATCGAGGTGGTCATCGCCCTGGCGGTGGCCGCCATGCTGATCGCCGCCACGGCCAGCGCGATGATCGGTGCGCTGCGCGCCGAGACCTCGGCCCGTCTCCAGCAACGCGCCGGGGACCTGCTGCAAACGCTGCAGACCGAAGCCTGGCTCGCGGCGGAGACCAACCAGGCGGCAACCAACCTGCCGCCCGACTGGATCAGTTCGATTGAGAGCGTGGAGCAGGGCGAAGGAACGAACCTGGTTTTCTGGACCGTCTGGAAGATCTGGCCGCTTAGCCGCCCGGCTTTGACGGCCGCGCTGTGCCGGCAGGAGCAGAATTCGCAAATCAGGTGACGAGGGCCTTCAGTTCGTCGTGGAGCAGGCCGTTGGTGCCGAGGATGCGCAGGCTGACGTCGTCATAGCGTTCCAGGACCTCCACCCGTCCGCCGGCGCGCTCCAGGATCAACCCCGCCGCGGCGACATCCCAGAGATAAATCCGCGACTCGAAGAAGCCCTCGGCCCGGCCGCGCGCCACCTGGCACAAATCCGCCGCGGCCGCGCCCAGCATGCGGGTTTTCTCGGTGGCTGCGGAGAGGCGGCTGAGAAACTCCAGGGCCCGCCCGGCTTCCGCCGGATCTTTATGCAGGCCGGTCAGCACCAGCGCCTCACCCCGGCGGCTTACGGCGGATACGCGAAGGGGCTCGTCATTGCAAAAAGCCGGCGTCTCCCGGGAGGCCCGGTAGCACTCGTTCAACATCGGCAGGACCACGGCGCCGGCCACCATGCGCCCGTCCAACTGCAGCGCCACGGAGCAGCACCAGAACGGAAGGCCGTGCGTAAAATTCACCGTGCCATCAATCGGATCAATGATCCAGAGCGGCTCGGGACCGCTGCGGAACGCGCCGCCCTCCTCGCCCAACACGCGGTGCTCGGAGAAATGCCGCCGGATGACCTCCTCGGCCCGGGCCTGACATTCGAGGTCGAGCTGCAGCTTGACGTCGTGGGCCGAGCGCCGAACCACGTCGCGCCGACGTCCATAATGTTTCAGCGCATGGCGGCCGGCCGCCGTCGCGGCTGCCACCGCGATCTCGAGATATACCGGCAAAGACGTGTGTTCCATGGAAGTTCGCCGCGGCCGCGCCCGCCTTAACGGCCCAGGTCAAGCGCCGTCTGCGGGAGGGCGGTCAGCCAGAGCTGGCCCCAGATCATGTTCTCGTCGTCGAGTCCTGCAACTGGCGCCCCTCCAGGTCGTAGCGGGCATACAGGCGGAAGGACCATTCGCGGTTGGGAAAGAGCGTCAGTTCGCCGGAGAGCAGGTTAAGGCTGTCCCGTGTGTAGCGATGTTCGATCGCCAGGCGGCTTTGGTCCTCCGTCAGAAAGGCGAGTTGGGTGTTGAAGCTCGTGAACTGGCCCTGGTAAGGGTCAAACACGCCGTCGAAGTCCAGCATCAGCCAGTCCACCAGGCGCAGCCGGGTCAGGAAATAAATGTTGTCGAAATCGTTGCTCGTGCCCGGCGGCTTTTCGACGCGGTAAAAGGTATATACGTCCGCGTCCACCAGATTGTGGACGGCGTTGCGGCGCTGCGTCTGCAGCTTGTTGCGCATGCCCAGGCGCACATCGTTTTCCATGCCCAGCTGGTCCACTTCGTCAAACTGGGGCAGGTCCGCCGGCTCCAGGTTGGGCTTGGGCCGGAAGGTGTAATCCGCGTATGGCTCGGCCACGTGGCGCAAGCCCACATCGTGGCCTATGCCGGTCGGTCCCGGGTTCAGCACCTTGAAAGCCTTGAAGGAGGTCGCGACGCCGAGTTCCGGCAGGCTGCGCAGGCTCGCGCCCATCTCCCGCAGGGTGTTCTCCACCTGGTTGGTGGTGGTGATCGTGCTGTTCGTGCTCGTGGCCGTGGTGGTGATGTTGGTCACCGACACAAGATTCGTGCTGATGACCGTCGTATAGGTTTTGGAATAGAACGTCCCGCGATACCCGGCGCGGGGGGTCACGTTGAGAAAATCGAAATGGCGCGTGGGGTAATACACCGTATGGCCCGTGTCCAGCCGGAAGGCGTCGTAAGAAGCGTCCGGGGTCGCTGGCGCGTTGGTGTCGGTGTTTTTGGGATATACATGCCGCAGGAAGGACGCGGTGTTATGGCTCTCGTAGTAGAAGGGTGTTTCGCCCAGCCGCATCCGGTAGACATCCAAGCTCGCCTCCGGCAGGCGGTCAATGTTCTCGTAGAAATCGTTCAGGCGGCCGTTCAATAACAGCCCGGCCGAATAGTTGTCGCCGCGGTGCATGAGCGACACACGGTTCTCCGGCTGCAAGCTGTTGCGGAACTCGTTGTCGAAAAAGTCCTCAACCACATAAGGGTCGCTGAGGAAATTGCCCTCCACATACAACCCGTCGCGGTCGCTCAGACTGCGCGCGTCCTGCAGCCGCAACCGGTAGCGCTGCTGGTCCGTGGTACCCTGGCGATAGGCTTCCTCATCGGCGTCGTAAAACGGCTGACGGTCGTGGAGGTAATAGACGCGCGCCTCGCCCCGGTAGGACTGCTCGGGGGCGCGGTCCTTCCAGCGGAAGTCCTGTCCGAAGCCCACGCCACGCTTGGCGCGATAGTCGAGGTGCGTCGTTCCGCGCACGTCCGTGGCCACCTTGTAGCTGGCGGCGCCCAGCACAAAGGCCCCCATCCGCGAACTGTAACCCGGCAGCAGATCGAAACTCATGGCTTCCGGCTCGAGGCTGCGCGTCCAGTAGGGCATGTAGAAAATGGGCAGTCCGCCGAGGTGCGGCACAACCCCGTAGGCTTTCAGCGTGATTCCGTTGACAATCTTCGCCTGCTTCGCCTGCAAATAGAATTGCGGCTCGTCGCCGTCGCAGGTGGTGACCGTGACATTCTTCATCAGAAATTCGTTGGGCGACACGCGCCGGGACTCATCCGCCCGGATGAAAAACGGCTCGGTGTAGGATGAGAAAGCTCCGAAATCACCCTGCCCCGTTTTAAAATTATAGGTCAATTCCTCGCCCCGCCAGATTTGCCCCGCGCGATCGAATGTCAAGTTTCCTCTGGCATGCGCCTCTTCCGTATCGGTCCGCAATTCGGCGTAATCCGCCGTCATGCGGTCGGCGCCGCGCGTGATCACCACATGCCCGCGTCCGACGGCCGTCCGGGTGTCCTGCAAAAACTCAAGCTGATCGGCGTTGACCTCGATCCCGGCGGCGCCCGGCGCCCTGACCGCCGCGTTCGTGACAGCCGGCGGCGTGCGGGCGGGCGGCAGCCCCTCGCCGATCTGCTGCGCTGACGCCGACAGCGCGCCCAGCAACAGGCATAGTGCCGCCCATCGTTTCCCCAAGTTCATGCGTGTGAGGTCAGCCGGTCGCGCATACATGGCAGCGACGCTAACACACCCGCGCCGCCCGCGCCAAGGATTTTGTCAGGCAGCCGGAACCACGGCGGCCCCCCTTGTCCAGGCGCCCCCGAACGCCGCGCGCTTGCCGTGCACCGGTTCATCCGGTATCCTCCGCGTCACCAAAGGACCCGCATCATGGATAAACTAGCGCGGCTGGGCGTGCTCACCGGCGGGGGCGATTGCCCCGGCCTCAACGCCGTCATCCGGGCCGTCGCCAAGTCGGCGATGAACGACTATGACACCACGATCCTCGGCATCGAGGACGGCTTCGAGGGCTTCGTGCAGGGACGGATGCATGAACTGAAGAACGCCGACGTCTCCGGCATCATCAACCTGGGCGGCACCCTGCTCGGCACCTCCAACCGGGGCGACCCCTGGCATTTTCCGGTCACCGGTGCCGGCGGTCAGGTGGAGATTCAGGACCTTTCCGACCGCGTGGTGGACCATTACCGGCGCTGGCAACTCGACGCGCTCATCGCCATCGGCGGCGACGGCACCCTGAACATCTCCGCCAAACTTAGCGCGCGCGGGCTGAACATCGTGGCCGTGCCCAAGACGATTGACAACGACCTGATGGCCACCGACCAGACCTTCGGCCATGACACGGCGGTGTCCATCGCCACCGAGGCCATTGACCGCCTGCATACCACGGCCTCCGCGCATCATCGCGTCATGGTGATCGAGGTCATGGGCCGCTACGCCGGCTGGATCGCGCTCTCCGCCGGACTCGCTGGCGGCGCGGACATCATCCTGATCCCGGAAATCCCCTTCCAGTGGGAGGCGGTCTACCGCAAGGTGCGCGAGCGGAGCCAGCACGGCAAGCGCTTCAGCATCGTCTGCGTCGCCGAGGGCGCCCGGTGTCCGGAGGTCGGCGAGATCGTCAAGAGCTACGACGTGCAGCGAACCGACGCCCGGCAACTCGGCGGCGTAGCGGATTTCGTCGCGAAGAAAATCACGGAGGCCACGGAACTCGAGACGCGCGTGACGGTGCTTGGCCATCTCCAGCGTGGCGGCGCACCGACCCCGTTCGACCGCATTCTCGCCACCAAGTTCGGCGCGCTCGCCGCCCGCCTGGCGGCGACCAGGCAGTTCGGGATGATGACGGCCCTCCATGGCACGCGCGTGGTTCCGGTGCCGATTCAAGACGCCATCGCGCAACTGAAACTGGTGCCACCGGACGATCCGATGATCGCCGCCGCCCGCTCCGTCGGCACCAGCTTCGGCAACGAGTGCGTCAGCCGCCCGGGTTAGAGCCCCGGCTTCGAAGCCGGGGCGGCCGGCGGGGCCGGCGTCACGAGGCTTTTACCGGCAAGCAGATCGTCAAGCTGCCGGCACAAGGTCTCCTTTAAATCCGGCGCGAAGCCGACGTGGACCGCCTGTACCACGCCGTCCTTGCCAATGACGACCGTCTGCGGAATGCCTTCCACACCGTAGCCTTCGCCCGCGACGCCTTCCCGATCCAGCGCCACCGTCAGGATGATTTTTTCCTTCGCCAAAAAGTCTTTGATGGTCGCGACGGGCTCGCGCTGGTTGACGGCGTAAACGGCGACGCCGCGGCCGTGATAGCGGGCCGCCACGCCGGCCAGCACCGGCAGGCTACGCCGGCAGGGCCCGCACCAGGTGGCCCAGAAGTCCAGCACCACCACGTCCTGGCCCTGGTGCTTCGCCAGCGACAGTTTGCCGCCGTCGAGCAGGTCCAGATTCAGCGCCGGCGCGGGCTTGCCCAACAGCGGCGGCGGGCCTTCCTCCTGCTGCTGCGGCCGGAAAGTGGCCACCTTTTTCGCGGTGACCGGCGGTGTGAACTGGAACGCCGCGTGGGCCACCGGTGTATTGACGTCATACCGGTTGAATAAAATCTCCATCTGCCATTGCGCGTTCGTCATCTGCGGCGCGGCGGCGGCGGCGGCCAGCATCCCCTTGGACATATCCATCAGCACCTTGCGCACCAGCGGCTGCTGGCCCGTTTCCAGCCACATGTCCCAGTCGAACTGTTTCTGGAGCCCGCGCACCCGATGACATTCCGCACCCTGCCACATCTCTGTACCCACGTACTGCACGCGGGCCACATCGGCCAGCAACTGCTGGTAGGGCTGCGGCGATATCAGCGTGGCAAAAAACGGGATGCCGTGTTGCAGCAGGTTGCCCGGTTCCGTCTCGCCCTCAAAATAGCTGGCGATGCTCGCCAGCGCCGGCTGCTGCAGATAGCGTTTGTTCGCCGGAAAAAAAACGAACGTGTTACTGCCATCGCAGATGAAATGGAAGGCCCCTTGCCCGGCCGTGTGCCTGATCGCCAGCCGGTTGGGCCGCGCCAGGGCGATGGCCCACGAACTGGTGAGCGCCTGCTTCAAGCCGTCGGCTTGCATATGCAACTGAACTTCCAGATCGAGCCGCAGGCTCTGCAGCCCGCGATAGAAATCCGACATCTTCTGTAGTACTTCGCCCGCCTTCGGCTCCACCGTCCGTGGGGCCGCCTCGGGCGGAGAGACGCCGGCCGCCGGGTTCTGGGCCCAAGTGCCCGCCGCCCCGTTCAGCGCCACCGCGCACACCATCGGCCACCACCCTGATTTAATACGATGCATGGGTATCCCCCGTCTAGGCCTCCGCGGTCTTTTTCCTGGCCCTTTTCTCTTCCTGGAAAAGCTTGTATTCAACGCTGTCCACCAGCGCCTCCCAGGAAGCTTCGATGATGTTGGTCGAGACGCCCACCGTACCCCACGTGCCCGTGCCGTCGCTGGACTCGATGACCACACGAGTCTTGGCGGCGGTAGCCTCCGTGGGATCGAGAATGCGCACGCGGTAATCGGTGAGCACCACGTCCTTGATCTGCGGATAAAACTGCAGCAGGGCCTTGCGCAGCGCCTGATCCAGCGCGTCCACCGGGCCGTTGCCCTCACCGACGGTCAGCGCCGTCGCACCCTGGACGGACACCTTGACCGTGGCCTCGGAGAGGCAGGGTTCGCCTTTGCGGCGCTTCTCGACAATGACGCGAAAGCCCTCCAGTTCGAAAAACGGCTTGTGCGCCTTAAGCACCTTTTGGATGAGCAGTTTGAAGGAGCCCTCGGCCGCCTCGAAGGCATAGCCTTCCTTTTCCAGCCGCTCCAGTTCGCGGAGAATATTCTTGATATCCGGCGACGACTTGTCGAGGTTCAGCCCCATCTCGACGGCCTTGAGGAAGACATTGCTCGCACCGGACAATTCGGAAACCAGGATGCGGCGCTGATTGCCGACGCTTTCCGGCGCGACATGCTCAAAGCTGCGCACGTTCTTGTGCACCGCATCCACGTGCATCCCGGCCTTGTGGGCAAAGGCGCTCTCGCCGATATACGGCGCCTTGCGGTTGGGCCGCAGGTTGGCCATTTCATCCACGAACAGCGCCGTCTCGCGCAGCCGCTTTGCCCTGCACCGGCGTCGCGCCGACGCGGACGGCTTCCAGCGCGTTGGCGACGGCACAATCGCCGTCGTTGTGCGTATGGATGCCGATGCAGGCCGGAAAATCACGGACCACCGCGGCGGTGATCGCAGCGATGTCCTGCGGCAGCGTGCCGCCGTTGGTGTCGCACAGGCACAGGACGTCGGCGCCGGCGCCGAGCGCCACCGTGAGCGCGGCGCGCGCGAATTCCGGGCTGTCCCGGTAGCCGTCGAAAAAATGCTCGGCATCGAAAACGACCTCCTTGCCGTGCTCCTTGAGGACGCGCACGGTGTCGGCGATCATCGCCAGGGCTTCCTTCTCCGAGACCTTGAGGACGTCGGTTACATGCAGCCGCCAACTTTTGCCGAAGATCGTGCAGACCGGCGTCCGGGCTTCGAGCAGCGCGCGCACGCCAGCGTCCTCGCCGACCGGCGCGTGCGCCCGGCGGGTGGCGCCGAAGGCGGCCACCCGCGCGTGCGTCAGCTTTTCCTTGCGGATGGCGTGGAAGAACGCCATGTCGCGCGGGTTGGAGGCGGCAAAGCCGCCCTCGATGTAGTCCACGCCGAGACGGTCGAGCTCGCGGACGACGCGCAGCTTGCCCTGGTCGGAAAAAGCAATGCCTTCGCCCTGCACGCCATCGCGCAGCGTCGTATCGTAGATGACGATTTTCTTCATGCGCGCTCCTCAAGGGTCCCGGCCGCGGACTCCACGGCGCTGGACTCAGGCCTTTTAGTTCTCACCGCCCCCCCCGCATCCTGCAAACCATCCGCGAGCTCAGCCCCTTGATCCTCCGGCGAAAAAAACGCGCGGTACAGCGCGCGGACAGCCGGCTTGCGATCGGCTTCCTTGACGCCGAACATGATGCTGATTTCCGACGCGCCCTGATTCAGCATTTCGATATTGACGCCCGCGTCGGCCAGCGCGCGGGTCGCCTTGGCCGCCAAGCCGACCGTGTAACGCATGCCCTCGCCGACGATCATCAACAGGGCCAAGCCATGCTCGATTTCGATATCGTCCGGCGTCAGCTCGCTCCGGATGCGCGCGACGACGCGGGCCGCCTTGACCGGCGTAAACAACTTGCGGCGCAGAATCACGCTGGTGCTGTCGATGCCGGACGGCACATGTTCATAAGGCAAATGTTCCTCCTCGAGGATTTGCAGCAGGCGCCGGCCAAAACCCACCTCGCGATTCATCAGGTACTTGCTGACAAAAATCGTGCTGAACCCGTCGGCGCTCGCCACGCCCACCACAGCGCCGGCCGCGTACGGGCGCTCCGGGCTGATCAGCGTGCCGGGCGCCGCGGGGCGGTTGGTGTTCTTGATGCAAATCGGTACATGGGCCTGCACGACCGGCACAATGGCTTCGTCATGGAACACGCTGAAGCCCGCGTAGGCCAGTTCGCGCATCTCGCGGTAGGTCAGCAGCGTGATCGCCGGCGCTTCGGGCACGATACGCGGGTCGCAGGCATACACGGAATCCACGTCCGTGAAGTTCTCGTAGACATCGGCCTTGACCGCGGCCGCCAGGATCGCGCCAGTGATGTCCGAACCACCGCGCGGGAAGGTGGCCACCTCACCTGCCGCGGTGCAGCCGAAAAAACCTGGAAAGATAGTGACACCCGGTCGATGCCGCAAAGCCGCCAGCCTGGCGTATGATTCCGGCAGCACCCGGGCATTGCCGAATTCGGAGCTGAGCAGCAGGCCGGCGTCACATGGGCTGACGTAGTGCGCGTCCAGGCCTTGTTGCCGGAAGGCCGCGGCCACCAGCTTGGCGCAATGGTCCTCGCCCGCTGCCTTCAGGCTGTCCAAATATTTGCCGTGGTGCGCGCGGCCGCCCGCCAACCGCTGGCGCAAGTCGTCTTCCAGCTCGCGCGTGACGCTGGCCGGCAAACCGATCTCCTTCTGGATTTCCGCGAAGCGCTGAACCACGACGCCCAGTTCCTGCTCCGCCGCGCCGTGGGCCAGCATGGCCTCGGCGCACGCGATCAGCAAGTCGGTCACCTTGGTATCCGCGGGATTGCGCTTGCCGGGCGCGGACACCACGATGATCCGGCGGTCGGGATCCGCCTTGACGATCGCACATATTTTCAGGATCTGACCGGCATCCGCCAGCGAGGTGCCGCCGAATTTTGCCACTTTCATTGCTGCTCCGCTGTTCGTTTTCCAAACCTTGGAAAGCGCACGAAACAGTAACCGAATCCGGACGCGGCGGCCAGCCTTTACGCGAAGTCCTCGATCCGCAGCCGCACGGTGGGCGCGCCAACGATCTCGAGCTGGTCGATCGCCGCGAGCGCCTGCTGGAAGGCGCGCTCCGGCGCACCATGCGTGACAATGACCACCGGCACGTGCTGGCCAGCCCGGGCTTCCTTCTGCAGCACCGAGGCGATGCTGATGCCGTGCTCGCCCAGCACCCGGGCCACGCGCGCCAGCATGCCGGGTTTGTCCAGCAGGGTCAGCCGGAGGTAGCAACGCAGCGCGCCGTCGCCGGGCGGCTGCAATTTCAAGTTCCGGCCCTCCGCCGCGTGCACCGGAACACGGCGCCGCTGGCCGGCAGACAGATCGCGCGCCGCGTCGGCGAGGTCGCTCAGCACCGCGCTGGCCGTCGCCATCCGGCCCGCGCCGCGGCCGACATACAGTGTCTGGCCGGCCAGGTCGCCGTCCACCTGAATCGCGTTGAACACGCCGCCGACCGCGGCCAGCAGGTGCTTCAGCGGCACGAGTGTCGGCTGCACGCGCACCCCGACGCCGTCGGGGCCCAGCTTGACGATGCCCAGCAGCTTGATCCGGTAGCCCATTTCCAGCGCGTTGCCGATGTCCTCCATGGCCAGCCCGCGGAGGCCCTCGACACACGCCGCGCTCATCGGCACCGCGTAACCGCAGGCCAGCGAAGCGAGCAAAACGGCCTTATGCGCCGTGTCGTGGCCGTCAATATCCAGGCTGGGTTCCGCCTCGGCATAACCGGCCGCCTGCGCCGCCCGCAGCGCGGCGTCAAAAGGCGCCTG
>JAPLSZ010000128.1 GCA_026398385.1 Kiritimatiellota bacterium | reverse complement strand
TGAAGAAAAACCCGCGGGGCAAGCTTGCTCCTACCGGCAAATTGACCGGGTCGGTCCGGCTGCTGGGCACCGTGGCCGCGGGGTTCCCTTCGCCCGCCGAGGAGGAATTGCACGATACGGTCAGCCTGGATGAGTTCCTAATCCGCCGGCCGGAGGCGACCTTCATGTTGACCGTGACGGGCGACTCCATGATCGAGGCGGGCATCCAGCCGGGCGACATCGTCCTCGTGGAGCGCGGCGCAACGCCCAAGGCGGGGGACGTGGTGGTGGCCCAGGTGGACGACGAATGGACGCTCAAGTACTACAACAAGGACAAAGCAGGCGTCCGGCTGGACCCGGCCAACAAGAAGTATGCCACGATCCGGCCCAAGCGGTCCTTGGAACTGGGCGGCGTGGTTAAAGCGGTGATCCGCAAGTATGCCTGAAGGTCATGGGCCATGGACACCCAGGGACAGACGCCGCAGCCGTTCACGCCGCACGGTTTTCCACAGGCCATCGTTCATTTCGACGGCGACGCCTTCTTCACGTCCGTCGAACAGTCGCTCCACCCGGAATGGAAGGGCCGGCCGCTGGTCACCGGGCAGGAGCGCGGCATCATCGCCTGCGCGAGCTACGAGGCCAAGGCGCTGGGCATCCAGCGCGGCGTGCCCCTGCACGCGGCGCGGCGGATGTGCCCGGAGCTGGTCGTGCTGCCGAGCGATTACGAGACCTACAGCCTGATCTCCAAGCGGATGTTCGACATCGCGCGCCGGTATACGCCGATGGTCGAGGAATACTCGGTCGACGAGGGTTTTGCCGACCTGACAGGCTTGCGGCGCGTGTTCCACACCTCCTATGCGGACATCGCCCGGCAATTCCAGCAGGCCATTCAGACGGAACTCGGCCTGACGGTGTCGGTGGGGCTGAGCCTGTCTAAGAGCCTGGCCAAGCTGTGCTCCAAGTACCGGAAGCCACACGGTTTTATGGCTGTAGCGGGTTATCACATCCACCTGCTGCTCCAGAAAACGCCGCTGGCGAAGGTGTGGGGCTTCGGCCCGAACACGGTGGCGCTCCTGACCAAGCAGGGGCTGCGCACGGCCTACGACTTTGCCAGCCGGCCGGAAGCCTGGGCGGACAAGCTGCTGGGCAAGCTCGGGCGGGAGCTCTGGGGCGAACTGCGCGGCGTGGCGGTCTATCCGGTGACCACGGAAGAAAAGTCCGCCCGGTTCTCCATCAGCAAGTGCAAGACGTTCACCGCCCCCTCTGCGGAGCGGGACTTCGTGCTGGCCAAACTGATCCGCAATGTGGAGTCGGCCTTCATCAAGCTGCGCCGGCATGAGCTCCGGGCGCGCACGCTGGTGGTGGCGCTGCGGAAGAAGGATTATAGCCAGGCGGCCCTGGAAGCCCGGCTCGATCGGGCCACGGCGTCCACGCAGGAGGCGATCCCGCTGGTGACGCACCTTTTTGAGCAACTCCATTGCCCGGGCGCGGAGTACCGCTCGACGCTGGTGGTGCTGGGCCGGCTGGAGTCCGACCGCGAACGGCAGCGGGAGCTGTTCGCGGACAATGTGCATATCGAGAATCTGGAGCGCGCCTCGGTTGCGATGGACGCGGTGAACGAGCAGTTCGGGAAGCATACGCTGAGCCTGGGCACGGGGCTGTTCCTGGGCCAGCATCAGAAGACCGAACGTGACAGTGTGCCTTGGCGGAAGACAGACCTGCTGGCGGGCGAGACGGCGCGGCAGCGGCTGAAGATTCCGCGGCTGGCGGTGGTGGTGTGAGCTTGTGCTTCCGGCGCCAGGGGCGGAAGCTGCCAAAGTCAGGGCGGCCCTGATGGCCGCCATTGTGTGCTGTAGTGGAGGGTGTGGCGATACTTTCCACCCCGCGGGGTATGATCTTAAGCATTACTGATGCTCAGGCATGGGCGATAGGCCGGAACCCCGGTGGCGTGCGTGATTATCCTGCCGATATCTCGAGTCGTTAAGAACCTTGATACCGGTGGGCCCAACAGTTTTTGCTGCCTGGAAGACCCTCGTGGCTATGTTCAAACACTTCATGGTGTCAATGGCTGGCACGTTGAATGGCGCGAGTACCAGAATGGATGGCCGTCAGAGTATGTACACTTCCGCGCTTGCCTCCCTGGTGGTTCATGCCGAAAACAGCCGCTCAGGAAAACAGATAAATATGTGAATCGCGGCCTTGAAAAAGACCTTCTAGCCCGGATTATTCATAAACGCTACGCATTTACTCATAATCCGCCTGATGGGCGGCCTCGGGCCGCCCGTCAGGCTTCGACGCGGTGCTTCGCACCTTGCTCAGGGCTAGTCCTGAGCGAAGGCCCGGTTTTGCGGGCCGGAGTCGAAGCCCGCAGGGCGGCTTGTTCATGCTTCATGAATAAGCCGGGCTAGCAGCAGAGGACGCGCTGCTTGCCTTCCGCGCCTTCTACAACGGGAAACCACACCCGAATATTCTCGAATGGAGAGAAATTTCCATATAGGTGAAGACTGGCGCACAGGTTTGCGCTGGCATCCGCGGGCAGGCTGTGCCATCAAGGGGGCATGCATGCCGGACCAGCCAAGGTGGAGTTCGGGCCCGACCTGACGCACGAACAGGTCATGGCGCTGCCGCTCTGCCGTTACGAGGGGCCGATCCACCTGATTCATTCTCCAGCCCAACTACCGGATACGCTCAAGGAACTGTGCCAGGAGCGTGTGCTGGGCGTCGACACCGAGACGCGCGCGGCCTTCCGCAAGGGCGAAGCCTATCCGCCGGCGCTGATGCAACTCGCCACCGCACACGCGGTCTGGCTGATCCAGTTGCGCGCGTTTCCCACCCTCGATGGTCTCGCCGCTCTGCTCAGCAGCGCAACGCCCCTCAAGGCGGGCGTCGGCCTCGACCATGATCTGCGCAAGTTGCGCGAGATCTACGCATTCAAACCGGCGGGCTTTGTGAATCTGGCGCAGATGTCGGACGCGGCAGCCATCCGGGCCAACGGTTTGCGCGGGCTCGCGGCGCACGTCCTGGGGGTCCGCGTGCCCAAGCAGACGCAATGCACCAACTGGGCGCGGTCTGTGCTGACCGCGCAGCAATTACGCTATGCGGCGACGGACGCGTGGATTGCGCGCGAAATCTTCCTGGCCCTGGAGAAGCTCCTCGCACAGAAAGCTGTCGCGCCATGAGCCACACCCGTTTCGTGACGCCGCGCTGAAAGGGTGGACCTGGCGCCCTTTTGCCGAGTTCGCTTTTCTCGGATGAGGCTATCGTCGAAATGTATGGGTTGGAGACGACCTTGTGCTGGCGATGAAAAAGCAGGTGGCTACCGTAGCCACCTCGACCGGCATCGGCTGGGGTGCGGCTCGGAAGGCCGAAACCAACCCGCCCCGTTGCGATCCCGGCCAACATCTCACCCCGCGGGGTGTGGTGCTTAGCGTGGCAATGCTGGGCCTGTGGGGCGTGGGCAAAGAAATCCGGGCAGGAATGAGTTTGGTCATCTTCGGGGATCCGAAGATGGCGGAGCGGCAAAATGGTGGTGGCTCGCGGGGCAGCGTTAGCGCCTCGTCACGGCATGTGCTGCGCCGGCGTCGTGTGTAGCAGGTCCAGCGGGCTGCGCGGTGGCGCACGGAGCCCCTATGACGCCACCTGCGCCGGACGGCTCATTCGGTCAGGAAGCCCCATTCAAACCCCATAGCCTGTCTATCACGGATCCGTCCAACGGCATTTTACCCCCCATGCTGCTCTAAACTGCTTGCGCTGCTACGCCAGCGTTGTACACTTGCAGCACAGGGGATAAAACGCTATTCGTTCGGCCAAGAGGAAGAACTCAGTCTTCGATTGACAGACAAACACCATGTTTATGACCTCAATGAAATTCGGGCGAGTTAACGTTGTTGCTGGTGCGGCAGAATTGTTCCTGGCGGGCTTGGGGGGAATGGCCCTCGGTCTCACTTTTGACACATACAGCGTGCAGGATGGCAATCATCTTTTATCAATCGCTCGCTTTTATCTTCGAGAGGGGCATTCGCACGGCATGCCCATTGCCCTGTTCAACCTCGTGGTAGGTTCGCTTGTGGATCGTTTGGGGTTGGCTGACCGCTCCAAGCGAGTGTGCTCGATCACCGCCATGGTTGGCTTCGTGCTCCCACTTGGACTTGCCCTAAAGGGGGCCAGTGGCGCGCCGTCGAGTTTTCCTCCGATTGGACTGATTGGTGTTTTCGGATTGCTCACCTCGGCGTGCTTTCTTTTTGTGGGTGCGTTACGGATGCGTTCCGGCGCTGACGGATAGTAACCGAAAGTGGATCTGATCCGAAGAAGCACAGGGCCGAACAGATCGGCTGCAGGCAACGCCGGGATCGCGTCTCGGTTAACAATCGAACACCATGGGCCCGGCGTGCCTGAGCCGGGCGTTCGACAGAAACCACTTCCTTCCCCGCCCCGTGCAATAGCGAAAAAAGAGAGCCCGGCCAGGCGCTCTCTGATCTTCACGCCTGCCGCTCCCGCCGGCAGGCCGATCGTTCGCGCATTGCTCGTACGTCCCGCCGCAGCCAGCCCGGCTCGGCCACGGCGTCCGCCAGCGCGGTCGAGCCCCAGCGCAGCTTGATCTGCCGCCTCAGCTCGCGCTTAATCTGCGAAATGCGTCCGGGGGACAGCCCCAGCTTCCGGCTCAACTGCCGACCGACGATTATCGGCGTTACCACCCGCGCGGCCGCCCGGCAACCTCTCGCACCCACCGCGCTGCGCGGCCGGTGAGCTGCATCCGGACGATTTATTACCCGTCTATCGCTTTTTCTTGTGGGGTTTTTCGAGTTGGCCTATCACGATTTCACGCACCACCAGGGGTGAGCGATCATAGCTTCGGATGACAATGCGCAAGGCCTTGATGGGGCGGCTCGGTATTTCCAGGTTGGCCAAACCGGCCTTGAACTCGGCGGCACGCTGGAAGGATTTCCCATCCTGCGAAACCTCCAGCCATCAAAGATTCTTCGCCTTGGTACGTCTAATATGGTATGCAGGAATGCATGGGTGAGGTAAACGACGAGCAATTGGTGAAACAATTTCTGAAGACACAGGAGCTTTCGTATTTTGACGTTTTGGTGCGAAGGCATCTGGGGCGAGTGCGTGTCATGATCTATCCCATGGTCCTCAACGATGCGGATGCGGATGACCTGACGCAGGAGGTATTCCTGCGGGTGGTGCATCATCTGCCTGGTTTTCAGGCGCGGGCGAGATTTGTAACGTGGCTGCACCGGATTGCCCTCAACACCACCTATGATTTCTTACGTCACAAACAACGGTGCCCCATTGTGGCGCAGGCCGAATTGCCGGAGCAGCCGGACCAAGCCGCTGGACCGAGGGCGGTCGTTCAGCAACATGAGTTGGGTGACACGGTGAGCCGGGCCCTCGCGACTTTATCCCCGACCCTGCGGGCAGCTATCACACTGACCGCTATCGAGGGCTTGAGCGTAACCGAGGCGGCCCGCGCGGCAGGATGCCTGGCGGCGACAATGTATTGGCGCGTACATCAGGCCCGTAAGCAATTGAAGGCTGAGCTGGGCGCGGAGTTGAAATCATGAAAGATCCCCTGGATGAACTATTGCAGGATTGGAGCGCGAGTCATGCATTGTCGGCGGACCACTGCGATCGCTTGGCCCGTACGATTGGAACCGAGGCCGTACGGCAGCGATATCAACCGCCGCTGGGCGCGGAGTCCGCCGCCGAGAGCCTCTGGCGCAAACTGGGCTATATGGCGCTGGGTTCGGCCCTGACCTTGCTGTTGGCGCTGTTGTTCACACGGTTCAAGCCCGCCAGCGAGCCTGCTGCCGCCACGACATGGGCCAGG
>JAPLSZ010000309.1 GCA_026398385.1 Kiritimatiellota bacterium | reverse complement strand
CGAGACGGTGTCCTTGTACTGCGGGTTGCCCTTGAGCTTGAGCCACTCAGGATCCTCGAGGAATTTCTTCCAGCCGGCCTCCATGGTGGCGGTGTTCGCGAAGCCGAGCATGTAGTGCAGGTTGGGCAGCCGGGTGCCGGCGAGGGAGGCGCCGAAGAACACCGGGTTCATCCCGAGGCGGCGGAACAACGCGATCTCGCCGCCCTCGTTGAACATCGCGACTTTGCGCGCAGCGCGTTCGCAGTTATGGCTTTCGTAGATGCGGAGCTGGAAGACGCGGTCGGCGGCATGGGTCGGCGTCTCAACCTTGGGGCACTGGTCAAACGCGAGCATGAGCTGGGTGTCGAAGCGCTGATAGACCGGATCTTTCATCGGCGTGCTCAGTACCGCCTGCTGGGCTGCAACAAAGGCTTCGTCGGCGGCGATCCGGTGCGGCAACGTCAGCATGCGGCCGGCTTCCGGAAATGGCAGCAGCATGCGGATGACGAGTTCATCACCGGCGGCTTTCGGATTATCGGCCTTCAGCAGCCGGAACGCACCGACCGGGGTGACGCCCGCGCGGTTGAGCGCCGGGATCAGGCTCCGGGCGATGAAGTCGGCAAAGAGCTTGAGCTTCTCCTCGGTCGCGAACAAGAAGGTTCGCAGTTGGAGCAACTGCTGGACTCCGTCCAACCTGGCGGCACGCGCACCAGACCCGGTCACCCCCGCCACTGCCGCCAGCCCTGCCGTCTTGATGAATTCCCTGCGTTTCATGGCTTGTTACCGCCTTTCGTTGGTTGAATGAGCATTAAACGGATCTTCCCGAATCGCTGCAAGCAAAAGCTCGCCATCAACAGATCACGTGATTATTGTCGGGCGCATGAACCTGAATACATGGTCCCGTCGTCAATTCCTGACCGCTGCGGCTGCCACGGCCGCGTTCGCCGGCCTGTCCGCGCGCGCCGACGAAACCGCACCCCGGCGCATGATCAAGCTTGGTGTGATCGGCAACGGCGGGCGGGGCAGTTGGATTGCCAACCTTTTCAAGAAACATGGCGGCTATGCCATGCACGCCGTCTGCGATTATTTTCCGGCGGTCGCCGACCGGTGCGGCGACGTGCTCGGCGTGGACAAGACGCGCCGGTTCTCCGGCCTGTCGGGCTATCAGCGCCTGATCGCCAGCGGCGTCGAGGCCGTGACGTTGGAGACGCCGCCGTATTTCCTGCCCGGACACGCCCAGGCGGCCGTCGCCGCGGGATTGCACGTGTACATGGCCAAGCCGGTGGCCGTAGACGTGCCGGGCTGCCTGGCCATCGCCGCCGCCGGCCAGGCGGCCACCGCGAAGCAGCGCGTATTCCTCGTGGACTACCAGGTGCCGACCGATCCGCTTAACATCGAGGTGGTCCAGCGCATCCGCGCCGGCGCCCTCGGCAAACTGCTGCAGGTCCAGACATTCGGCGTCTGCGGGGGCTTCGGCGATTCGCCGAAAACGGCGACGATCGAGAGCCGGCTGCAGCACCTCGTCTGGGTCAACGATGTCGCGCTCGGCGGCGATTACATCGGCAACTTCGACATCCATGCGATTGACGCCGCGCTCTGGGCCATCGGCCAACGGCCGGTGGCGGCGCTGGGCGCGTCGCAGATCGGCCGCGCCAATGCCCACGGCGATGCGCGGGGGGTGTGTTCGGTGGTGTATGAATATGCCGACGGCCTGGTGCACAACCATTTCGGCCAGGGCCTGGCCAACGCCTGCGAGGGCGTGCTGGAGGCCGTCATCCATGGCACCGGCGCCCACGCGCAAATCAACTATTGGGGCAAGGCTTTCCTGCGCGGCGGCGACCGGGCCTACAAGGGCGGCACGGTGGAGAACCTGTATGAAGCCGGCGCCGTGCGCAACATCGCCGCATTCCACACCGCCATCACGCAGGGCGACTGTGGCAATCCGACCGCCGCGCGCGCCGTGGACGGCTGCCTGACCTGCATCCTCGGACGCGAAGCCGCCGCCCGGCACGCTCGGTTGACGATGGACGACTTGCTCAAGGAGAACCAGAAACTGGAAGTTGACTTAAAAGGGTTGAAGACATGAACAAGAACACCGAGCCGTTGTATACCGAACGCCTGGAACGATACACGACCGCGATGCGCGGCGGGATGCCGGACCGCGTGCCGATCCGTCCGTTCGTGGCGGAGTTCTGCGCGAAGTACGCCGGTTTCACATGCCAGGACGTCGCGCACGATTATACCAAGGCCTACGAGGCGGTCATCCGCACCGGGAAGGATTTCGACTGGGACGCGATGGTGGTCAACATGGTCTGGGTCTGGACCGGCCTCGCGCAGGCCGCCGGG